>NZ_BMGT01000001.1:722313-1083470 GCF_014640335.1 Edaphobacter dinghuensis | reverse complement strand
CGAAGAGACGCTGCTTGCCTTTGAAGTGACAGGCGGAGATACGGGCCGGGTCGATGCCATAGACCGAGCGAAAGTATTGATTGTCGGTGCGCCAATTGGAGATCTCAGCGTCCAGAAGTTCCTGAAAGTGAGGCGAGACCCAGGTGCCAGCGTGGACTCCATTAGTGATGGAGTGAACCTTGTAGTCAGGGAACATGAGCTGCGAGACCTTGCCGTGTTGCATGGCGACTCCGTTGACATAGCGGGAGAAGCGCAGGGCGATGTAGGTCATGTTCATTAGACCGTTGTGGAGACAACCCGCGTGCTCGATGGCAGCGCCGCGGTCGTGGCCGAGGACCTGATACATCTGGTCGAGGCCGAATTGGTCGTGACCGGCAGGAACAGGGGTGTGCGTGGTGAAGACGCACTGGCGGCGAACGGCTTCGAGATCGATCTCCTGCGCCTCACGGAGAGGATTGCCGGCGAGATGCTCTTCGAGCAGGCCGATGCTGAGCAGGGCGGCGTGGCCTTCGTTCATGTGATAGACACTGGGTTTACAATCCAGCGCACGTAGAAGAGCGACGCCCCCGAGGCCGAGAACGGTCTCCTGACAGAGACGGTAGTAGGTGTCGCCACCGTAGAGATGGTCGGTGAGACGGCGGTCCCACTCGTCGTTGCCTTCAACGTCGGTATCGAGCAGAAAAACAGGGATAACATGGCCGGTGACGCCGACGACATCGAAACGCCACGCGCGCACGAGCACCTGACGGCCTTGCATGGTGAGCGAGATGACCTTGTTGGCGCTGGGGAGAGTGGTCTCCGGCGACCAGGGAACGTCAGCCTCGGTCTGCTGCCCCTGCGCGTCGAGAATCTGGCGGAAGTAGCCGCGCCGATGCGTGAGCGAGATGGCAACCATAGGGCGGCAGGTGTCTGCCGCGGAACGAAGGGTATCGCCAGCCAACATGCCCAGACCACCGGAGTAGGTGGGTACCGAAGGAGAGAGGGCAATCTCCATGGAGAAATAGGCAATGCTGCGGGAAGTGAGGTCGGGTGAAGTTTTAGCGAGCGCGTTGGAGAGGCTCAAGTGGTATTTCCTTTTCTCATCCGAATCTACGACCGGTAAGGCCGGGCCCGGGTGCCAGGTTAACGCTTACTATCGGCGGAGTCGCTGAGAACACGACCTCCGGGGATGGAAGATCGTAACCCCGAATAGCGGTTAGTTTACCAAAGAAGCAACGAGGAAAAGAGGAACTTATCGTGGTACAGGGGTGGTATTGACCCTCTCTGCGGCAGTTATCGCGTTTGAGAGACGCTCCCAGATCTGGTCGATCCAGGCCAAATGCTCGGGCTTCATCAGAACAGAGCGGAGGCAGGTAACGCTTGCCGATTGTTCCGTTTGCGGCCAGGTCTCCGGAGGAAAGAAGCGAGTTGGCAGAGTTGCGAGGGCGAGGTGAAGATCATGCCGGGCGGCTTCGTCAAAAATCCTCTGCGCGAGAGCAGAAGAAAGTTCAGGAGTCGACGATTTTGCTGTCCAAAAGGCAATATCGAGAGCGGGCAGGAAGGACGGCGTGACGAAGTGGGGGCTGGCAGCGAGGCGGCGGTAGAGTTCGAGGGCAGCTTCGTGGCTTGATTCCAGGTCTTGTGCGAAGGCGCCACCGGGGATGTAGGGCACGAGTTGCTGCGTGGCCCAGAGCGCGACCGCTGAGGCTCCGGCGCGGGAACACTCCAACGAGATCTCGCCCAGGTGAAGATCTTTGGAGGAGAAGTAGGTATAGGGTGAGTCGTGTTTGTAAAAGCGGCCTACGGTTGAATCGCGGAAGAGGACGCAACCGCAGCCGTAGGGCTGGAGGCCGTGCTTGTGCGGATCGATGACGATGGAATCGGCTTGTGAAATGGCTTCGTAGGCAGCTCGAATTTGTGGGGTGAGATTTGCGGCTAGGGTAAAGTAGCCTCCGTAGGCTGCATCGACGTGAATGCGGAAGTTGTAGCGTTGCTGGAGCTTCAGAATTTCATCGAGCGGGTCGACCGAGCCGATGGCGGTGGTGCCGAGGGTAACGACTACTGTGCCGATGGTTTGAGTTTCGAGTAGAGACTCGAGAGCGCGGAGATCGATACGGCCAGTGTTGTCGGACGGAATTTTTACGAATGGTAGACCGAGAACGGCGGAGATGCGGCTGTGGGTGTAGTGGGCCTGGTCGGATGCGGCGATGGATTTTCCAGGGGCTAGTTGGCCAGCGATCCAGAGGGCTTCGAGGTTGGCGAAGGTGCCGCCGCTGGTGAGGTGGCCGAGGTGTTGCGGCCAGCCAAACATCTTTGCGAGGGCAGCGACAGCTTCGATCTCCATGGCGGAGCTGGCGCGACCACCGTCGAGCGCATGGTTATTGGGATTGACCGACATGGCCAGCGCATAGGAAGCACGAGCGATTGGATGGGGCGGCTTGAGCATCTGCCCGGCGTAGAGCGGGTGGGCGTAGGGATAGTTGTCGTGGAGCTTGATCGCCACTTCGTTGAGGATGGCGGTCGCGGCTTCGTCGAGCGGCGGCAGCGGACTCGCCGGAAGATGAGCGAACGAAGCGTCGAGACGGCGCTGCGCTTCAGCGAGTCGCTGAAAGAAGCCATCTAAAGGTTCATCCGCCATGAGCTAAAACTCGTGGGTGATGAAGCCGAACTTCATGACGTAGCCGAGGACCATGGCAAGGACGAAGGCGATGGTGGTCCAGGTGATCTGACAACGGCGCTTCATCAGGGTTTCGCCCAGCACAATCAAGATATAGAGAGCCAGAGCGATGAGGAGACCGTCCAGAACGAAGATGTGCGTATAGGTGGGAGTTGAAGCGACAACACGCTGGATATGGAAGGGGGGAAACAACGAACCAATGGCGTAGACAAGGAGGAACATGACGAACTGAAGAACAGTGGACAGTAGTTTTTTCATAGTTTCTCTCGTAGTGAGTTTAGCGCGGATGAGTTACTGCTTCGATGCAGATGAACCTCCAAGGACATGGATGGTGTGGAGCCAGGTTTCGGCCAGCGCGGGCCAGTGAGTGATGGGTAAATTCGTTGGACGCAAGCCGTAGCCGTGGCCACCCTGCGCGAAGATGTGAAGCTCGGCTGGGACCTTTGCTTCCTTTAATGCCTGGAAGTAGACCAAAGAGTTCTCTTCGTGAACGGGATCGTCTTCGGCCTGGAGCAGGAACGTGGGCGGCGTGTTGGCGGTGGGGTCGATGCCGCGGGCCAGCTTGTTGAGCGCCGGCGCGTCGGATAGATAGCCAGGGTAGATGATGAGGGCGAAGTCTGGACGGGCGTTGGGCTGGTTCGCTGGCTCGCCGGGGCGCTTGTAGTCGGCGTGATTGCTGAGGACGGCGGCGAGATGTGCTCCGGCTGAGAAGCCGAGGACGCCGATGCGGCTGGGATCGATGTGCCATTCGGCGGCGTGGGTGCGGGTGATGCGCATGGCCTGCTGCGCGTCTTCGAGATCGGCGGTATTTTCGGGATAGTGGTTAGCGAAGGGGACGCGATACTTGACCAGAACGCAGGTCACGCCAATGGAGTTGAGCCAGATGCAAACCTCGGTGCCTTCGAGATCGTAGGCGAGGATGCGGTAGCCTCCGCCGGGAAAGACGAGGACGGCGGCGCCGGTGTTCGCCGTTGTTGGCGGGTAGACGGCGAGGCTCGGCTTGCTGATGTTGGTGAGGTGCATCAGCTTCTTTCCAGCTACGAGCGCGTCGGTGGGTTTGGTGATGTCGGTCTCGGGTCCAGTGATCTGCGTGGTCTCGGGGGCGCCGTTTGGCCAGAGGGGGAGGGTTACTTTTTGCGCGAAGGCGATGGGTGTGGCAGCGAGTAGAGCAAGGGTGAGGACGAGGGATGTGCGCACGGAAACATGGTAATGCCTTTGCGCGAGCAGGCAACTACAAAAACGACCGCAGATCCTTCGACTTGGCTGCGCCTTCGATCAGGATGACAACTTAATTGGAGGAAGGAACTGGATGGTCATACATAATGGATGCGCGCTGCATTTGAGGAGAACGATGTTTTCAACGACTTGCTTATCTATATATAGGGACCGTTTAGCCCGCTTTGTCTTGCTTGCCGGAATTTTCGCGGGCGGCGCTTCCCTTTCGACTGCCTTTGCACAATTCAATCCTGGCCACGCCTTGCCTGCGATTACGGTGGAGCAGACGGCGCATGGGTTTGTGGCGAAGATCGGCGATGAGAGTCTGCACGTCACGGTGTGTGGCGATGACGTGATTCACGTGGTTGCTGGGCCGGGCGATCCGACAGCGAGCTCGCCGGTGCAGCCATGGATGCTGGAAGCGAGCAAGTCTTGTCCGGGGGCGAGCTTTCATTTTGTGCAGGATGAAAAAGAAGCGACTTTGACCACTGCCGCTCTGAAGGTGGCGTTTTCGCTGAAGAACGGCAACCTTGCCTATAGCGACCTGCAAGGGAAATCGCTGCTGCGGGAGAGCAGCAACGAACCGCGCACCTATGACAAGGCAGAGGTGAACGGTGAGACGACTTACCATGTGACCGATCGTTTTTCTCCAGACAGAGTTGAAGGCTTGTATGGATTGGGGCAGCACCAGAACGGGATGTTCAACTATCGCGGCGCGACGATTGAGTTGGGCCAGAACAATACCGATGTAGCGATTCCGCTGCTGGTCTCGAGCAAGGGCTATGCCGTGATGTGGAACACGGCATCGCTGACTTATGTGGACAACCGCTTCCCTACTGAACTTTCGTTCAGAACAATGGCGGGCGATGCGGTGGACTACTACCTGATCTATGGGCCGGAGCTGGATGCGGTGATTCATCAGTACCGCAATCTGACGGGGCATACGCCGCTGTTTCCGAAGTGGGCTTATGGATTTTTTCAATCGAAGGACCGCTACGTCTCGCAGAAGGAGGTGCTGGATGTGGCCGCGCGATATCGTGCGGAGCATATTCCGATCGATGGAATCGTGCAGGACTGGTTCTGGTGGCAGAAGGAGGGCGATCCTGTCTTCAATAAGAACTTTCCTGATGTGCGCGGTGAGTTAAAGACGCTGCATGATGAGCATGTCCATGCCATGCTGTCAGTGTGGGGATTGTTCGATCCGGATTCGGAGAACTTCAAAAAGATTTCAGCGAAGCACTTCGATATCTATAACGCGCATGTCTACGATGCAACCAATCCTGCAGCTCGGGATTTCTACTGGAACAATCTTGCGGGCAAGCTGTTCGACATGGGCTGGGATGCCTTTTGGCTGGACAGCGCGGAGCCGGAGGAGTCGTGGCCGCATGTGGGTGATGCGATTTTGCAGAACAAACATCTGTCGATTGGCAGCGGAGCGCGGTATACGAATATCTTTCCGCTGGTGCATACGGGTGGGGTGCAGGAGCACTGGAAGGAGACGAACGATCAGAAGCGCGTGTTTCTGCTGACGCGGTCAGCGTTTCTGGGGCAGCAGAGAAATGGCGCGACTACGTGGTCAGGAGACATCTACAGCACTTATATGAACCTGCAACGACAGGTGCCGGCTGGATTGAACTTTGCGCTGTCGGGAAATCCTTACTGGACGACCGATATCGGTGGATATTTTCAGCCGTTTGACCGGCCTGCGAATGATCCTGCTTACCAGCAGCTTTATGCGAGATGGTTTGAGTTTGGCGCATTCTGTCCGGTGTTTCGCACGCATGGGCATCGCGATCATAACGAGATGTGGACATATGACAAGGTGGAACCGATTCTGCTGAAGTACGACAAGCTGCGGTATCGTCTGATGCCTTATATCTACTCGCTGGCGTGGCGGGTGACGAATGAGGATTACACCATCCAAAGGCCATTGGTGATGGATTGGCGTGGAGATGAGAAGACGTGGGATATAGGCGACCAGTTTATGTTTGGGCCTGCACTGATGGTGAATCCGGTGATGCGCGAGGGTGCGACAAAGCGGGATGTGTATCTGCCTGCTTCTCCGGTTTGGTATGACTTTTGGACGGGTGATCGCATAGCAGGACGAGGATGGATTGAGGCCGAGGCTCCGCTGGATCGGATTCCGCTGTATGTGCGGGCTGGGTCGATTGTGCCGATGGGGCCGGAGATTGAGTATGCCGATGAAAATCCTGACGGGCCGATTGAACTGCGGGTGTACACCGGCGCGGACGGGAGCTTCAACCTCTATCACGATGAGGGGAATAACTACGACTACAAAAAGGGCTTGCATAGTGTGATCCCGATTCGCTGGGACGAGGCAGCGAAGACGCTGACGATTGGAACGCGCAAGGGAGAGTATCCAGGGATGCCGAAGGAGCGAACCTTCAACATTGTTTGGGTTGGACGGGAGCATGGCGCGGGAGAGGCGCTGGCTTCACGGCCTGACAAGACGATTCGCTATTCGGGGGCGGCGGTTGTGGTGAAGAGATAACTGCTAGGGCAGCGTGGACTCGAACACATCGTAGCGATGTTCGAGTTGCCATTGTTCGGTTGCCTTTTCGCTGGACTGGAGGAATGCTTCGCATTTGGCAGATAGCTTTTCTGAGCCGAGAGGCTGGGTCGCACAAGCTATGTTGGTGCGAGTGAAGTTATCGGATTGTTGCCAGAGGCTGAGACCGGGAAGGAAGCTATGCTCGAGCGAGGTACGGGCCATGTCTTTTAGATCGGCGTAGCTCAGGTTGAAGTCGCGGGCCGCGCGGACGTACTCGTTGGTGAGGTCGATGCGGGAGACACCTTCGTCGTCGGTGGAGAGCGCGACGGGGACGTGCGCGGCGCGGTAGATCGGCAAGGGATGGTGAGTTGGGTCGATGCCGAGGATGACGTCGTTCGAGGTGAGGTTGATTTCGACCATGATGTGATGGGTGGCCATCTCTTTTAAGAGTGCCTGCGGATTATCTTCGTACATGATATCGACGCCGTGGCCAATGCGTTCGGCGTGGCCAAGCTCGACGGCCTCGCGGATGTGGAAGCGGAGGCCTGCGGGCGGGACGAGGCCAGGCGCGAGTTCCCCGGCATGAAGCGTGATGTGAACGCGGGGATAGACGCTGTGCAAATAGTCGAGCATCCGCATCTGGCGGTGGTATTCGGACATGGAGTAAAAGGCGTCTTCGGGCTGGACGAAGTTGATGCCGACGACGTCCGGGTCTTGGGATGCGAGTTCGAAGCCGAGCAGTGTTTGGGCGAAGACCTGCTGTGGAGGAAAGGCGCGGAGGACCTGATAGAGAAAACGGATTTTGACCGAGCAGGCGGGAGCAGCATTCGGTCGGCCGCAGTGCTCGATGCGGTTGCGAGATTCGAAGGCATCGCTGAGCTGCTTGCGGTCGATGGCAACTTCGTTCTGGAGACCGCCAGCGAGAAGAGCGTCGCGGAAGTGGGCGAGGTCGGACGGGTTGGTTCCGGTGGCATCCCCGGTGCGGCTGTCGGCGGAATCAACCGGCGTAGTTGGCCAAGGGATAGTGGAGCTGAGTCTGGCTACATCGGCGAAGGTGGGCGTGCTCATAATTTCGAGGTACTGCTCGTTTTGGGTTGCGGCGCGGGTGGCGACTTCGTCAAGCCACTCGCCGTAGTGCGAGTCGCTGACCTTGCCGAAGCGATCGAAGGTATTGAAGAACTGATCGTGACCGCTGTTGCCTGCGCTGGGGACAAAGCTACGCATGGAGAATGAGTCGACGAGCGCGTCATAAAGATGCTGGTTGGTAAAGACGCTATCGGCGCGGACGTCACCCTTGGCACAGACGGGCTGTGGGGGAAGACCACGCATTGTACCAATATTTTTGGCAAAGCTAAGGGTGGCGGGATCTACGCAGAGCAGATCAGTAGCAGCGTCTTTAAGGAAAGTCTCGGCATAGACCGCACCGGATAGATGCATGTGGAGATCGGCCCCCTTCGGCATTTGCGCGAGAAAGGCCCGGAGTTGTAAGGGATTTTTCTTAGCTACGTTGAATGCCTGAGCGGCTCTCTGCTCCTGTCGTGCCCGCGATAGTTTTGGTATCGCTGCCTGAGCTGTAGCGGCGGTGAAAAGGCAGAGGAGGGCGGCAGTGGCGTACCGTTGAAGACGACTCAGCATGAGAGCTTTCCTTAGGATTGCAGGATGAGAAAGGATAGCGCGGGGGAGGAAGTTGGCGGTATGGTCAGGGATTGCTATACTAAAGATGCGTTTGCGTCCCCGGCTCCCGCCGGTGACGCGCTTCCCTGAAAAGGCTGGGGCAACAAGCGTAGATTCTGCGCACGGGCGTTCTTGGCGATCCCCGATAAAGGCGTTAGATGCCAAGGCCAGATAGCTCAGTGGTAGAGCGCGGCCCTGAAAAGGCCGGCGTCGGCGGTTCGATCCCGTCTCTGGCCACCATCTTACACACTTCTTATATTCCTTTGCATATCCCTATCGCAGGATTATCGCTGCAATTGGCGCTGTAATTGAGTTGGACCGTGCGCCGTGACAGTTACGCAAACTGATTACATCTAATTATTTAATGGGCGTTAATGGCTAACGACAGCACCCTTGAGCATTCAAAAACGCTGGGAAAATCGCAGATTCCAAATTTCAGTACCCTCGCCAGCACCCTCCAGGCAATCTAAGCGGTTTCATTGAATTCACGACGGCGGCGCAGTGGCGTGCTTTCGTCGCCTCGTTGGTCTGGCAACGGGGATTCCTGAGATAGTGACAGCAAAATTCCAGCGAGTGCCGATGCTCTATTTCTTGGCGTGGCTCTATAAAGACGTAATCAAAGCTGGAGGGTTGATGGCTCTGGTAACGCTCGAACTCGTCCTAAATGATTTCTACAGGTCAAAGGTCAAAAAGCGCGGCGCATACAGATCGTTCGCTGATTTGCGAACCTACATCACTCAGGACGGCCTGACAAATGACAAAATACCCACGATCAAACGGTGCGGAGAGTCGCCATTGACTTCATTAACAATGCGGATGCGAGTTTCTCGCCAAACGCAGTTTACCTGCTATGTGTCTGTGTTGAACGAGGTGCATCAATCAAAACATCCTCAAACACCATCCCTGTTGCCACAAGAGCGAAGTCGACAAATTATTAGATAAGTCTCTCGTGCAATCTCTAGTGCCATCCGTAACTACTAGATGAAGAGGCGGCTTCAGTTAAGGATATTGACCCCGTTCCATCGCATTTTATTTTGTAAGTACTGGAAATGGAAGCTATGTCTCGAGGTGATGCGGACAAAGTTCGTGCGACAGACAAGGAATCGCCGTAACATGGACGTACGATTTGATTGTGACATTTGCCAATATGACTATTGCGCCGAAGACTTCTGGTATCAAAGACATCGCTAAAGCTCTCGGGATTTCGATCGGCACGGTCGACCGTGCCTTGCATGATCGAACTGGTGTGAACCCAAAGACCAAGGCTCGTGTTTTGCAAAAGGCTGAGGAATTGGGCTATAAGCCGAATTTGGCTGCGCAGGCATTAAAGCTCAACCGCAGAATCGAAATCGCCATCGTTCTTCCAAAACAGATCTCTCACTTTTTCGATCCTCTCCGTGCGGGAATACGTTCCGCAGCGGAGGCAACTACCGGGATTCACGTGAACCTTACTTTCCATGAGTATCCCCGGATGGGTCAAGGTGACATCGAGCTGCTTGAGGCCAGACTAAAGGATAAGTGCGACGGCATCATCTTTACCCCTGGCAATCCCAGAAAGCTGGATCCGATCATCCGCCGCCTTACGGCTCAAGGGACGGCAATGCTCTGTGTGGCGAGTGACGCGCCCGCCAGCGGACGAGTTGGCCTTGTTTCCTCACATGCCTATTCCAGTGGCGCGATCGCTGCTGAGCTTCTGGCATTCAAACTCTCTCGCAAGAGTTATGTCGCGACTATTACCGGTGAGCTGACCACGCTTGATCATGCAGAAAAACTGCGCGGCTTTGCGGCTACTCTCGCCATGCTTGCTCCGCAGCTTAGCCTGTTACCTGCAGTGGAATCGCATGAGCGCCCCAAGGAGGCCTATCGCCAAACCATTGCCCTGCTGCATGGAGAAACAAAACCGCAGGGTCTTTATATTAGTACGGCCAATAGCCTTCCGGTCTTGCAGGCTATCGAAGAAGAAGGCCTCCTTGGGAAGATTCAGGTAGTCACGACCGATCTTTTTCAGGAGCTTGTCCCGCTGATCGAGACGGGGAAGATATTAGCGACTCTTTACCAGCGTCCTTTTACACAAGGGAAGGTAGCATTCGAAAGCCTCATTAATTATCTGCTGGAAGATAGGAAGACATCTCCAATAACGCGGTTGGCACCGCATATCATCTTCCGAAGCAATCTTCCTCTTTTCATCGATCGCCTGGACAGCCTGACAGAATATGAGGAAACCTAGAGATCGGGATACTGGCTCTTTATCGATTCGGAGCAAGCCTAGAGACGGGAGCTAAACGATCTTCGTTTCTACTCCCGTCCTATTCGGCTGCTGCATGATCAGTTGCTGTGCTGTGGGATAAACCGGATTGCGCAGCCGCCGCCCGAAGCTAGCTTAAGAGTCAGCTTCTCCCCTTTGGTCACAACCTGCTTCCTAATAGTGACGTGTTGAGGATGTAGCGCCGCATCCGGTGCATCTTCATAGATCTCGGCAACGTAGTGTCCGGCACCCAGAAAATCCAGCGGGACACGAAGCTCGCGTGGCGTCCAGTTCGTTGTGCTGCCTAGATACCATTCCTGACCATGGCTGCGTGCGATCGTGACGAATTCACCAGGTTCACCATTGATGACATGCATGGAGTCCCATTGCGTGGGGACATCATGGATGAATTTGAACGCCGGCTGGTTAGCATACGCCTGGGGGCTGTCGGACACCATTTGGAAGGGAGTCTGGAAGACCACGTATAGCGCTAACTGCTGCGCGCGCGTACCCATGATCATAGGACTCTGGTCTCGCGCGACAAATCCATCTTCCGTTACGTTGTTGAAGCCACCAGGAGTATAGTCCAGAGGGCCGGCAATCATGCGAGTGAAGGGGAAGACACTGCGATCGACGGGGCTATCCCGCCTTCCAACCTTGTTGTTTTCTGCGCCAAGAACTGCCTCGTAGCTGAGGACGTTGGGATATGTACGCTCAATGCCCCATGGCTTGCTGGCTCCGTGAAAGTCAACCATAAGATGATGAGCGGCGGCCTCGCGAGCGACATCATAATAGAACTTAATTCCCTCCTGGTCGTCGCGATTAACGAAATCGATCTTCACACCGGCTACGCCCCACTTTTCATAGAGGGGGAAGGCCTCCTTCATCTGATCCATTACTGAAACGGAGTAGAGCCAGATCCAGACTTTAACATGCTTCGTAGCGGCGTACCGCACTAGCTCCGGCACGTCGACGTTGCCGCGCAGTTTGGTGATGTCTCTACCGTCTGCCCAACCAGCGTCAAGCAGCATATAGGGAAAGCCTGACTTTGCAGCGAAGTCTACGTAATACTCCATGTTCTTCGTGGTGAATGCCGACTTACCATCAGGCCCGATATCCCCAGCCCACCAGTTCCAAGATGCCTTTCCAGGCTGTATCCAACTCGTATCCCGTACTCTATTGGGCGAGTTCAGATCTGTGATGATATTGGATTCCATCAACTTTCCGGGCTGGTCCGCGACTAAAAGAACTCGCCAGGCAGAGTGGTAAGGCAATGTAGTCGAGAGTGCCAGGCTGGGGTCATCGATTCGTGGAGAGAGCTTCGATACAAACCAATGCCCTGCCCAGTTTCCGGAGGGATTGGTGACATACATCCCTGCGTTGCCTTCGAGATCGGCTTCTGTCAACGCCATCCATGCTGTTCCCGGCGAATGCAGTAGCAGAGGCAGACCAATGAGAAAGTTGCTTGAGACACCACCTTGATTACTGAAAGCCGAGATAGGAAGCTTTACATACTCGCTCTCGTAACTGCTGCGATAGTTAGGCAGCTCCAATGCCCAGGTTGTTGCATCGGTACTGATGCGAAACTCGGTGTCTTCCTGTTTCAAACGAAGTTCTTTAATCGCATCTTGTTCAGGAAGGACATAGCGAAAGGCGATTCCATCGTTATATGCACGGGCTTCAATGAGGAGTGTCCTTTTCGGGCCACTGTTCTCGACAACGCGTAGCTCAATCTTGTTGTACTGATCATGGACCTTGCCAGCCTTTCCAGCAATCAACGCATAGTCGTCACTTCCTTTCCCTGGAGTGCTTTCAACGATCTGTACATTGCTTCCCAACGCTGGCTGATTCGTCAACTCAAGCGCCAATGCGGAGGCATCAAGCAGCTGTTTGCCGTGGAATGTCACAGAGTAAACAAGCTTTCCTTCACTGCTAGCAGCTCCCTTTTCAGTTATGGTTGTGAACTGCATAGCTAGCTGCTGGTCGGGGGAGGAGAGCATGACTGGTCCGGTTTGCGCGAACCCTACTCCGCTGCAAAAAATGCTGAAGACAGTAGTGGCGAGAAAGCTTCTCTTGAACGACCAATGCATAGATGACATCAACCTCTTTGTGAAGGATATGAACTCAAACTGGTTGAAAGGAAAATCTGAACTCCAAAAATAAAACTATGCAGTGACAGACGGGAGCGAAGGGAAAATTGTCTGCATTGTCCCTTCACTCCCGCGAATCAGTAAATCACAATCTGCTAAAACACATACTTAAGAGACAGCTGGAAGAAACGAGCATCCGGCGTGTTGTTCTGAAAGAACTTTGGTCCGGAGATCAGACCTCCATTTGCATTCATAGAACCGTTAGGTGTTCCCAGCGTTGGATGGTTCAGCACGTTGAAAGCGTCTGCTCGGAACTGCAGGTTCTGCTCACGCCAGGTGGGAAATGTTTTGAACATCGACATGTTCACCTGATAGTAGCCGGGGCCGTATACATTATTCTGCACCCCGCCAAGTAGCGCGATCGCCGTAGCTTTGTCGGTTACAGGTGCCTGATAGAGAACAGGAACACCGTCCGAGTTAACCGAACCTACTGGATGTGTAGCGTCAGAGATCGTTTCTCCCGGAATCGGGTTACGGAAAGCGCAGGGGTTGATGTAGTTCAGCTTTGTCCGAACCTCTGCCGGGCAGGAAGTAAGGCTTGGGTTAGATGGATCGGGCGTGCCGCCTCCGCTGAATGGATTGCGGATAGTATATGCGCGGCCGCCACCATTGGCCGCTGTACTGATATTGGGCGAGACCGTAAATGGTACACCAGTCTGGGCTGCCCAAGTCAGGCTCGTCGCCCAGCCGCCGACTGTCTCGTCGGCCCAGCGTGAGTGATTCAGAAATGCCCGTCCCTTACCAAATGGCAGCTCGTAGTTACCATTGATAGTGACACGATGGCGAATGTCAAAGACAGAGTTAGTAAGTTCATCAATAAATGGAATTAGTGCCTGATTGCGATCGCCGATCGCAGTGAAGAGACCACCTGCATCGCTGGCATCATCAAGTGCATGAGACCAGGTATACGTTGCCAAGAATGACAGCCCGTGTGAATAGCGCTTCTCCAATTTCGTCTGCAGCGAGTTGTAGGTGCTCACGCCTCCATAGTGGATCTGACCTATGCCACCAAGATCCGGGAAAGGATTGAAGGGGTTGGTGTTTGTGCCTGGTCTCCATAGGCCAGGCGCAGTATTCGGTGCGGCGTACAACTCCAAGTGTCGAGAAACATTGCCAACATAGCTGATGGTGGCAGCCAGGTTGGGAGAAATCGATTGCTGCATCCCGAAGCTGTAATTCATCGTGTACGGAGTCTTTACATTTGGATCGGTAGAATGGAAACCCGGCTGGGAGACGAAGGTCTGCAAACCTGCTCCGATGGATGGTTGTAGACCTGCCTGAAGCGTGATGCCTTGCGCTGCCAACGACGGACAGTTGTCTGTTGAACAGGTGGGAGCATAGAAGCTGGCCTGATTGGAGTAGGGGAAGTTCGCTCCCAAGTTTCCATTTCCCTCTGACTGAAGACCGCCATAGAAGATACCAAAGCCAGCACGGAAGACCGTGCTCGGATGTGCCTGATAGGCAAAGCCGATGCGTGGAGCGAAATTCGTCTTTTGCCCTGTTATCAGGCGATCGTTATCAACGTACTTCACGCTGACATTGTCCTTCGCCAATATACTGAGAAAAGGAGCGCCCAAAGGAACATTTTGCTGACTCTTTGGCAACTCATAGACTCCCGAACCAGTACCAATGCCGAGCGGACCGGTAACAACGAAGTTGGCCTGCGCTCCTGAGTTTTCCTTATAAGGTTGGTAATAGTCGTAGCGGATGCCCAGATTCAAGGTGAGCTTCGGCGTCAGCCTCCAATCGTCCTGTGCGTAACCAGCCTTATACCACTGCGCATCATTAACATTCGGCGATTGCGACACGGCAGCGTAGTTCTCCTGGTCCACCAACATGTCTGCAACTGCTGAGCCAGTATTTGCTACGCCGGGCAATCCCGTGAATTGGCCGTCGTAATGATATTGACCAAGGTCTGCGGGAGCATAGATATAGTAAAAGCGCACCGCCTGCAGTGACACTCCAAACTTGAGAGAGTGATTACCCCATACCTTCGTCACGTTGTCCAATATTTGATATACGTTCTGAGATTCTCGGCTGATGCCCACTGAACCCCACTGCTGGATCGTGCCATTGACATAACCAGATGGCAGACCATACTGACCTGGCTTCAAATTAGGCGACTGCGGGCCCAATCCCAACGAGGAGGCAGCGTTGGGGTTATAAGCATTTGGTTGCTGAAAGTTAAATACGCCCCAGTTATAGCCAAAACGAAACTCATTAGTAAGCAAAGGGGTAAAGATATGGGTCTCGCTACCCATAAAGTTCATAGCAAGGTTCGTGTCGTACTGACCGCCATAGCCGCTTCCATCCAGGAGCGGCCCTAGAGGAAGACCATTGGTCTTGATCTCATGCAGGTAGCTGTAACGAGCATAAGCCTGATCGCTTGATCGAATGTTCCAATCCAAGCGTTGGTCCCACTGGACGATATTATCGCTGTTACCAAGGTTGACGATGTAGTTGTTATAAGTCTTGCCATTGTTGGCGTTCGGAGTTGGATAGAGATTGAGGATTCTCGAAGCGACTGTATTGATCTGGCTGGGACACAATACATTTTGCCGCCCATTGCATATCATTGGCTTATTAACGTCAGCCGAATTTGGCTCGTAGAGCAAGGTCGGTGCACCAACTCCAGTCAAACTTCCATTCAACAGTTCAGAAAAATTTCCCTGTCTCATTAGTGCCGTAGGTACATTGATCGGCGTTGGATTGCTGATCGAGATACGGTTAACCTCGATGTCTCCGAAATAGAACAGTTTGTTCTTCCAGATCGGCAAACCAAGCGTTGCCCCAAACTGGTTCTGATGATATGGAGGAACCTTTGCACCAGGACCGGCGTTCCAGTTGATCGCATCTAGGTTCGTGTTGCGCAAGTACTCCCATATATCTCCATGGATCTGGTTCGTACCTGATTTAATGCTAGCATTCATGACACCACCGGCCGAATGCCCGAACTCCGCGCTGAAGTTGCTGGTTTGAAGACTAAACTCAGAGAGTGCATCGGGGGGTGGTCGCATAACATAGCTAGAGCCGTTGAGGAAGTCGACCAGATTGGTGTTATTGTCCACGCCATCGAGGATGAAGTTATTCTGCTCGGCACGCTGTCCGTTCGCTACAAAGTCGCCGCTGCCGCTGCCACGCGTATTTCCAAGAGGAGGGGCGACACCCGCAGTTAATTGCGCGATATAAACCCAATTACGTCCATTGAGAGGCGTATTGTTAATCACGTCTGTGCTGATAACCTGACCAACAGCGCTACTTTGGGTTTGGAGCAGCGGAACTTCATCTGTGACAGTTACCGTATCTGAAACTGCACCCGGCTTCAAAGCCATAACAATGTTGAGCCGCTGCTCCGCATCGAGATGAAGATTTTCGCGCCTCGTTGTCTGAAATCCCTTCGCCGTGGCGCTCACAGAGTAATGGCCAATCTTCAGTGGTGAAAATACATAGACGCCACTCCCGTTCGTAGTCCCTTGCAATACTAATCCTATATCCGTGTTCGTCACCGTAACCTGCGCATTGGGAACAACCGCACCGCTGGTATCCTGCACGACACCTGTGATCGCGCCTTGATCAACTTGTGCGATGGCAGCATGATTGGCAAGCTGAATCCCCAACAAGCACGCCAGAAGCAACATTTGCTGTCCGATTCGTTCGCATAAGTCTTGAAATCTTTTCCTCGCCATCGAAGTTTGCCTCCCGCAATTTTGCTCTACCGATCTCATCTGTATGGCCTCTCTGAACTAAACATGGCGCCCAAATCCTCCGCACGTATTTACGGATCTGAACAACAATTGTGTACGTTACCGGTAAACCACCTTATGCTTGATTCTAGATAACTGTCAAGGAAAATTATTTATAGAAGATATGCCTGTAAATATTTGTAAATGCGATGATTTATAGAATTGCCTGATACTTTCGTGAACGTTTCAATCTATCTAGTTAGAAATGAGCCGAATGGGGAAACGCTTAGCTGCCGAGAAGTAGCTAATTCGAGTGAAGGCTTTTGGATTCGATTTGCTCTAGCGTCTGCCCTTTAGTCTCCGGCACAAAGAAGTACACAAAGGCGGCCCCGAGGATACAGATTCCACCATATCCGAGGAAGGTGCCTGAGCTACCTAGTTTATGGTCAATCCATGGAAACGTATAGGTGAGGGCAAAGGATGATAGCCATAAAGCGCATACTGCAATCGACACTCCCTGAGAACGAATGCGGTTGGGGAATATCTCCGAAATCAGTACCCATGTAACAGGTGCCAAAGTGAGAGCGTAGCAGGCAATAGCGCTAAGCGTAAGCAGCAACACTGGCCTGCCATGCCAGCCTGCGTGATAGGCCAGAGCGGCAAAAAGATGTGACAGCCCTATTCCCAAGCAGCCATACAACATCATTGGGCGACGGCCGATCCTATCGACGATCAGCATGGCCATGACCGTGAAGATCAGATTGATCGTCCCGGTGATTACGATGTTGAGGAAGATATCATTCTGCCCATATCCGGCACTACGATAAACCTCTGCGGCATAGTTAAAGAGAATGTTGATACCTGTCCACTGCTGGAGAACAGCGAGGGTTACACCGATCAGCACGATCTTCCTGATTCCAGGCATTCCAAACTCTCGCAAGGATATTTTCATTCGTGCTTCGAGATCCAGAACCTTTCTGATGTTCGATATCTCTTCCAGCGCATACGAACGCCCTCCTATTCTGGTGAGCACATCGCAAGCTGAAGTCTCTTCGCCTTTGGTCAACAACCAGCGAGGACTTTCAGGGATAAAGAACGATGTAACGGTGAATATCACCGCTGGCACGACTACCGCGCAGAACATCCAACGCCATCCGTACTGAACGTTCCAGGATCGCAAAAATGCAAGTCGGCTCATATGGTCGGGAATCGGACGAGCAATCTGCCAATTCGCAATCTGTGCCAGAAGAATGCCGATCACGATGGCGAATTGATTCAGACTAACGAGACGACCACGGACCTTAGCTGGACTTATCTCGGCGATGTAAAGAGGAGACATATTAGAACTAAGCCCAATTGCGGCTCCGCCGACGATGCGCCAGAAGACGAAGGATGAAAAAGAATAAGACCATCCTGTAAGCGTTGAAGAAATTGCAAATAAAATTGCCGAAACGAGAAGGACACGCCTACGACCGAAGCGTTCACCTGCATATCCTGCGATTAAAGAACCGACGAAACACCCGAGTAAGGCGCAGCCGTTGGCCCAGCCGATAAGTTGTTCTGAGGTGAGATGGAAGTAGCTTTCGTAAAATTGACGTGCACCTCCAATCACTACCCAGTCATAACCAAAGAGCAGCCCGCCCATAGCTGCTACCAACGCGATCGTCCAAAGGTAAGCGGTATTTTTGCTTTGAACTGCGGGCGCATTTGTACTCGTATGTACGGGAACAATCTGCATAGCTAGACCACAGCCATTTCAATAGCTGACAATAAATCAGCTGCTCCTGAATGATTTGCGTCAAGAGTTCGCACCTCGTTGAGCAAAGCGGTTCCTTCAAATACGCGTCCAAGACCAAGGAGAGCTTGAGCGCGAAGAAATTTTGCTGAAATCTTCTGCCGCAGATCCAGATCATCATCAAAGAGCAGCATCGTGGGGAGCGAGGTCGCAAAATAATCTATTCGTGAGGGCTGATCTTCGAGTCTGATGGAGTAGTCGTATATCTCTTGAAAGACATCCTTCGCCTCATCATTCCTGCCAAGCCTGGCGAGCGCCTTTCCGTTCCAGTACGTCATATCCGAGATGGAATGAACCTGCATCTGTTGGAAGTCAGCCCGCACCATTGCTGCACGCTCCCAGTGGAGGGACGCTTGATCGTTATCTCGATTAGCAGCATGCGCGACTCCCAGCCAATAGTCGATCATGCTGAGATTCATTAGAAGGTGTTTTGCTTCCCCAAGACTTTCAGGTAGATTCCATGCGGCTCCAAATCTGCAAATTGCAACCTCGGGTTTGCCCTCAGCAAGCGCCTTATGACCGAGAAGAAGATTTGCTCGGACGAATTGCGTCAGCACTAAACCTTCGCCGCCTTCCCATGGTTGGAATCGACGCGAGAGTAAGACCTTTAATGCGTCTTGTGGACGTCCAACCTGGTTATAAAGTGTGGCAAGCTCCACAGAGAGATCGTCGCGCGATGCCACCAACTTCTGTAATTGCTCGAAGGATGCAAGTCGACGCTCAGGACTTGCATCCGTGCGCTTTAGCAACTGATCTTGCTCATAGGCTATGCGGGCATCGTTAGGTGCGGCTGCTCGTGCTCGAGCGAATGCCGCAAGAGCACTCTTTTGATCATGACGGATGTTGGAGTAAGCAAACCCAAGGTTTCTCCAAACCGTGGGAAAATGAGGGTCCAGCTCCGCAGCGCGCTCCCATAACTCGATAGCCTCTGTATGCCGTCTTTTGTCATATAGAAGATTGCCCAAATAATACCGAGCCCTTGCGTCAAGCGGATTTCGGTCTATAGCAGACTCCAACAGCACAAGCTCTTCCAGCCTGCTAGGGAAAACATAGGCTGGCTCCGCAGCAGCCGCGAGTTGGTATGTCTCATCACTCATCTTTTTGCACCCTAGCAGGAGATAAACATGTGCCAGACCATAAAGCTGCATAGTTGACAGCGCACTATCCGTATTTACGCAATTCGTCGAAAGGATGTCAGCAGCTTCTTCCAATAGATTGGCTCGCAGGTGATCAAAGGCTAAATCAAGTCTTTGCTGCTCATTCAACGGTTTTGTTCGCGAGTTCAGATAGCGGCTCCAATTGTCGAGAGGATCAAGCTCACATGTCGCTGAGAGGAAGAGCGCTGCCTCTTCGTCCCTGCCTAGTTTTCGGAGCACAACGGTCTTCAGATTGCGTGCATTCAAGTTGTCTGTATCTGCTCTCAAGGAACGCTCAAGGTGATCGAGAGCGTTCTTCCATTGAAGCCGCCCACAATCGATCTCCGCTAGACGATGGTAAGCGGGTCCTCGCCACGCGGAATTCCAGGTGGACTTGTAAAAAGCTTCATAGGCTTCGGAGATTCTCCCCTGATAGTTTAAGGTCAATCCTAGGTTGTAGTAAGGCTCGCCGTCGTATGGATTCGGGTTCCGTTCGGTAAGACGCTCAATGGAAGTACGGAGATAACGTTCAGCTATGGAGAATTCGCCGCGTCGGAGATGCCACCGCCCCAGAGCATGGTTGGAGCGGCTGTCTGCGCTATCTCGTCGAACAGCTTCCTGCCAGTACGAAACGGGTTCTCGAGTTGCATGACGGTACTGCTCCAAATGCAATCCGACAAGGTAGAGTTCATCACTTGAACGGATATTTTCCGGCAATTCTGGTTCCGTCGCAGTTGCCGGGCGAGGTGCAACGGCTATTTTGGCAGGAGCATAATGGAGGATTAAATCCTCGTTTTCGCTAATTTCCTTCACGACCACTTCTATGTCTTGCAGATCGCCGTCAATCGCTAGCTCGGTATGCAAGGGATGTTCAGGCACGAGACGACCACGCCATCTACCTATCTCGTGTCCACCAGACTGAACCGAGACTACTGCATTGGAGATCTCGCGAGTTACAAGAAGGTGAACGATCATATTGTCAGAGCTTCTCTCAATGCGTATTGCAGCGTCGAGATTAGCAAGATCGGGCACACCAATCTCGCGGATTGGATACCAATATTGATTGAAGGTTTTGGTCTCCCCTGGGGCAAGGAAGGAGAAATCGGGCTGGTTGTCCGTATAGACGCCAGCCATCAACTCAACATAGGGGCCATCAGAGTCGGTTAAACTTCTGTCCCATGCATAACCGAAATCGTGGTTTCCCCATGTCCACTGTTTTTTGCCGGGAGAAATATGATGGTTGGCTATGTGCACCATGCCTGCCTGCAAAGCGTGATCATAGCCACCGGCAAAATCACCTTTTGAGTTGGCAATCATGTAACTTGTCGGAACAGGAATATTTGAGTACCAACTTAGATCATTCGGCGGATATGATCCATCCGGGCAAAAATGAGTGGGCTCCTCGTTATCCGGCACTCCCTCAATAGCGCGACGGCCATAGTCGACGCCGTAGTAACTTCCTTGACTGAGAGGAAACTCCGTGACGGCACGTTTGGCATGATCGGCAACAAAACGGACATCTTTGGGAAAGAAGGATTGATACTTCTCATTTACTTTGGTCGCGACGTTTGCCCACCAAAGAAAGGTCTGCGTATCCTGAGTTCGGTTGTAAAGCCTAACTCGTAGATCGATGTATGCTTTTCCCGGGTGCAGGCAGATACCATGCATGCCTTTCATATGCACCATGGGATCATGATCGCTACACCAGATCGTCACGGATCCATCTGGATCGCGTTCGATGCTCAGTTCAACCGGCATAAAGGTCGCGGGACGGTGATGTTGTGGCCAGTTGAATTCAACTCCCCCTGATATCCATGGCCCTGCAAGACCTACAAGGGCAGGTTTGATGACATTTTGCCTATAGAAAAAATCGTAGCCATTGACCTTGTCCAAGCCAACGTGGATTCGTCCACCAATCTCAGGGAGGATCATCAGTCGAATGAATTCATTTTCGATATGAGCAGCCTTCCATTGATGAATTCGTGGCTCGGTGTCGACACGATCGATGACGGGCAGAGGATAGACTCGCCCACTACTGCCTTGATAGACCCGCTTCTCGAGAAACAATGGATTGGGATCCGGAGTTGCAGGCATATAAGCCCTGATCAAAACTGGCTCCTGCCAGGCTTTGACCGAACCTGTTTCGCTAAGAGGTGCCGCCGGCAGTTGTAATTTCGAAACTTCCGTGCTCTCTGACACCATATTTACCTGCTCCTTACAAACTTTGTGCTGTTCCATGCTCTATTCCCAATGCGACCCCAGCTACTCTTTCAAAGCGCAGATCAGAGGCTGCTTTCTTCCCGCCAATCAACGTATTTTCATAATGCCGTTTACGTTACCGCAAATCTCACTCTAGGTAGCTATCCAGACGATTGTCAAGAAGAGTTATAAGTCTTGACCACTATAAAGCGAAAGTAATTTCGTTTGAGATCAATTCTGGTTTCCCAACTTGAACGGATCGCAGGATATTTCTTGATTGGAATGAGCGATCCGTTGGCAATATCAAGCCGCCCGTTCAATCGGTAGGCTCTTCAATGAAGTTGACTCAAGTTGAGGCAGAAATACAGCCCTAGTATCCAAAAGCGCTGCAGCTGAAGCTGCAGCGCCCGTCCGATGTTCTGTCTTATTCACAACACCTAACTGAATTTCAGGTAAAGAGCTGCGTGCATGTCATCGTTTCTCATTACTGTCGACAAAGTTGCCGACCTCCGCGCCATTATTGGCAGAGAACACTATGCCAACATTAAATCGCGCGTTCGCTGAGCAACGGGAAAAATCAAGAGGCACATCGACATCGACGTGCGCTCCAGCCGAAACATCCTTAGCCATAATCGGTAGTTTCGCAAGTATGCGTGGATGGCATGAGCCTTCACCAGTAGATTGTGTCACTGAAAACATATTGATCTGAACTCCTGTACCTCGCCCTGTTCCTAAATTGTTGAGTGAAATCTTCCATATGCGGAGGCCATCTCCACCAGTTTTGGCTGCAATTGCTCCTGTCAAGTCCGAAGACGCCACAACGGGTGCGATTGCGATGCGGTCTAAAGCGGGGGCATAGCCGTCATCGTTGCCAAACTGAATCGTATTCGTTCCTGCCCGCAATTGCACCGGGATCACTGTGCTTGCAGGAAGGCTGAAGCTGCTTCCATTCAGATCGAGCTCTGTGTTGGCCGCGCCGTTGACAGATACAAAGAATGATCGTGGCCCACTCGTCAGGTAATCGATCTCCATCAAATATGTTCCGGCTGTGACAACATTGACGTTTTGAAATGTAACGGTATTACCGCTGCCCCCACCAATATTTCCAGCTTCACCAGCTCCAGAACAGTATTCGCAATACGGTGGGGTTACTGTTCCCGCCAGCGTCGCGTTTTCGGCTTCGTATGTCGTTGCATGAGGAAGCGGTGGCGCTCCGAAGCCACTTCCACTAATTACGATCCTGTCCATGTCTGGCGGATAGCTAGTAGGGCTACCAAAGAGAATACTGTTAGTTCCTGCATGCAGAGCGACGGAAACTGTTGTGCTTGATGGAAAGAAAAAACTGCCGCCACCGACGTTCAAAGTATTGAGCGGGCCACCGTTTACCTGATAAATAAGCGATCTTGGCCCCTGCGTCATGGAATCGATCTGCATTTGATAGACACCACTACGCCGCACGATAATGTTATTGAAAGTGACATTGTTATTTGAACCCAAGCCAAGACCGCCGACCTTTTCTCCTCCAGAACAGGCAGAACATGTAGCGATCACAGCCGAGCCATTCAAGGTAGCCGCCTCCGCCTCGTAGCTCTGTGACTCGACCGGCTGAACATCTCCTTCTGCATCTACCTTCAAAAGGCGCACGCCGTGCCCAAGAATCGTTGTGCTAAAACCGTGATCATAAGATCCGAGCTCGATGTGATTCCAGAGGTCGCGTACATGGGTTGCTCTTGCGAACCCCAAACTCGACCATGGAACAGCTATCTGCAAAGGAAGCGCATTTAGGTTGAAGATCGCTACATAGTAACTGCCATCCCCAAGATCAGTAAACCACACCGGCGTATCGCTGCCGATGGCTTGTTTCGCAGGCCGACCAGATTGGTCAACAGCAATCACTTCATCGTTCGAAAGCAACTGTTTTCCGAAGTCATCCAGCGTTGTGAGATCTCCACCCAGATACATTGGCGCATTCGCCATCGCCCAAAGTGTAGTTGCAGATTGCCGCTCCTCGTAGCTCAGGCCGGATGTTGTATTGTTCATGACTTCGAGAGAATCCAAATCATTCCATCCGGTACTTGGACCTGCATCGTTCTGCCACCCGACCATGTCGTAAAAACGCCACGATGTCATCGCCCAATTCGTAATTGTCGAACAGTTTCCTTCGCAATCGATATCCCCTTCAATCCTCCGCGCATTTGCATATTGCTGCCACGTGCTGAGATAGTCCTTATCGAGTGCCCAGGAGATTGTGAACCAGATAGGTCGGCCGCTTTGCGCAATTGCCTTTGCCCATGCTTTCACGTCGGCTCGATTGTCGATCGACAAGTTATAGCTGTACGAACCAGGGGTTACGCCATCGAGCTTAATTGCGTCAATGCCCCAGGAAGCAAACAGATCCACAACGGAGTTGATATATTCCTGAGCGCCGGGCTTCGTAAAATCGATCTTATAGTGATATGGGGATGTTCCCGGGCCACCAAAGGCATTGCCTGCCGTGTAAGGGACAGCCAATATATCTTGAATATGATACGGAGTTCCCAGAATAGGAGAATTAGCAACAACTGCAGGATACTCCACACCTGGAATCCAGTAGATTCCTGCTTTTTGTCCGTTCGAGTGAATATGCGCAACAAGAGCAGCGATATCAGGAAACGTCGACGTATTGGGGATAGGGCGACCGTTAGCATCGAAGCTTCCCTGCCAACCTGAATCCATGTTGATGTAGTTAAATCCATGCGGCTGCAATCCAGAAGCAGCCAGTGCATCAGATTGGGCTGTCATATTGGCCTGAGTAAGAAAATTGCTCGAGATTGTCTGTTGACTGAAACTACTCCATCCCTGATAAGGTCGCTCTGCAATTCCGGGCGTCTGTGCACCCGCTGATAAAAGACCGCCTATGAAAGATACGAAGAGAAGGGCGACAATGGTAAGTCGGGAGAAGGAAGATTCTTTATGCGGAATCTGATATGAAACACTCAATCCCTTTGATGTAGCGAACCGACTTGTGTTATTTGCCATAATTCTCTCCTGCTTGCTGGTTTTGAAGAACAGTTCCCAGAACCAAAATGCCTTCCCAGCCAGGGAATATCTATAGAGATAGAAAGATAGGCAGGGTAGTGTAAGTACACGTTTCAAACATATTTAATACTTGATTAAATCAACGATCATCAGATACGTTTACGTTACCGACAATGAAGGTGCCATACTAAAACGCAAGTTGTCAAGATATTTTTCCTACGAAGTTGACAATCCGAATTCAGAGAAATGAGCATGCATGACAATAGATGCAATGAGAGCACTCTCTATTGAGAACGAGCTGCTAGAGGTAAAGATCTTACCGATATTCGGCGGAAAGATTTCTTCCATACGTAGCAAGCTGAGCGGAGAAGAATTTCTGTTGCCACCTCTGACCAGCTACCACCACGTCTCCCCACACGCCGATTTTGATCAGAGCGACGGAGGAGGCTTCGATGAGTGCTTGCCAAGTATAGCGAGCTGCGAAGAGATATCGGGAGAAGCGGCGGTGCCTGACCATGGGGACCTGTGGCGAACTACTTGGCAGGTTGATTCATCAACCGCCCGGGATGTTGTCATGCATGTCGATTCGACATCACGGCCCTTTCGGCTAACGAGGTCGGCTACGCTTGTGAAATCATCTCTAATTCTGGATTATTCTCTCTACAATCTCTCCGATTCACCCGCCACATGGCTATGGTCGGCCCATCCATTACTACGAGTGGAAGACGGAGACTTGATCTTGTTGCCGCAGGAGATCAAAGAGTTGGCGGTTGAGTATTGTTCAACCAGTCAATTCCAGCAACGCAGTCGCATTGCTTGGCCTTGCGCCCAAACCCTGTCAGGCATAACGGTGGAGCTCAGCAAAGTAAAGGCGCGAGATGGAGCGACCGCTTACAAACTATTTGCACAAATGGGTAAAGCTGGATGGGCCTCTCTTTATAGACGAAGGACAGGACAGGGACTGGTGTTCCGCTTCAAGCCTTCAGAAATCCGATTTCTTGGATTGTGGATCTGTTATGGGGCGTGGCCTGAATACGGAGAGGATAAGCAATATACAGTTGCTCTTGAACCCACGAATGCTGACTTTGACTCATTAGTAGACGCATATCATAACGGACGTGCAAATAACCTTGATGGTCGTAAATTTCAGCATTGGAGGTTGGAAGTTCAACTTCTCGGAGCGTCGTCGCCTCTGAGTGTCGAGGAGTTTGCTAAACAATGTATTGGCTAGGGTGATGATGATGTCGAGTCGCAACGGCAGCAGGACTGATCTTCTCAATCGAAATTTTGATGATACAGCGAAGAGGACTTAATGAAACCAACAAGACGTGATTTCCTGCGCGGTAGTGCAGCTCTTGCGGTTTTGCCGCCCAAAGTAGACATGGCATTTACCGAGAATATAGCACTGCACAACATGCTCTGGTACCAAGGCGAAGCAAAGCGATGGCTTGAGGCTCTTCCGATCGGAAATGGCAGGATCGGGGGCATGGTCTTCGGAGGTATACAGCAAGAATGCATTGCGCTCTCAGAATCAACCGCTTGGTCTGGCTGTAAAAGTTCCACCGACATTAATATGAGCGGACTGAATCACCTCCAACACATTCGAGAGCTTTTCTTTCAGGGAGACTATGCTCAAGGGAAACAACTCTGCGAAGAAGACATCCTGAGTCATCCAACATCATTTGGAACCAATCTTCCTCTGCTGGATCTTTTAATCGACTTCGATACCCCGCAAAATGTAAGGCAGTATAAACGAAGTCTCGATCTTGATGAAGGAATTGCCAAGGTCGACTATTGGGAGAATGGACATCATTATCGACGCGAATCGTTCGCTTCAAACCCCGATAATGTGCTGGTCGTGTATCTTACAAGCGATACGCCTGAATCTCTTAATTTCAAGACCTCCTTCGGAAATATCAAAGTACCAGGGTCGCTTATCGATTCGGGAAGTGAAACCATCGCTTTTCGGGGACATGCGTTCGAAACCATGCACAGCAATGGAAGTCAGGGAGTCGACATTGAGGTCCACGTTCAGATCCTCCACCATGGAGGCACGGCCTCATTGGGCGAAGGCAGATGCGATATACGCGCCGCCAACTCAGCAATCTTGTTGATTGCAATTACGACAAGTTATGGTGGGCTGGAACCAGGAGCCGCCTGCGAGAGCGCATTGCGGAGGGCTGCTGCGAGGAACTACGATAACCTTCGTCAACGCCACATCTCAGATCATCAGACACTTTATCGTCGAGTTCATCTCGATCTTGGCTCCAGCAACTCTGCCGCAAATCTTCCAACGGACCAGCGCAGGCGGGCTATGGCAAAAGGAGCAGATGATCCGGAGCTTTGTGTGCTGTTTTTTCAATATGGACGTTATCTCACCATTGCTGGTTCTCGAGCCAATTCGCCGCTGCCCTTGGCCCTTCAAGGAATCTGGAATGACGGACTGGCCTCCAGCATGGGCTGGACGGACGATTTCCATCTGGATATCAATACCGAGCAGAACTATTGGCTGGCCGAGGTTGGAAATCTAAGCGAATCTCAGGCACCTCTCTTTGCTCTGATTGAAAAACTGAGCAATTCAGGCCGACAAACAGCAAAAGAATTGTATGGTTCGCCCGGGTGGGTAAGCCACGTTGTTACGAACCCATGGGATTATACAGCTCCGGGATGGGGGTTAGGATGGGGGATTTTCGTCACTTCTGGTATCTGGATTGCATTGCAGATGTGGGAGCATTTCCGGTTCACAGGCGACATCCATTTCCTCCGCGACCGCGCCTATCCGATTTTTCGTGAAGCTGCCGAATTTTTTCTCGCCTACATGGTGCAGCATCCAAAATATGGATGGCTCGTTACTGGACCTTCTGTGTCACCCGAAAATGCTTTTCGCACACCAGCGGGTGGGACTTGTAGTGAGTCTATGGGGCCAACATGTGATCGTGTCCTCGTCTACGCCCTATTCAGCATCTGCCTTGAGTCTCAGTCATTGTTGTCAGTGGATGCAGCCTTAGGTAAAAGAATCGAACAGGCACAGAAAAAATTATCACCCCTTAAGATTGGCAAATACGGACAGCTTCAAGAGTGGCTCGAGGATTATGAAGAGGCTATACCGAATCATCGCCATACCACCCACCTGATCGCGTTATACCCGGAGAATCAGATCTCTCCTGAAACAACTCCTGACTTAGCCCACGCTGCGCGGGTCACCCTGGAAAGGCGTCTAAACCACGCTGACTGGGAGGATACGGAATGGACCCGCGCGAACTTCGTAAACTTCTATGCGAGGCTATGGGATGGTGAAGCTGCGCACAAGCATTTGCTCGGGTTGCTCTCAAACGCTACCGAAGATAATTTGCTGACATACTCCCGAGGCGGAGTGGCCGGAGCCTCACAAAATATTTTTGCCATAGATGGCAATACTGCGGGTGCTGCGGGCATCGCCGAAATGTTATTGCAATCACAAGCCGATTCCATCCATCTCCTGCCTGCTCTGCCATCAGCATGGCCTGATGGGTCAATCAGTGGACTGTGTGCGCGTGGTGGATTTCAGGTTAGTCTCCGTTGGCGATCCCATCGCCTCGTTTCAGTAACAATTTCAAGCAGAAAAGAAGGTAACTGTAGTGTCCGCTATGGAAACAATAGAGTTGCCGTGCAAGTGAGTGCCGGCAGCTCTACTCAGCTCACGCATGCTTCTTTCGACAACAAACGAGCATAGTGATTATGCGATGGTGTAAACAAAGCGCCGCCAGACGGTTTAGAAAATTGAAGCGGGCCGGTACTTATTTTTGTCAAATGACGTCAAGCGCCTACTTCTCCGAAAATGGCGCATCTCGTCCGTAAATGCTTTGCCCACGATCGAGTTTCCTCTCGAAGTACGAGGATTAACTCTGCACTCGGTCGACGGATTCTGACAATTCGCACTATGCGATAGTAGTTCCTGCTCAGGCCCACTACTGATCGAAATACTCTTTCCTCGCTCAATTGCAATTTCACCTGTATTAGATAGGTTCAGCCCTCGTCGTTGTTAATAGCGGTCAAAGTTCGGGGGCGTCGATCATCTGATGTCGTTTCTAAAGAGGATTGCAGTGAGCATTCAAACATGCATAGTAACCATGAGAGTCAGATGTTGGTATCTGCTAAGCCTTAGGCCTGTAAAGCGCTGCTAGAGCGCTTAACCTTCGTAAGCGAAAAGTTCCCCTGTCTCAATATTCATGGACGCTCGTCTTTCTAAATGAAGACAAAAGTGAGAGCGTAACCGGCGGTCATCTGCAAAGACGAAGCCGCGGTGTGTCAGAACGGGGACAAAAGAACGAATGTGCGGAATCGCCGGTTGGGTTAACTTCGGAGAGTATTTTCCGAATGAAAAGGTGCAGAGAAGCATCCTTGATTCGATGAAAGAAAGAGGTCCTGATGATGAAAGAAGATGGGTTCACCCTGAGAAAAAGGCTCTCTTACTTCATCGGCGATTGACCATTCGCGATTTGAGCGCGAATGGCGCTCAGCCAATGACTACATCTGACGGCAAGTTGACTATTATCTTCAACGGAGAAATTTATAACTCCGATGAGCTGCGCAGTTGGGCGCTTGGATACCCATTCAAGGGAACATCCGATACCGAATGCATTCTTGCGCTTTATCAAAAATTTGGACCGCAAGTGCTCACCTACCTACGCGGCATGTATGCATTTGCAATTTGGGACGAAGAAAAAAGCTCTTTGTTCGTAGCGCGAGATCCTTACGGAATCAAACCACTTTACATCGCACAGACTCGCAATGGCTTTTGGTTTGCATCGCAGGTTAAGTCGCTACTTGAAGTTCCCGAAGTCGATCTTTCTCCTGAGCCCGCCGGTCATGCTGGCTTCTTTCTTTGGGGCAGCGTTCCAGAACCTTATACCCTCTATAAAGGGATTCGTTCTTTAAGAGCGGGTCATTGCCTTTGGCTTAAAGATGGAACCGAACCCCAATTTCACCAGTTCGCCTCCGTGTCTAAGTCGTTGGCTGAGGCATTGCCTTCAGCAGAGGACGACGTGCCTATCTTCGCCCGGCTTCGTAATGCACTTCACGATAGTGTCAAAGTGCATTTCGCTTCCGACGTACCTGTTGCTGTCTTCTTGTCAGCAGGCCTGGACTCTTCCACGATTCTCGGCATAGCATCCGATGTTATGCCCTCCGAAGCGCTGAAGGCTCTCACATTGGGGTTTGACATGTATCAGAACACTCCTGGAGATGAAACCGCGGAGGCAGCTCTCATTGCAGAACATTATGGAGTTGCTCATCAAACCACAATCATCTCTAAAGAAGATTTTTCGTCTGAGGCGACTCGTTTGATTCAGGTAATGGATCAACCAACAATTGATGGGATCAACAGCTACTTTGTTGCAAAGATGGCGCGAGAGGCTGGATTTAAAGTAGCGTTTTCTGGTGTTGGGGGAGATGAGCTTTTCGGCGGCTATGGAAGTTTTCGGCAGATACCACAAGCTGTGACACTTGTACGGCGCTTTAACCTATCGCGGAGATTTGGCAGGCTGTTCAGAAGATACACGGAACGGCTTCTCGGACAGATTACATCTCCGAAATATGCGGGGATTCTTGAGTATGGGAATACCGTTGAGGATGCCTATCTTCTGCGCAGAGGGCTGTTCATGCCGTGGGAGCTTCCTCAGGTACTCGATTCCGACTTAGCGCTGGCTGGCCTGGAGGCATTGGATAATGATGCATTTGTGGCAAAAGAGTTGAGCGATATTAAAACTCTGCCTTTGTACGCGCAGGTCAGCGCTCTGGAAAGCACACGCTATCTGCGTAACCAACTGTTGAGGGATGCCGATTGGGCGGGCATGGCACATTCGGTTGAAATCCGCACTCCCCTAGTGGATTACTCTTTGCTGAAACAGCTCGCATCGCTCATCCGGTCAAACCATCCTCCCAGTAAGCTGGCTATGGCGATTACACCAAAGAGAGCATTGCCTCCACAAATCATGAACCGCAAGAAATCAGGTTTCGCAGTACCTGTCCGGGATTGGCTGGCATCATCTCTACCAGAGAAACCAGAACGTGGTTTGCGCTCCTGGGCAAAGTTTATATACAAGTCCAAGTGGATCGGTTAGAGCAACATCGTAATGCACAGATCAGCTTCTGTGCGACACCTCTTGCCGGCACAAGAATCGCATTCATGTGATTGATATTGCCATCTCCACTGAGTCAGAAGCTCAGACGAATTGCAAGCTGTACAGAACGAGCACCGCCAATCTGGAACTCTTTTTGCGGTCCGCGACCTCCCAAGCTGTTATCCAACATCGAAGTGACCTGTCCGAATGAAGCGTCTCTGGTCAGCTCTCCACTCTGAACGTCACCCAGACCGGAATTCGGATCTCCAAAAAGCGGATGATTAAATGCGTTAATGAATTCTCCTCTCCATTGGAGTCGAATACTATTCTTCAGGGGGAAGTCGCGGCGAACACCTAAATCAACCTGCCAGAAAGGAAGTCCACGGATGGAGTTTCGATGAAGTGCTCCCTGCCCTCCTCCAGTCGGTATCGTAAAAGCATCTGGATTCAGAACCATTCCACCTGGCAACGATGGCTCTCGGATATATATAGGTTGGCCCGAAGCAAGATTGGGCCGCATTGGAAACGGAAGATCGGCAACCCAATCGTTGTATGTGACATCAATCGGCATCCCACTTCTTGTCCAAGCAAAGCTGGAAATTCCCCAATGCTCAAAAACTCTTTGTGTCCATTTGCCACTCGCAATCGAGGGCACATCGTAGGTAAATGCTGTGCCTAGGCTGTTATGGAGATCGAAGTCAGAATTACCATACTCCCCCTTCAGACTGCTGGCTAATTGTGAGTTCGACGAAACAGGTATATCTTCTGAGGCATCGTCCCGGCTGTGCGACCAAGTATATGAAGCAATAACTTCCAGACCTCGAGAGAGGCGGCGCTTATATTGGACCTGGAGAGAATGGTAACTGGAGTTTGCATCGCTTCGATTGATGGATACGACTGATTGATTGATAAAGCTTGCATTTGGATCTATAAGAGACTGTTGAACAAATAGTCTCCTTCCCAAGGACCCGACATAAGCTACATCAATAAATTGGTCGGGAGTAAAAGACTGTTCAAGTCCAATATTCCATTGATATGTTTTCGGTGCCGCATAGTTTGTGCGGTAACCTTGGAAGAATTGGCCATCGAATGGAGGTTGCAACTTTGGAGTAGGAGGATAGGGCAACGTAACTGCACCTGCAGGAAAAGAAACGTTAGATGCTCCAATCTGACTTGTGTGAGGAAATGTGCTCGTATCGTACATCGAGCTCGTGTTGTTGAGTGAATAGCTGATACCAGCTCCCGCACGCAGCAGCAATTCGTGTCCTGCCTGCGAATTCAACAAATAAGTTAAGCCCATGCGAGGCGCGAAGTCGGTATAGCGAGTTGGATAGAGAGGTGATTTTCCATTCGCTAGACGAATCGTATTCGTGTCGCTAACGCTGTATAGTTGTTGTCCATCCAATGCCCGCGGTGCGGGATTCAATTCCCATCGAATCCCATAATCCATTGTCCAACGATGATTGGAGTGCCATATATCCCGAAGATAGAGCGACAGGTTGTGCTGTACAAACCGGATGTTATCTTGGGCTGCGACATAAACATAGTCTGCTATCCCGGATTGCACACTTGCTGGTGATAGATAATCCACCGATACGGCGGTGTGATTGGGCAACGTATCGGCCAATTGAGAAAGCCAATCTCCACCTATAGTGAAAGCATGATGACTTCGAGTGGTAGTTAGATTGTCCACGATATTAATTTGTCGAACGGAATTAACTGCCGGGGTCGCAACGGCGTATTCGGAATCGAGGAATGTATACACCGCACTATAGCTCTTGCTTTGCCACGCATAATTAGGTAGCAAAAGGTCCTCTGGAAGAACGGACGAATCACCTACAACGGAAAGGTAGCTTTTAGTGCTCCCAATATCTTTACCGTAGTTTGTCGCCAGATTGTTTGTTGTACGCGGACTAAGAGTCGATGTCACCCCAAATGTTGCACTCTGAGATCGGCTCTTCGAAATCGAAAGATTCCACCCAGTCCAGGTTGACGTTACCTGAGAAGGCGAATAGCTATATCGTGCAAAGAGGGCCAAATGATCTCCTTGAAAGTGATCAATCCGGAGACTGAACGCATTGGAAGATGCCGGAAGAGAGTTGCTTGCTGTATATGTGGCAGTCTGCGCGGACACATCCTCCGGACCATTAGGAAGCGGAAACACATTCAAATAAGGCTGCACGGCGGCTGGTGCTCTTTGCCGCAGTTCCAGAGCGGGAACATCTGTATTGAAGGCTGTAGGCTGAAGAGATCGCAATCCCTCGCAGACGAAGAAAAAGTAGTTGGAATTATGCTTCTCTCCATCATGAAGCCATAATGGGCCACCCAGAGTTAGGCCAAAATCATTCAGGTGCAATTGTGCTCGTGGCAGACCCGCATGATTGGTGAACCAGTCCGATGCATCCAAAGCAGAATTTCGAAAATATTCAGAAGCAGTACCATGAAACTTATTTGTCCCCGAGCGACTTGTGAGTGCAATGTGTCCTCCCGCTTGTCGCCCGAATGTGGACGGTAAATTACCGGCCTTCACTTGTATGTCCTGAATCGCATCGATCGGCAGAATATTCATCGTGGTGCCTGCAACGCCATAGCTAACATTTTGACCGAGATCCAGTTCATCACCGTCAACACCTACCGCCGTATTCATGCTCACACCATCGACGGTGAAATAATTCGCGTTCGTTGGCTGACCATCAAAACTAAACTCGCGATCATTAGAGAGAGATTGCTGTGCTGGCATTAAGACAACGCCAGGAACAAGCAGGAACAGGGACGGAAAACTTCGCCCTGGTATTGGAAGATTTTGGATAAGGTTTTGATCGACCATGGTCACTGTAGTGACAGAATTTATGGGATCTCCATATACCGTGACAACGGTGTATGGAAATTTGAGTATGAAGTGGATTCCAAGGGTGCGATGATCGCCAACTCCAAGTGTTATATGTTTGAGTTGAAATGCAGCAAACCCATCACCATATGCTTCGAGAGTATAACTCCCCGGCAGCAATTCGGGAACGACAAAATAACCATCCACGCCTGTAGCTACATGACGGCGCACCTGGTTCTTGTCACCGACGATGAAGATTTGAACAGAGCGAACTGGCCTTTCTGCAGGATCGGAGACGGTTCCCATTAGCAGCGCTGCGCGATCTTGCGCCTGAATGGTCAGACTCGCAATGACTGACACAAGAAGGAGCGCTCCTATGTGGAGAATCTGGAAGCAAAATCGCCTTTTATGATGCAAATACAGCATGACGCTATTGTCCCAATCAAGGCTGCACAAAACTACTACTCTGCATACTTTGCATGATCTGGTGTGACAGATGTTCTTCTGTTTCCAGCGAGTGCAGCAGATCCGTTAATGAAGGCGCTGCAGCTGATCCGCTGTTCTGCGGAGGTACCAGAATGTTCCACAGCATCTTATCGTTCATGTTAGACAATGTATATAGATGATCGGCTTGAGTGTGTAAACCATCAACTGGAACATTGGCCTGATTAGACAAGTTGCGAGATTGAGACGAAGTAATTAGTGACAGTTCATCATGAAGACTTACAGCCTGCTGCTCAACTACTTCGGCATGACGGCCCACGAGAGTATGCCACTGCTTGAGAGCGGCTACGCTTAGAGTATCTTGTGTATCTTCCGGGATTGCATTCATAAGCAGGTGGACTGCCGACGCATTTTCTTGTGCCTGTGAAGAGTGATCGAATGCAACAGCCATGAAATGCTGTACCGCATCGTCAAGTGTAACCCCGGTGAGGTGCCTCTGTGTTGCAAAATAGTGCCGTAAACTTGAAGTTATCGCCAGGTTATTTACAGGGATATCAACTCTCTGAGCTTCTAGCGGCTTCACGTTTGATTTCGACTGAGAGTGGTTTATCTCGGCTGCCGTCTGAATATCCAGGTAGACGTCAGGGAGGTTGAGAATCGGCCCGAGCGCGGTGAGGATCGCAGCTTTTCGAGCATCGCCTGAAACTACACCGCGAATCTTCAAAGTGTTCCCCTCACGCTCAATTTCGATCTGGTCGTTAGTTAGCGCGTCAATGCTATCCAATCGAGAGAGAGCTTCAACGAGTGTGTCGCCATTCTTTTCCACTCTCGGTTGAGATTTTGGAGCCGCCGGCTGCCCCAATAGATTATCTGGCGCGTCGGAAACGACATCCCAAAGAGATGAATTGAATTTACTTAATGGGAGAATCTGATAATCCAGTTCAGCAATCTCATATGTTTGTGTCGCTTCTTCGGTAGCTACGATAAAGTTCTCCTGAACAGGATGCCAGTCTTTTGCCCGCACAACGATTTGAATTGCGCGCAACTTGTGGTCTGCAGGTGGCCCCTCGACTTCTGAGGTAATGCGGTAGCCTTTTGCGCTTCCATCCAATGCCAACTCCTGGACTGTCTCTCTTCTATCCGGCGATGAATTACTCCACTGCGAGAAGTCAGACAATGAGATTGGAGAGCCTTCCTTAAAGTGGTTATCTCTATATATAGATCTGATTTCATGCAGAAGACGAGGCGGGCTTGAGTGATTTTCCCCATCCTTCTCGTGTCTCTGCCGATTTACATCGGAGTGAGCATTTAGGGATTGCGGCTCTTTATTTCCCGTTATGACTTGAGACCAATCTTCTGTTGATTCGCGCAACCGGAGATTTTCCACGTCGCTCCAGGTTTCAAGAACCATGCTTTCTGCTGGAGAAGACCCCGAGAGAGTTTTTTCAATCCTTACTTTCTGGTACACGACTGGATGTTGAATTGCCGCAAGATCTCGCGCCTGCATGTTTTTTGCGGTAGCAAGAATCTCTGCAATGGACATACGTGGTTTTTGGGGCGATCCCATGAAAAAGAGAACGACAACCACAACAACAATTGCTCCGATGAGCCCTATGGAAAACCATTGCAGATTGAAAAATATTCTGCGGCTTTGCTCAGGTATCAATCGAAGTTGGGCGGGATCGTTGTCCTTTTCTACAAGGCATGCAGCCAATTTTGCTTCAAACTCTTGCCATTGATTGGGCGGCGGCGAAAACTGCTCGGAATAGGCGACTCGATGAAACTCCTGAGAGCTGGAGATGGCAACTTCTATCTCTTCCAACTCGGCACAGCAGAACGTGCATTGTGAGAGGTGGTGCCGAATGGACTCCATCGCATCCGCAGGCAACTCGCCTTCTGCGAACAGCACCAGCAGATGCTCTTCTACATGAGGAATGGTGTCGTTGGTTCTATCGCTGGCCATGGCTTCCTACCTTCATCTTTGCAATCGCACGACGTACATGTGCCGCAACAGCAAACGTGCTGAGGGACATAATTTCCCCGATCTCCCGATATCCGAGACCCTCGGTCTTGAGAATCAGGACTTCGCGTTGCTGGCTTGTTAGCTTGTGCATGGCATCAGCCATGTATGCATATCGTTCTCTTTGGATGAGACTTTCCTCTGGGTTCGGAGACGAATCATAATGCGCCTCCACAAAACTATCCCAAACAGGTAGGTCCACCTCTCGTGTATATCTAGCACTCTTATGTCTGTCCAAAAGAAGATTGTGCGCAGCGTGAAATAGCCACAATTTTGGATTATCTATCTGATTGCCTTTGCGCAAATAGCGGTAGAGCCGGAGAAAGCACTCCTGGGTCAGATCCTCTGCATCTGAGGCGCTGCCGGTCCCGGCAAGGAAATACCGATACAACGGCAATCGCAGCGAAGCAAATAATTCAGATATCTCGGTCTGAAGATGGCTGTGGGCCTTCTGATTGCTTGGTTCTAACCCTGACAAAAACAGCCTCCCCATCACCCTCATCGATGTCCAGTCAGAACGAACGTTACGTTGAGACTTTATTCGAACGGCAGCTCTGCCTGTCCTCAAAGAGGAACTCTTCTGCTACACCTTCTAGCAGCGACTGAATATGCCCGCGAACATCACCATTTTATATGGAATATTTGACATGCTAATTAGGCATGATCGGGATAAGAGATTAGTCTCTAATTTATGGGTGGTACGTGATTTCTGTATTTTTTGAGGTACTTATTTCCAGACTAGATCGTCTTTGATAATTCGCGTTTACCGCAAAAACTGGCCTTGGCATTCCACACGGGCAAAATCCTCATGGGTGTTTGCCTGCCACTTCAACGAAAAGCCCAGTCCGAGTGAGTTGCAAAGTACTTGACAATGACCAGATATCGAGCCAGTGCAAGTGATAAAGATCGCAACAACCGTCAAGCTGATTTGACGGAGACGGCCAATGCAGACTTACTCGAGTAGGTGACAGGATTAAGAGCGAGGCGACGATCTCACCAATATGGATGCCAGGCACCAACGTTCGGTATCGGCGATCTGGTTTTTATTTTTTGAGCGGCAAGCCACATATCTTCGTCCATGTAGATCATGGTTATCACTTCACGCAGACGATAGGTAGTGTTTGCTCCAGGGTGATGGAATGTCCATCCGCCGGTATGCAGGCAGCGGTGAGACATCTGATTGAACTCAGACATCGCGATCTCCTTTTCGTCCGCAACTCTCAAAAGAGAATGCCCGCTTGCTGTCGCACAAGCTGCGCGATGAGGACTTTGAATCAGCGGTACGAACCACAGCTCATTTCGATTGAATACGAGTACGGTCGAAATCTCAGGCCTAAGCGCAGACGCTGGTGAACGCTCCATTGCTTACGTGATTGGTCGAATCCACTTCACAGGCATAGTTATAGTTACAGATACGGTTGCAATGGGTAGCTACCGCGGCCTGCAAGCTTGCAAAGTGTGCATTCCCCAGGATGTCTTTGTAGTCCGCTTCGACAATGCGTATTTCGTCTGGTTTCTGAATCCTCCCCTGATGACCATCAATATCTCCCGCAAAGCACTAAACTACATGACAATGGAAGCACTTTTACAACCGCGACTTCAGGCAGGACGGAGGGGATCATTCAAACTTGGAACTGACTTGATTTTGCGTGAGTCAACAGCACCCCCAAATGCGAGGAGCAGGACCATGCGATTCGATTGATCTACGAAGCGGTAACAAGTGCTTTTCTCGAAAGATGAATCGTATAAAGCAAGTGCTGCTCAACACGGAATTGAAGTTGCTAAAGGCCAGCGTCTTGGAAAAATAACGCAAGTCAGGCTCTCGTGGCAACGCAGGGATTTCTAACCTCAATGATCAGGTAGAACCCCTGCTGTTTTTGTCACCAAAACTAATTATATATATTACTATTGCTTATGTTTAATTATGTTTATTGATTTAAAGTTTTTAAAATAATGAGGGCTTACTCCCGTGGCACCCCATTCAAGATTTGTTGACCAACCAATAGACGAACAAAAAGCGCGCGGTCTCTTCTTTACAGCGCGTGAGATCGCACAGCAACCAGATATATTGGGGACAACGCTAAACATCTTTAAGCAAAATCAGAAGAACATCTGTCGCTTTTTGGAAGAACTCGGCCTGCAAGACCGATTGCAGGATCGGCCCGTCGTAATGTTGGTTGGAGTTGGGACCTCCGACTATATTGGGCACGCATTGAAACTTTTGCTGCGGCAGAAGTGGGGCTGCGAAGTGCTGACATACGCGAGCACTGAGCTGCTGCCTATTCTTGATGAATATATCGTTCCCGGGAGGAGATACCTCTGGATCTCATCTTCGAGATCCGGCGATTCGGACGCCCACAGACCGGTTGTAGATGTTATCTTTGGCCAGTTGTTGGGCCTTTATTGCTCGGTGACGCGTGGCCTGAAACCCAATTCGCCCAGTCCCAGCGGTGTCATCAGCAGAGTTGTAGAGAAGTTCAGGATCTATTAGCTATGAGTTCTCTTCTTCAGAAGCATCTCGCAAAACGCAGCCAGGGAGTTTCAAACGGCATCTATTCAGTATGTTCTGCGCACCCCTGGGTAATTCGCGCGGCAGCTGAGCAAGCCGCGGAAGATGGCTCGCTGCTGCTGATAGAAGCCACCAGTAACCAGGTCAACCAATTTGGCGGATACACAGGAATGCGGCCCGCCGATTTTCGCGGCTTTGTGCTTGAACATGTCGCTCGCGCCGGATTAGATGTAAAGTCGCTGATTTTAGGTGGAGATCATCTCGGGCCCAATCCATGGCGCAAGATGCCCGCAGAGAAGGCAATGGAACATGCGGTGGCGATGGTGACGCAATATGTACAGGCAGGGTTCACCAAAATTCACCTTGATGCGAGCATGGCCTGTGATGGCGATCCCATCCATCTCTCCGACGAAGAGGTCGCGGAACGAGCAGCCCAGCTATGCAAAGCCGCTGAAGCTGCATGTAATCCAAACAATCCCCCGGTGTACGTCATTGGAACCGAGGTTCCAGTGCCGGGAGGAGCCACCCATTCGATCGAAGACCTCGATGTAACTTCAATCTCTGCTGCTGCGCACACACTCGAAGTTCACAAACGCATCTTTGAGGCGCATGGACTTAGCGGAACCTGGCCACGAATCATTGCACTGGTCGTCCAGCCAGGAGTCGAATTCGATCACGATTCCGTAGTTGCCTACGATCGAAAGAAGGCCAAGCCGCTGGCAGATTGGCTTCGCACACAGAGAGAAGAGATCGTCTTCGAGGCACACTCGACCGACTACCAATTACCAGAAGCATATAAGGCGCTCGTAGAGGATGGTTTTGCTATTTTAAAGGTGGGTCCTGCATTAACGTTTGCCATGCGAGAAGCGCTATGCGCGCTTGAGGATATGGAATCGCAGTTAGTGTCGGAGCCACAGCACTCGCTGCTCACCCAGACAATCGAAACTATTATGCTTCGTGAACCTGGCAACTGGGAGCCTTATTACAGCGGCAGTCCAGAGGAGCAGAGGTTGCTACGACTCTATAGCTATAGCGATCGCATCCGATACTATTGGAACCATCCTGAGATCGCAGGGGCAGTGGATAAACTAATCGCCAACCTGTTCAAGATCCCAATCAGCATGAGCATGTGTAGCCGTTATCTGCCTGCACAATATGTACGGCTTCGCCGAAAAGAGATCGCTGGCGATCCTGTATCGCTGATCGTAGACCGCATTCGCGACGTGCTACGCATCTACTCCGCAGCCTGCCGTTAGCACGTACAGCAAATTCTGCATCCGTAAATCAATCGAAGAGAGATTGATTTATGGATTGGGTAATTGAGTAGTATTCCAGCCACCACCTAATGCTTTGATAAGAGCGACGCTGGCTACAAACTGCCGGGTGGTAATATCGGCGCTGGTTCGTTCATTATTCAATTGCGCCGTTTGTGCAGATAGAACTTCAAGATAGGTAGTAACTCCACCTTTATAACGCTTCGTACTGAGAAGCAATGACCGCTTCGCCGAATCGACAGCTGCAGATTCAACCGTGGCTTCTTCATTTAGGACGCGTAGTGCAACAAGATTGTCTTCTACCTCCTGAAATGCAACGAGTACAGTCTGCCGATAATTTGCCACTTGCATATCGTACGCATCGCGCGTCTGCTGGGTAATCGCATGACGGCGTCCAGCGTCGAAGAGTGTCTCAAGTGCTGAACCGCCAAGTCCCCAAAGCGCGCTGGGACCTTGAATCCAAGTGCCGGGATTAGTGGATTCAAAGCCTCCTACTCCATTAAGACTAATAGTTGGGTAGTAAGCAGAGATTGCTACACCAATCTGTGCATTGGCCGCAGCGGTACGACGCTCAGCCGCAGCGATGTCAGGCCGTCGCTCCAGCAATGCCGAAGGAACACTGGATGGTATGTCCGAGAGACGAAGACGAAGCGGCATAGCAGGCAGAGAGAAGCTGGATGCTGTAACACCGACAAGCGTTGCGATAGCATGCTCATATTGGGACCGGGCTACGGCAATATCAATAGCTTGAGCCCTCGTAGTCCTCAATTGCGTCTCAGCCTCGGCTACATCTACGTCAGTTGCTACGCCGCCTTTGAAACGAATCTTGGTGAGATTGTAGTAATCCGTATAGTCACTGACGGTTCTATCGAACAATACTTGCTGTGTATCGAGGCCTCGCATCTCAAAATAATCCGTTGCAAGTTCAGAACGAATACTGAGTTCGACATTGGCCAGATCGGCGGCACTTGCCTGCGCGTTTGCGCGAGCTTGTTCAACAGTGCGCCGTACCTGTCCCCAAAGGTCCGGCTCCCAAAGTGCCTGACCTTCTAAAGTGAAGGTGTTGTATTGATATTTGGTAACGGAGCGCTGTGTATTGGGCTGATTATAGGATTCACGAGTGCGTGAGACGGAGGGACCTGCGCTCACGGTGGGATAGTAGTTAGAGCGGGCGACACGTACCTGCTCGCGTGCCTGGAAGTATTCGTCCATAGCTGCTTTGAGCGTCTGATTGGAGATCGTGATCTTCTCCTCAAGCTGGTTCAACTGAGAGTCTTGATAGATCTCCCACCACTTGCCACGCAGAGCCGTATCCTCTGGCTGCGCCTGTTTCCAACCTCCATTAAGAGGATTTGGCGGAGATGTCACTTGGCTAAAAGCAGGAGCCATAGGGACAGAGGGGCGGTGGTAGTTAGGACCCACAGTGCATCCAGCCAATACGAAGCATAGAGACGCGAGCATGGTCGGAAAGAACGAACGTTGACAATCGATCTTCACTTGTCTTCACTCTGTTGTGCTTGGGAAGGCTGACCGGCTGATTGCATCCGAGGTTTCACAATATGCACTTTCTCTCCGTCAATCAGCGAATCAGGTGGATTCTGAATGACTTCACTCTCCGGCTGAAGACCGGATACGACCTCTACAACTCGCCCATCATCACGACCGATTGTGATAGGTGTCAATTTAGCAGTATCGCCGTCCTGCACGACACCAACGCGCAACCCTTCGGCGCGGAACATCAGTGTCGATACTGGAATAATTAGCGATGGGTTAGCATTGCTAAGCTTGAAGTGAACCTGCGTATAAGCGCCAGGCAATAGCTCCCCTTTACTGTTATCAACATCAACCTCTACAAGCAAGGTACGAGATGCGGGATCAATCGCTTTAGAAGTGCGAACAATCTTTCCCTGAAAACGCCTTCCCGGATATTCGTCGAAAGTAAGGTCTGCGGAGAGGCCAGGCACACAATCATGAGCATAGATCTGCGGAACATTAACATAGACACGCAGGACCCGCTCAGATGCTATATGGAAGAGCTCTTTATTGGCACCTGCATCGATGAGAGTACCTGTATCTATATCACGCGCTGTAATAATGCCATCGAACGGTGCAGATACTTTTTCAAAACCAACGAGCTCCTCCAAACGTTGAACGTTAGCCAAGGCAGATTTAACTGCAGTACTGGTAGAAGCTGCCTGCGTTGTGAAGGTATCTGTATCCTGCTTCGAAACCGCATTGGACTTGAGCAAATCCTGATAACGTTTTGATTGGATCTGCGCGTTACCGGCATTCGCCTCCGCAGTAGCTAGATCGGCCTTTGCCTGCATCAATTGCTGATCAACCTCCGGACTTTCGATAACGGCAAGAATTTGGCCTTGCTTAACGTGTGCACCTATATCGAAGTACCACTGTTTTAAATAGCCACTGGTCCGAGCATAGAGCGGCGAGTCCTTATAGGCATAGATATTGCCGGGTAGTACGACCTCTTGCGAAGGCTGTCCTAGTGTCGGCTTTGCTGTAATAACATCAGGGGTCGCAAGAGCTTCTGTCTGTTGCTGCAAAGTAGTATGTGCACGAAGCCGTGGAATAATACCAGCGCCAGCGAGTATGACGGCCACGGCCAGTAGGACAAAAACCAGCAGGATCGCCTTGCGGCCCGAGATGGGCGACTTGCCGTTCTCCGTAGGAAGATGACTATCATGGCCCTGAATAGGAGTCTGGGGATCACGCGGTTCAGGGTGAGATGATTGGCTCATAAGCTAAAACTCCGACGTTGCTGACAGGTTGTGCTGATGACGGGCCTCGTGTTCTTGGCGCCGCTTTTCGAGCCTGCCGTGCAAGACACTGAAAAAAGTAGGGACAAAGAAAAGAGTAGAGACTGTAGCGAAGAGCAGGCCGCCGATCACAGCACGTCCCAACGGAGCATTTTGCTCTCCGCCATCACCCAGCCCAAGCGCCATCGGCACCATGCCGATAATCATAGCGAGTGCGGTCATCAATACGGGACGGAACCGTACGAATCCCGCGCTCAAAGCGGCATTGCGAGCATCGCCCACTGTGACGACCAGTCGCTCTCGAGCAAAACTTACAACCAGAATCGAGTTGGCTGTGGCCACTCCCATGCACATGATGGCGCCCGTAAGCGCTGGCACGCTGACACGGGTGTGAGTGATAAACAAGAACCATACAATGCCAGAGATCGCTGCAGGCAAAGCCGAGATAATGATGAACGGATCAAGCCACGATTGAAAATTGATGACAATAAGCAAATAGACAAGCAAGATAGAAAGCGCAAGACCACTAAAGAGCCCAGCAAATGAGGTTCTCATCGTCTGCACTTGGCCGCGCACGCTAATCAGAGATCCATGCGGAAGTTGCCCCTTCGAATCATCAAGAATCTTTTCTATTTTCTTGTCGACACTTGCAAGATCGGTATTAACAACATTGCCATAGATATCAATAACCGGTGCAATATTGTAATGACTTACGGTGCCAAGTTCCGTGCCCGGAGTGATCGTAGCAACATTACCCAATATCTGCACCGGCCTGCCGCCCATAGGTAGATTTGCATTGGCTGCGTAACTCCCTGCTCCATTGCTGGAAGACGCTGCAGAGTTCACATCTGCATTGCTGCCTGGGGTAAGCGGAATATTCCTGAGATCCTGAAGCGTATCGAGTGAATATTGTGGTGACTGTACGGCAATGTTGTAGCTAACACCATTTCTTGGATCGAGCCAGAAGCTGGGCGTAGTTTGAAAGCTGCCGCTGGTAGCGACAAGCAGACTCTGCGCAACATCGCGCTGTTGTAGGCCGATCTGCTGCGCCTTTGTACGATCAATATTGATCATTAGATTTGGGTTGTCGAATGGCTGTTGAATGCGAAGATCGGCTGTTCCGGCAACGTACTTGATCTTATTGAGGAGTTGCTCAGCATAGGTGCGATTTGCCGTAAGGTCCGCACCAACTACCTGAATATCAATCGGAGCAGGCAGTCCAAAATTCAATATCTGGGTCACCATATCAACAGGCAACGTGTAAAAGGTAACGCCAGGGAAGTCTTTCCCCAGTTCTCTTCGTAGCCGCTGCACATAGTCGTCAGTAGGATGATGCTTCTCCGCCAGTGACACTTGGATATCCGCATCTCCAGGCCCGACAGGCGCGGAGTTTGAATAAGACGTATTGATTCCGCTGTAGGGAAGACCAATATTATCGATGATGGATACCAACTCATCTTTCGGAATGGTCTGCCGAATCACATTATCAATGTGATCGCAGAGTTCGGCTGTATCTTCAATACGGGTACCAGTACGAGCACGTACATGCAGCTTGAACTGGCCGCTATCTACCGAAGGAAAGAAGTCCTCGCCTAGGAACGGATAAAGTGCAGATGCCGACAGGATGGCGAATGCCATGAAGAGTACCAGAAAAACTCCGGCATGATTGACACAGAGTTCCAGCAAGCGATAGTAACCGCCTCGGAATTTCTCAAAGTAGTGTTCAAACCTCTGCTGCATGCGCACAAAAGGATTGCGCGTATTCTGCTTCTTTGCATTGGCTTCTTCATCATGCTCATGCAGTAGATACTTGGCCATCGTTGGTACGATTGTGCGCGAAAGAATATACGAGGCCAGCATAGCGAAGACAACGGCTTCCCCAAGCGGCACAAAGAGAAATCTCGCCACACCACTCAAAAAGAACATGGGGACAAACACAATGCAGATGGAGATTGTCGAGACCAGCGCAGGAATAGCAATCTGCTCTGCTCCGTCGAGGATGGCCTGTTCGACAACCTTCCCTTCTTCGAGATTGCGATTAATGTTTTCGATCTCGACAGTCGCATCGTCGACGAGGATGCCGACCGCCAGCGCCAATCCTCCCAGTGTCATAATGTTGATGGTCTCGCCGAGAGCACTCAGCACCAGCAGAGAGGACAAAATAGAGAGAGGAATAGAGACTGCAATAATCAGCGTGCTGCGCCAGCTTCCGAGGAAAACCAAAATCATGATCGCCGTTAGGCAAGCAGCAATAATAGCTTCACGTACAACGCCATCTATCGAGGCACGAACAAAGATTGATTGATCCGCCAGAGGAGTAATTTTAAGAGCGGCAGGCAGCTGTGACTTGAGCGTTGCCAGCTTGGCACGAATTCCCTTAACGATGTCAAGCGTTGAGGCATTGCCTGTCTTGATGATGGACATCAAAGAAGCACGCTGGCCATTGACACGAACAATATTCGTCTGCGGCGGAAAGCCATCACGAACATGAGCTACATCATGTATATAAACCATGGCACCATTGACTGCGCGAATGGGAAGGTTATTGAGGCCCGCAATAGTTGAAGGCGCACTATTCGTTTCGATCTGATACTCGAAGGGCCCAACCTTGGTCGTTCCTGAAGGAAGAATCAGATTCTGCGCCGCAATTGCATTCACCACATCTGCAGGAGAAAGCCCCTTGGCCTGCAACGCTTGAATATTGAGATCAACCTGTACCTGACGCTGCTTGCCACCATAAGGATAAGGAATGCCGGCACCAGGAACAGTAACCAACGGCGTACGGATGAAGTTAAGGCCAAAGTCATTAAGCTGCTGCTCAGAGAGCCCCTGTCCAGACAATCCCAGTTGCAGAATAGGAACGCTCGAAGCGCTATACTGCAAAATGAGCGGCGATGTAGTTCCAGGAGGCAACTGCTTAAGCTGGGTCTGGCCAATAGCAGTCACCTGCGCCACGGCATTGGCAATATTCACATTCGGCTGAAAGAAAATCTTAATAACGCCTATGCCATTTAGCGACTGCGATTCAATGTGCTCAATGTTATTGACTGTCGTAGTGAGCGATCTCTCACTACGTGTGACGATGCGGTCAGCCATCTGTTGCGGGGACAGGCCCGTGTACTCCCATATCATCGAGACAACAGGGATATTAATGTTCGGAAAGATATCTACTGGCATATTACTGACTGCCAGTGGCCCGAGGATCATCAATAAGATCGTCAGGACAGCAAATGTATATGGCCGTCGCAGGGCGAGGCGAACGATCCACATGAGTTTTTAGTTCCTCTCTAAACAATCTCGCAGTAGATCCAACTGGACACGACGTGACACTAAGCTGCAACAAAGCGGGACGAACTTCACTGGCTGAAGATTTAAACGTATACGCGTGGCGTTCGTCGACAAATATCAAATTGGCGATCAGGATAGAAACAAAAGCTGTTACCCGAAAGCAGGCCGTAAATCAAACTATGTGTATTTATTCTTCTAATCGTTATACGAAGAAGCTGCTAAGACAAAACGAGAGCTGCACTAAGTACTGATAATGAGTAGACGGTCCAATACAGGAAAAGGATTCGCAGTAGAAAAAGGCCTTATAGAGAGGCTGGCCTTTCCGTTACGATATTCGCTCAAAAATCCGCGATTAACCTAGCAATGTCAAGCAGAACGAGTCGTGAAAATTTCTTAAATTCCTGAAGGCCAGCTCGAAACGGGGGGCCTCTTCTGCTTTGACATCGAATTCAGCTTACCGCTAAAGAGAGCAGTTGCTTGAGATCCATTGGGGAGTCTGATTTTGTTCCTCGTGGCAACGATGGCGCAATTACCAGAGCTTGGCTGTGGCCTTCAAACCAAACAAGAAAAGACGCCTGTTCTGCGCCATTCAGCCGCTGCTGATTGATCCAGTGATAGTAGGCGGCCATATCAGCATCAACAAGAGAACCAACAGGATCGAGTTCCGGATTTGCATCGGGTCTGGAGAGCAATTCGTTCATCGGCCGCTGTCTCTGGCGCGGAGCATAGCGCACCAGCATCGTCAGCGGCTGAGCCCGTCGCAATGCTTCCCGCGTCGTCCATTGAGCAAATGTTGTGCTGAAGATCTGAGTGCCGGAGCCTTCGGTAAATACCCTTACCTGGAACCGATCCAGAACAGGGTCTCCAGCCCTTTCCATACCAAGATCCCCGGGCAGCAAGAGCGCCAGATTAGAACGCAACTCTTCTGGTCCCATACCTGGTCGAGCAACCTGTGCTTGAATATATTTCAGCAGGTTGTCTCGTACAGGTTCGAGTGCTTGATAGCTGACGTTGGACAATAGTTGGCTCTGCTTGACTGCTTGCCCTCCGTCAACATACCAATGACCGTATGGAATAGGATGAGCCTTTGCGCGTGCCTCAACCTCAGCGAGAAGCAACTCAAGACCATTATCTGGCTTGATTTGTCCGAAGTAAGTACCATGCGCGCGCAGATTACGAAACAGCGGTGAATCATACGACGTTACACCTTGTCCAACGACAGCAATTCCAAGCCTGCGCATGGGGAGTGGCTCAACGGAAAGTGACGATCGCAAACGATCACCATACTCTATTGCTGCCCGACTAAAAGCATCTAGCTGATGGGTAGCCCATAGGTAAGCTGATTCTTGCTCGATGAACTGAGCAGGGCGATTAATCCAATCAATATCTTCGAGTTTGGAAGAGAGCGATAGCGCTGCAAAGGAATGAAACCACTGCTCGATCTGCGCAGAGGAAAGAGAGCTGAGAGTAGCAAGTTCTTTATCAATAGAGGTACGCTCTGCAGGGAATTTGAAGTCGTACTCGATCACCTCGCGTAGCAGCGCAACCAGAAAGCTAAGAGGAAGCTGTCGAAATACTGTCATGTGGGCAAGCGCCAACTTCTTTGCGTATGGCGGGTACCGCACAAACTGATCGGGCTGGAGATCTTGGGGCAGCATAAATTAGAGCAGATCCTTAATTGGTCTTCCTTGAGCTTGCGCAGCAGAAAATCCCATCATCGACCCGATTGTAGGAACAAGATCGATAGACTGTACCGGACTGTCATAGACAACACCGGAACGGACCCCCGCACCAAGGGCCATCATCCAAGTGGTACGAGAGGCAGGATCCCCCGTACGGTGGTGCTGAAAGCCATTTCCACCAGAATCCTGATCAGCGTCCCGTCCAAAATCGGGGAGGATAAGAAGCGTGGTATTGCCGGCATACTCAGGTTCCTCCTGCACGGCCTTCCATAGCTCGGCGCAGAGTCGGTCCGTGCGACGAATTGCATCGACATAGAGCGAGTATGCTCCCGAATGCGCGATATCGATATCATGCATGGTAATCCACAGAAGACTGGGAGATTCCTGTTTCATCAACCGCTTGGCAATATACACCGAGAGTTCATCCGGACTCGATAGCGTCTTAGCATGTGCCTTGAAGTCGTCTACAGAAAGCTTTAAGATTTGCTCCAGTTGTTGAAGCTCAAATTCACCACCGCCGATCTGCGGAGCATAGAGCGGAGTTTCATAATTGTCATGCAGCAAATGTCCATAGTGATCATCGGCGCCTGAAGTTGCAGCAGTCAGAAGATGTTTCGGCAAAATGACTCGAGCACCAAGCCCAGAACCATAGGAGCGACAATCACTCTCTCCAATCCTGTTGAAGCCATTGCTTGGTGCAACAACCCATGCATCCGAGACGGGACGTCTAAGATCCTTGCGAAAATACTCGAAGATAGTCGGATGTTCTGGAGGGACGGCAGAAAAGTTATTGAGCGTTTCGTATACGCCAGTGGCCAAACTTGCAGTTGCAACATAGTGACCGAGAATTCCGTGGTTTGTAACTTGCGTAAAGAAACTCGATTGCGGAATGAGTTCACCCAGCATATGCGGAATATTGATCTGCCCTTCAGGTGCAAAGGTCTCCTGATCGCGAGCACCACCGCCAAATGTAATGACGATGACCTTCCTCTTCTTCGCGGCAGTTGCTCCGTAAACAAACGGGCTTGCTCCCATAAGCGATGCCCCTAAAGCTACACCTGTGACCTCACGCAAAAAATCTCGTCTGGTGCGACCAAGATGACGCGCAATTTCCTGAGAACTGAGTTCCCTTCTGTCCATAGACCGCGCCATAACCCCTCTGCGGAATGATGCTTGACTCATCGAATCTTCCTGTTCCCTCTTGCAATCTCTTAGGCTCAATACATCATCGAATCTATTTGAATCTTGAGATATACAACTCATCAGTCATGGCTTCACATCGGGTGTCGATTTAGAGGAATAGATGAACTGCTGCACCTCAGCTCGCTCCTTGTCCATTTCAGCCATGTGTTGTGCCCGAAGCTTTTGATAAATCGCGAACTCAGCTTGCGCACGATCTTTTTCTCCCATATGAACATAGTCCGTTCCCAGGCGATAGTGAGCGTCAGGAAGATTTGGATTCAGTTGAAGCGCTCGGATATACTCAGGAATTGATATCTCAAACCGATGCTGATCTGCATATAGATTGCCCAACTGCATATGGGCTTCCGGGATTGAGCCATCAAGTGCTATCGACTTCTTGAGCAGATTCTCAACCTCTTGAAAGTCCAGGCCCGAACCCTCAACCCGTTTCCCTTTCCACAAACTCATCGCGTAATAATACTGCGCCAAAGCATTATTTGGTTCGAGAGCAGCATATCGCTTAAATCTTTGAATTACCTCATCTGCTTGATTCGGAGAGCTATCATACGCCTTGGATAAGAAGAGATAGCATCGAGAATCGGAGGGATTTAAATCAGCCGCTGCGAGTAAAGCCTTCACAGCGTCCTCGTAAAATCCTCGCGCATAAAGCGCCATTCCCAAGCCGATCATCAACCGCGGAGACTTCGGATAATGCTGGGAAGCTGCACGGAATACTTCAATTGCAGGCTCGTAGGTGCGGTGCAAGAGCAGTTCGCTTCCCCAATCAAATAAATTATCTTCGCTTGAATCCATATGAGCTGCGGTTTCAAACTCATTTACAGCCGTTACATACTTCCCATCTTTCTCTTCAATTTGGCCTAGTAGATTGTGCAGTTCTCCAGTGTTCTGTTTTTGAAGAAGATTTTGGACAATTTGTCGCGCTTCTACTAGTTGGCCGGTGATAAGATCGGCCATTGCGAGATCGTAGCCATTATCGTACGAAGAGGAATCGATCGTCTGTGCCTGCTTCAATAGCGGAAGCGCCTTTGTGATCTTTCCCGACTTGATATAGAACTCACCCAGATTATGGTTTGTCGTGTATTCATGAGGTGCAAGCTCGAAGGCCTTCTGCAGTTGTTTACCGGCCGACTGAGTATCACCAGCACGGGAAAGACTAGCTGCCAGGTTAGTCCTTGCAGCTGACGAGTTTGGCTTCAAGCGAACTGCTGTTTTTAGATGCACGATCGCTTTTGCATCTTGGGACATCGAGGCGTAGACAAGACCCAACAACTCCTCTACTTCAAAGTTATTCGGAACATGAGGCAATAAATCTTCGAGCTGCGCCGCTGCCTCTTGAAATTGACCAGCGTTGTACTGCGCCACCGCCGATTGAAATTGACGATCTAATTTCTGCTGCTGATTGCCTTCAGCTGTCGCAAATGTCGTCCAGACCAACAAAGAAAACAATAATGCATGCCGGCACCAGGCCCTTCTGCTCACAATTCCGCCTCCATCATAGCTACGTGAGCAAAACGCTCCACAAAAGGATAAACCCCGGAAAGGCTGTTCACCTTTCCGGGGTATTTCTATCCTGCGCTAGTAATACAGCTTCAGAGCGAACTGGATCTGCCGCGGATCATAAGGAGCATCCCTGGTAGACCCAATCTCTCCGAAGTTGGAACTATTGAAGTTACCAGAATTGTTAATAGCCACAACTCCGTTACCGCCAAAGTTAGGCGCATTGAAGTTCGGATGGTTGAAGATATTGAAAAATTCTGTTCGGAATTGCATGGAGAACCGATCGTTGATCGGAATTGCCTTGAACAACGAAAAGTCCAAACGATGGAATCCGGGGCCGGTTGTGACTGAGCCTGCGTCGCCCAAGACTGCGCTCCCCGTGTAGGGAATGCAACCAGCAGGCTTGTTTAGAATTGTTCCGCCAGGACCCAGTTCGCAGGGTTGCTGAAATGCCTTAGCATTTCCGATCCAATTCACCGCACCCTGCGAGTCTTTGTAGATGCCGAGTTTTGGACTCTGACCCGCAACTCGAACATCGTGGCAACTAGTTCCAGCAGTCGTCGAAGTGGGGCAACTGAATCCTAGAGGCTGACCACCCTGAAGCGACGCGATCCAGTTTGCTGACCATCCTCCGACCAAGGCATTCGCTGCTCTCCCAGAGTTACCGAGGAAGCGTTTATTTTTTCCGATTGGAAGTTCATATCCACCGCTAAAGTGCACTACATGACGGATATCGAAGTCGGCCAGTCCCCAATCGAACATAGGACCAAGACCCGGTACAGAAGCTGCACGCAATCCGCTTGCGCTTCCGCCGTTCAGCAAATCGCCAGCGTCCGAGAGCGTCTTGGAGTAGGTGTAGGTGAGAAGGAAGCTGAGGCCATTCGAGTACTGCTGCTCGAGCGTCATCAGCAAGCCGTTATAGTCGCTTTGCCCTATATTTGCTTGATAACTTCCCCCCGAGAAGTCTGGGAAAGGCACTGTTCCGCCAGCTCCTGGACTCGCGGTATTGTTTGTTGCTTCTCCCGCAGGCAGGAGTGCGGTGACATTGTTTGCACCAATCCCTTGCTGAAGGTACTTCGCCTGAGTGAAGACATATGCCGTTGTCAGGGACATGCTATGTGTTATCGAATATTGCAGGGTGGCGTTCACGCTGATCGTACGGGGCGTCTGAGCGTTGAATTGAAGCCCCTGCAAACCCAGCCCCTTTGCATTCACAGCCAACGGCGTGAATTGCACGCAAGAGAGCCCAGAGCTAAGGGTTGCGACACTACCTGGGCCAGCCGTGGAACAGCCTGCCCAAGGCGTGTTGTAGCTGATTGGCGCAACTGCCGAAAGTCCGGTGGGACTATTGGCAGGCACAATTGGCGAGTACCCGAAGTTGAAGACGAAGGGATAGTTTTCGCCAATGTTCGGGCCATATCCCTGATTTTCAAACGCGTTGTAGAATAAGCCAGCGCCTCCTCGTGCGACCAACCTTGGAGTGATTTGATATGCGAAACCAGCACGCGGTGCAAAATTGTTCTTCGGCGTTTTTACTAGTCCCTGGCCGTATTCGTCTGTCTGGTCCAGCGCAATTCCGTCCTTGGCCAACAGCGTCGTAAAGCTGGTAGACAAGCTTCGATCATCCTTTCCAGAGGCCGGAATAAGGAAGGTCGGAACACCATTTCCGGTTGGTCCGTCTGGCACAAAATTAGCTTGGCCGCCATTGGTTTCCTTGATGGGGCTGAAGTAATCCCACCGCAGACCGAGGTTGAGGGTCAGCTTCGGACTAACCTTCCAGTCATCCTGGAAGTAGGTGGCCAGATAAGTTCTGGCGTCATAGGTCTTATTGACGTTAGAAGCATTGATAGAGTCGGAACCACCCGAATAGTCGACGCCGTTCGGGACAGTCGCTGCTGTCGGAATAAGCAGGAGTTGCGCAAGGCCCGTCCCGCCGTTATTCTGCTGCGGAACATCGGTGTATTGACCGTTGAAGTCGAAAGTGCCACGCGAATACGCCGGCTGAAGTACCGAAAACTTCACGTGCTGCGATTCAATGCCCATCTTGAAGCTGTGATTTCCCCAGATCTTGGTGAAGTCGTCGGTAATCTGGAGGGTCTGGCTAACTTCGTCAGACGGCAGGAAGGAATTGCTGCCGAGTGTTGCCAAACCACCAATGGATATGGCAGGAAGGCCGCCGTTTTCGGAAAACTGTGGGATGCCCTGAATTCCATACTGCTCAGGAATGCCATTCGTCCCGCCTTCGGGGCCAAAACGAGTTGTGTGAAGGTGATTGAAACCTACATGAGCTACGTTGATCGTTTTTGGTGTAAATACGTGAGTGTAGCCCACAACAGACTGACTGGATTTGGCTGTCTGAATACCCTGCTGGAATCCGCCGCCATCCGCAATACCTTGAAAAATACTGGGAATGAATTGCGGATCATCAACATAGCTGAATCGTCCGAAGACCTGATCGCTTGAACTTGGGTTGTAATCGATGCGGGCATCCATTGAGTTCTTATGTTCATACAGGTTGGGGCTGCGTACATAGTTGCTGCTGATGCCACTACCAGCATTAGCAGCAGGATAAAGAGTTAACAACTTGAGAGCGACTGGATCTAATCGGCTGGATGGCAGACGATTCAGGCCACAAGCAGCGAGCGTAAAAGTCGGTGTACTAGCGGGACAAGTTCCGAAAGGGTCGCGAACATATCCGGTTGACCCTCCATTCGATGCGTCAGGTGTAATTCCACTTACAGGATCTGGGGTGTTAAGCGTCACTAGGCGCGTTGTCGCTGGGTCTAGCACCGTACCAAGCGGGATGATACGGCCGAGACTATCTTTTTGAGTTCCATTCTGGTACGTGACAAGATCACTCAGATTAGTGAAACCGCTGCTGATCTCATTCGCTGTTGGCACTGACCCTTTCGCGACAGTGCCTTGAACACGCCGAAACCCTTCATAGTCCCCAAAGAAGAAAACCTTATTTTTGATAATAGGGCCGCCAGCAGAGACGCCGAACTGGTTCTGGCGCAATGCACCTTTCTGAGTACCCGCGGAAGTACGTTCAAAGTAGTCGGCAGCATCGAGTTTATCGTTACGGAAGAACTCCCATGCAGCTCCATGGAGGCTGTTCGTACCGGACTTGATCGTAGCGTTGAGAACGGCACCAGCAGAACGACCCAACTCAGCGCTGAAAGCTGCCGTCTGAACCTTGAATTCCGAGATTGCATCCACCGGAGGCAGAACGGCGAAGTTTGTGCCGTTCAGAAAGTCGACGGCGTTGGAATTGTTATCAATGCCATCCAGCAAATAGTTATTTTGCGCTGGGCGCAGGCCATTGGCGGAAAAGGCACCGGAGGCCGCATTACCGCGCGTGTCAGCCTGGGGTGATTGAGCGCCAGCGCCGAGCTGGGCGAGAAAGGTAAAGTTACGGCCATTGAGCGGGAGATCGTTCACGCTCTTTTCGGTAATCACCTGGCCGACCGAAGACTCATCGGTCTGCAGAAGCGGCGGAGCAGTATTCACCTCAACCGTCTCAGCCGCAGTACCTAGCTTGAGCTGAACGTTGACCTGCAGAGACTGCGCGACGTTAACAGTCAGATTCTTTTGGGTCGTCGTGGCAAACCCGGCTGCACTAACAGTTACAGCATAGTGCCCGATCCTGACCGGGGAGAAGGTGTACTGTCCGGCGGTATTCGTTTTTACGTTGAGGGTGATGCCCTGGTCCGTGTTCAAGAGGGTAACCTGAGCGTCAGGTACAACCGCTCCAGTAGCATCTTGAACCGTTCCGGTAATCGAGCCTTCGTCGACCTGGGCTGCTGCATAATTCGTCGAGACTAAGAAAATGCAAAAGCACGCGAGTGCTATGCAGCCACTTCTTTTCAGCCAGCTAAGTGTATTGCGGTCAGTAGCCATCCTAATGTCCTCAAATTTCATCATTGTCTTCCTAAGTCCGTTTCTTTTCTTCTAATCATTTAGTCATTACTGAGAAGCGGGGCCCAAACTTTGACTAAGCTGTAAACGGTTACAGGTTGTGCGATTGCAAACAATATTACATATCAAAACCCATGTCAACAAAAAGATTTGATCCGGTATCAACCAAATGATGGAGTCGCTCGCACAATCATCTAAATGGGTCTGTATCCAGAGTTATAAGTTTGATTTCTAAGACTCGAAGTTGCACTTTAAGAGTCAATGCGGGGTGATATTCTGCGGGCATCTTTCCTATTCACCGCTCCCTGAAAATCATGCCAGATCGAAGCAATACGAAAACGCTACTCTCACGACGGGCACTTCTTAAAAGCGCTAGCCTCGCTCCTCTCCTGCTTCGGCCTGCTCCCTTTTGGGGCTCATCCTTTTTTCTGGCTCCCTCCTCTGATCCCTCCAAACCGCATTCCGAATTCCCTTTTACCGACGTTCGTTTCAAGCCCCACTACCCCATAAAGTCTCCATTGGCGAACGTTCTTGGCCTGGTAGCTCCGGGCTCAGATGAATATCTCACCGAGAAGTACGCCTTCGAGATCGATTCGCTCCTTCAGCAGTGGGGTCAATCCCTTCGAGAGTCCGTTCATAACCTTCCAAACTTATCGAAGCTCTTATCACCCTCTATTCAAACTTCCCTTCTACAACCGATCAAGGAAGTCCAACTGCGCTCGAGATATGGAATCAGCGCAACGAAGAGACAGTTTAGCGAGGCAGCCCCCTCCCAACCTGAACGGTTTGTTAAGGAGCTTCAAAGCTGGCTTGGTCCGGTCGCAAAGATCGAGACTGCCGAATTTGAAATCTATGAGATCGAGGTAACTCCCGCCGCTTCTCTTACGGTTCAACTGTCAATTCGGTACGACATCGTCGCGATCCATAAGGATGCTCAACGCGAAGAACGAGTTGGGACATGGCGAACCGAATGGTCGCGCAGCCCATTGAACGAATGGATCGCCCAAAAGTGGGAGGCTGGCGAAGAGATACTCAGCGTCGGGAGCCATGCTGCATTTCTTGATGTATCGTCGCAAGCTCTGAATGGTGTTGAGTCTTATAAAAACCAGATGCTTCACGGAGCCGACTATTGGCGAACTATCCTGGACGGCGCTTGCGGCATCGATCTTTATGGAAACAATGGTGTGGCTGCCGGCGATTACGACAACGACGGTTTCGATGACTTATATATTTGCCAGCCGGCAGGACTACCGAATCGGCTTTATCGCAACCGCGGCGACGGAACCTTTGAAGATGTGACCGAGAAAGCCGGAGTCGGTGCGCTCGACAACACGGCCTGCGCGCTGTTCGCAGACTTTGACAACAGAGGGCTTCAAGATCTCCTCGTCGTTTGCGGTAGCGGACCGCTGCTCTTCCAGAACCAGGGAAACGGAACGTTCTCGCTCAAGCGCGATGCCTTCAAGTTTGCGAGTCCGCCTCAGGGGACTTTTACGCATGCTGCAATCGCCGACTACGATGGCGACGGGCGTCTCGATATCTACTTCTGCACTTACATGTACTACTTCGGCCTCGATCAGTATCACTACCCTGTTCCCTACTACGATGCACGCAATGGGCCGCCAAACTGCCTTTTGCACAATGAAGGAAATGGGCAATTTGTAGAAAAGACTGAGACCGCGGGACTAAACGTAGACAATAACCGATACAGCTTTGCGTGTGCATGGGGAGAGTCGCGTTCGAACGGCCTGCCCGATTTGTGCATCGCTAACGATTTCGGAAGCTCGCAGATCTATCGCAATAACGGAAATGGGATTTTTACCGTTGCATCCAAAGAGTCGCACATTGAAGATGTCGGCGCCGGAATGAGCGCCTGCTGGTCCGATTTCAATAACGATGGGCAACAGGATATCTACATCACAAGCATGTGGGAGGCCTCTGGCCAAAGAGTTTCAGGGCAAGCGCAATTTCATCAGGAAGCTCCGCAAAGCATTCGCGCTCTCTATCAACGACACGCACGCGGAAATGCTTTGTATCGAAACCAGGGAGATGGCACATTTCACAACGTTGGCCAGCAGGCTGGAGTCGCAATGGGCCGATGGTCCTGGTCCTCAGATTTTTGGGACTTTGACCATGATGGTTACTCCGACTTGTACGTCACCAACGGCTATATCTCTGCAGTAGATCGAAACGACATCGCAAGTTTCTTCTGGCGACAGGTTGTGGCGAAATCACCCGACGACGCTACGCCTTCATTAGCTTATGAACATGGCTGGAATGCCATCAATGAATTGATCCGATCAGATAGCTCTTGGAACGCCTACGAAAGAAATGTGATGTTCGCGAACAACCGCGACGGCACGTTCTCCGAAGTCTCCGGCGTTACAGGGCTGGACTTCATCGAAGATAGCCGCTCCTTTGCACTCGCAGATATCGATCATGATGGCCGGCTGGAGGTCATCCTTAAAAACCGCAATGCTCCTCAACTGCGGATTCTGCACAATGCAATGAGTGATCTGGGCGACTCAATTGCATTTCGATTGCGCGGGCATAAGAGTAATCGTGATGCAATCGGAGCCGCAATTACGGTTGAGACAGACACGATCACCCAAACGAAATACTTGCAGGCAGGCTCAGGATTTCTTGCACAACATTCCAAAGAAGTCTTCTTTGGGCTTGGAAGGCCAAAGGGAGTATTAAAGGTAACGGTTCGCTGGCCGAGCGGGATAGTTCAGAAGTTTGAAAATGTGCCTCTAAACCACCGCATCGAGATAGAAGAGAGCGTAGAACAATATCGCGCCAAAGCCTTTGCCGCAACGCCTGAGGCTTATACGCGAGAGGGATTGCCTTCGCCGCCGGAGACGTTGCCATCTCAAGTGGAGACCTGGTTGATCTCTCCATTGAAAGCTCCCGAATTTTCGTTGCCGGACTTGACCGGGAACATGAGAGAGCTGCGACAGCTACAAGGTAATTTCGTGCTTCTCAACTTCTGGGCGACAACATCTCTGCTCTGTCGCGAGCAGCTGCGATCTCTTCAGCAGCACCGATCGAAGTTTGCAGCAAACCGCATGGAGATTGTCGCCATCAATATTGACGAGGCTGCTGACGTCCCATCCGCGCGATCAATCGCAACAATGGAGAAACTTTCCTTCCCTGTTCTCTTTGCGACAGAAGAGGTGGGGTGCATCTACAACATCATCTATCGCTACCTCTTCGATCGTCGCAGAGATCTTGCAATTCCGACGTCCTTCCTATTGGACGCAAAGGGCATGATCGTCAAGATCTACCAGGGCGCAATCGATCCCGAGCACGTGCTCGAAGATGCAAGAACCGCACCGACTAATGCTGCCGAGCGAACCTCTCGCGCTATTCCTTTGAAGGGCGAGCTCTTTCAGGGATCATTTCAACGCAATGATTTCACCTATGGAGTTGCACTATTCCAGCATGGATATCTTGACCAGGCAGCAGAGTCTTTCCAGCAAGTAATCGCCTCTAAACCTGATAATTCTGAAGGATATTACAACCTCGGCACTCTCAATCTGCGCAGAAACGATCTTCAACAAGCGCGTAGCTATCTCGAAAAAGCCCTCAAGCTGCGCCCGAACTATCCAGAGGCGTGGAGCAACCTGGGAATGATCAATGCTCAGGAAGGACACTCCGAAGATGCCATCGCAAACTTTGAGCAGGCGTTGCAGCTAAGACCAGACTACGAAATTGCACTGCTGAATCTCGGAAATGTTTACCGGCGCCAGAGGAACTTCGGAAAAGCAGAGGAATCCCTGACTCATGCGCTGAGAATCCAGCCTGATGATCCTGAAGGCAACTACAGTCTTGGCATGGTTTATGCGCAGCAGAACCAGCTTCCGGCGGCTGCTATTTATTTGCAAAAGGCGCTTTCGTTTCGCCCCGCATATCCTGAAGCCTTAAACAACCTTGGCATCATCTTTGTGCGATTGAAAGATTATGAAAAAGCAGAGGAGCAGTTCAAAACTGGGATACGGATGGCCCCTGGCAATGAACAGGCATATCTCAACCTTGCGCGCCTTTATGCAATGGAAGCTCAAAAGGAAAAGGCAAAGCAGGTCCTGCAGGAGCTACTGCTCGCACAGCCACTGAACGCAGAAGCAAAGCAGGCTTTGGAGATATTGCGATAGCCATTGCAAGTGAGTTCTTACTTTGATCGAAAAGGCTTTTATCCATCACCGGTCTGCCTTCTGTCGATCAGAAAACTATCGCTATAATTGCACCCATCTATGATCTCTCCGCGACGGCGCTTTATCGGATCTTCCCTCTTTTTACTTGGTGGCGCATTGACGGATGCACTGACCACTCCTCTTTGGAAATGGAAGCATTCTTTGACCGTAGAAGCGGCTGCGTTAGATCCAAAAGCATCCGACGTCCAATTTGTGGATGTAGCTCAGCAAGCCGGGCTTAACGTTCCCAATGTATGGGGCGGCATCGACCATAAGCGTTCGATTATTGAGACGAAGGGCAGCGGTCTCGCATTTTTTGACTACGACAACGACGGATGGCTGGACATCTACCTGACGAACGGCAATCGTCTCGATACAACCTGGCCCGCTGGTAAAGCGCCCACTTCGCATCTCTTTAAGAATAATCGCGACGGCACGTTCACTGATGTAACCGAGAAATCAGGGCTGGGCATTACAGGCTGGCAGACAGGCGTTTGCGTAGGCGACTACGACAACGATGGCTGGGATGACCTCTTTTGCTGCTTCCTTGGCCACAACATGCTCTTTCACAATAACGGCAACGGCACCTTTACCGATGTGACTCGAAAGGCCGGCCTCTATCAGGAAAAAGGACGCTGGGGCGCTGGCTGCACGTTTCTCGATTATGACCGTGACGGCCATCTCGATTTATTCGTCTGCAACTACATCAAGATCGACCTGGACAACATCCCATCTGCCAGTGCAACTCACTACTGCCAATGGAAGGGTGTCCCCATCCTTTGCGGGCCGCGCGGGCTTCCCGGTGACACGAATATCCTCTATCACAATAACGGTGACGGAACCTTTACCGATGTCTCCGAGAAATCCGGAATCCTCAAGCCCGGCCCACGCTATTCGATTACGCCCGTATCCTACGACTTCGATAACGATGGGTGGCCGGACATCTACATTGCGGTGGACTCGGAAGCCAGCATTTTATTTAAAAATAATCACGACGGCACATTCACCGATGTCGCAGTAATGGCTGGCTGTGCCTATAACAACGACGGACACGAGCAGGCCGGGATGGGCGTTGCCGTAGCCGACTATGACTGCGATGGCTGGTTCGATATCTTCAAGACAAACTTCGTCGACGATACCTGCAATCTCTATCACAATAACGGCGACGGCACGTTCACCGATGTAACCTCACCTTCAGGAATCGGGGTCAACAATCGCTATGTCGCCTGGGGCTGTGGCTTCATCGACTACGACAATGACGGTTGGCAAGACATCCTTCAGGTCAACGGACACGTCTACCCGGAGGTTGATCATTACAACCTGGGCGAACCATTTAAGAATCCACGGCTCGTTTATAAGAACCTTGGAAATGGGACATTTAAGGATGTCTCCGCAGAGATGGGCCCCGGAATCAGCGAGCGCTTTTCGAGCCGCGGTGCCGCATTTGGAGACTACAACAATAACGGCAACATGGATGCACTTGTGCTCAATCTAAACGATCTCCCATCGCTTCTGCGGAATGATGGAGGCAACAAGCAGAACTGGATCAAGATCAAGCTCGTGGGGACCAAGTGCAATCGAACCGCGATAGGCGCCCGCGTCAGGGTGATCACCGGCAAGCACGCACAAATGGATGAAGTGCATAGCGGCACCAGCGTAATGTCACAAAGCGACCTGCGTCTTCACTTCGGCATCGGCAAGGTAGATACCGTTGATCTTATCGAGGTAAAGTGGCCGACGACACAGAAGATAGAGCGATTCACAAAGGTCAAAGCGAACCAAATTATCACTATTCGCGAAGGCGATGGAATCATCACCTCCTTTACCCCTAAAGCATCATGACATTGCTTTGAACAACAGCTGGAATCGTAGAAGCTTTACTTCATTGCTGGTCCTACCGAATCTCCTGATTTGACGATCAGGAATTGTTTGACCTCTCTTCGCTGCTGCTCAACAGCTTCGGCCTGTTCTCGCTTGAGCTGGTCATGAAGCTGCAACTCCTGCTGAGCCTTTGACGACTGGCCTGTACGATCGTAGGCCATTGCCAAACGATAGTGAGCATCAGCCAGTTGAGGATTCGCTTCAATTGCTTTTTTGTAAAAATCAATCGCCTTATCAAAAGATCGTTGCGATGCAGAGAGGATTCCGAGCTGCAGGTAAGCTTCACCACACTTCGGATCAATCGCTACAGCCTTCTCCAATAACGACGAAGCCTGTTGCACCGCTTGTTTGTTCGGAGATGCCTCCTGATGCTTCAGGATAGACATTGCATAGAGATAATTTGCGACCGAGTTTGTAGGCTCCTGCTGCACAAAGTATGCCAACTTTGGCTCGATGCAGGGCAATGGATTTGGCGCTGCCATCTGGATCTTCCCCATGAACAAGTAGGGATTAGGGTCACCTGGATTCAAATCGGCAGCACGGCAAAGATGACCAGCGGCCTCATCATAACGTGCGCCGGCAAAGAGCGCAGTGCCTATTGCGGTCTGCATCCTGGCAGATTTGGGATAGGCCTCTGCTCCTTTACGAAAGACCTCCTGTGCTTGCCAAACAGCACGATGCAGCAATAACTCGGAACCCCAATCAAAGTAATTCTGTTCGCTGGGGTCAAGCTTTACTGCCTTCTCATATTCATCAACAGCCGACAGAGGATCTCCCAGCTTTTCATCCAGCTCTCCCATCAACTGATACAGTCCGGAGTTTTGATGATCCACTAATAGTTCATGGATGTGTTGGCGCGCTGTCGAAGGTTCTTCGCTCTGTTCATACGCTAACCCGAGAGAGAATTGATTTCCCACATTGGCCGAATCAATCCGATATGCCTTCTCTAGCAAGGGAATAGCCTCTTGATATCGCTTGCTTCTGAGATAAAACTCTCCCAACGCATGGTTTGCAGCAAAGCTATTGGGAGAGCTGGCCAATGCTGCACGCAATTTACCCTCAGACTCCATCTTTCCCCTGGGGCCCAAAGCTTCGCCCTCCGTGGCATGATCCGTATCTTCTGGCTTAAGGGTGACTGTATCCTTGGCGAGTGATTCGCTGGTTCGCAGGATCGAATCCGATCCATGTCCTCCAACAGCAGTCCAATCGGTAACGCCCGCAACGGTAAAGTTCGGCTTATCGGTAAACTCCATGGTTTGCGTTTCGGACTGCGCCGATGCTCCATAACTTGAAGCGAGTCCCGGCTCCTGAAGTACAAGTCTTATCTCTTCGGTATTTTTCTTGGGCGATACAAGGATCGCGACGACCTGACTTTGTAATCCTGCCTTCGTTGCCGCAATCTGATAACTGCCGGACGGTATAGATGAAAACACGAAGGCACCATCTGCCTTGGTCCTCATCTCTAAACTTCTCGGGGCGCTCTTCCTGCTCAGAAGAACGTCAGCGTCGCTCACCGGCTTTCCATCGACGCCAAGAACAATGCCATGTATCGTCTCATCACCGGAGAACACTGGATTCGCTTGCTGTGCGCTCGCTGCTGAAAGCATCAACATCATCAAGGCTATAACAACAGAGACCACTCTGAAGAGCCCTCCACGGGCCTCAGTTTGTTGGGAGCGTAACTCGTAGAAATCTAACATGGCAGAAATCACAAATGGCGGTTAGGAAGAAATAGGTGCAGATTGGCGATCTATGCATCAAGCGCAGTGATTACCTACCTGTCGCAAAGCAATCCTATTGTAAGGCCCCCGTAAGTTTCGCGGAACAGGAAGGCAGTTATCGAAACACAATCGGTCGCAAGCATGAGCCTGCCTATTCACAGCAGGAACATATGGCTAGCTACAGACTGCGAGTGATCAGTAATATAGATCGACTAGATTCTCGCCGGGAATAGGATGCCGAAAACCTTCACTCAACATACAAATGAGAAAAGCCTCATCACGCAAGCACTGGCTCGATGGATCTCTATAGGGATGGCGTTGACACTCACTGTCATTCTTTTAACGGCGACAAGAGCGCTAGCTCAAAATAACGCGCCCATCACCTGGCGCGGAGTATTGCATAACGCTTCCGGCATAGCAATACAAGGAGCATCCGTCCATCTAAGGGGGATGAACAGGAACATAAGCGCCACGACTGGCAGTGATGGGCACTTCCACCTGGAAGGAGTTCTCGCAGGCTCGTATCAGCTCTCCGTTGAGGTTAACCACCACACGATTCGAGATACTCAGCCAATCAACATATCGGATCCGACCTTGACGGTTACCATCACGCTTTCAGACCAGCAAAGCCTCTCCGTGGCCATGTTGAACGAACAGCATACTGGCACCGGCGGCGAAGCACTCTCAAGTCAGGCGGTGAGCGAACTGCCCCTGAACAAGCGTGATTTCAGCCAGTTGTTGCTATTGGCTGCCGGTACGATGACAGATACAAACGGAGCGACCAACTTTACGCAACAGTTTGCCATCAACGGCCAACGCGGCGTCGAGGCTGTCTTCGCAATGGATGGAGCAGATATCAGTGACCCTGAGATGGGCGGCTCCACCTTCTCTAACTTCAACGTAGACGCGGTGCAAGAGATTCGCTCAAGTTCCGGCTGGATGCCTGCTGAGATCGGCCGAGGCGCAGCAGGCTTCACCAATATTGTCACTCGCTCAGGAAGCGGCGGATTTCATGGCTCGGTATTTGAGTTTGTCAGAAACTCTGCATTCGATGCCCGCAACTACTTTGATCATGCATCGGCCGAACATCCAGAACGAATTCCGCCATTTCGCCGAAATGAATTCGGATTTACAAACGGCGGTCCTGTAAAAATACCCGGCATTTATAACGGCCAGGGCAAGATGTATTACTTCGGCCAGTATCAGGGCTTTCGCCAGGTCCTCGGGACCACACAGGTCTTCCCCGTGCCAACAGCAGAAGAGCGCCTGGGAATGGACACAACAGCCTATCCCGGCGATACGTTAGTTGTTCCCATAGATCCCGAAATCGCCAAGGTCCTGGCACGATATCCGCTACCCAATCTTCCAACCGGCTCTTATGGAGCGCATACCTATGCGACTTCATCGAAGGTCGTCACCAATGCGAATCAGTTCTCTATTCGACTTGATGACAATCTCTCCGCAAAGAACCATCTCATGGCTCGCTTCAACTTCAATAATCTAACGGGCCCCACGACCAATCCTGACCAAACCGCAATTGATCCTTCCTTTGGAATCCAATACGTCGACCGACAGCGCAATGTGGTCGTCAACTTTACCCGCACCATATCGCCGCACTTTACAAGCGAATCATCTCTGAGCATTACGCGCAGCACGCCATCTTTCCCCACGCCAAATAGAACAGATCCGGCACTGAAGTTCAGCGACGGCTCTTACGAAGCCTTCAACTCAGCGGCTGGATCGGTAATGACTGCATTTGGCAATTTATTCCAGGCACAACAGAACTTCGTGATAACCATAGCCCGGCATACTTTTAAGTTTGGCGGCGAAGTTCGCTTGAACCGGGATACAACATATTTCGGCACCAGCCCGAATGGAGAATACGACTTCGGCGGCGGCACTGCGTATGCAAGATCCAATATACCGTCGTTAAGTGGAACCCACGATATCCACGCCGGAGATCCACTGCCAGATACCCTGACAGGCCTGCTCTCAGGCAGCCCCTTTGTCTATACCGTTGCTGTCGCACCAAGTTATTTTTCTAACGGAGAACATATTGGAGCAGCAGCGATCAATCGAAGCGCGGGAGCTATCTATGCCCAGGATAGCTGGAAGCTGAGCGACCGCTTTATTTTGGACTATGGCGTTCGGTGGGAGATCTATACGCCCATCTCAGAGCGCGCAAAGCGAACTGCAGGATTTCTCAATACAAGCGATACACAGGAATACGTCATCAATCCGCAGCCGGGCTACAAGGAAAACCTCAATGGCTGGGGGCCTCGGTTGCAGCTTACATGGCGCGCTTCACGACAACTGCAGTTTCATGCCGGCGGCGCAGTGACAGTCATACCGCCGAACATCTGGCAGGATAACTTCCTTACGGGATCTACACCGTTTGCCGTCTATCCCAGGTTAACGGCAGCCAAAGGAGCTCCGGTTCCATTTGGCTTCACTATCTCGCCGTCGCAGCTACCGCGAGCCTACACACCCACCGGTGTAGATATCTTCGCAAGCGGCAATACAAAAGATGTAGCTCCCAATACTGTCATGGACATTAACCGATACCAGAGAGATGTTGCAGCCCTCACGCCAAGCCACGTCATCAGCCCCCTCGGTCTTAGCGGCATCGACCGATCTTTTGGGAATGGCGCGCTCTATACCTGGACCGCTGGTTTTGAAAAACCCCTGGGAGGCCTGACAGCAGATGTGAACTATGTCGGGACTGCGGGTGTAAAGTTGCCACGTACAAGTTTTCCGAACGCCTACCCCGGAGCAGATCCTGAATTTGCTCGCTATACGCAGTTTGACTCGTCAGGCAACGTGATCGGCGGCTTTGGCCTCGAAAGCATCATCACCGCAACAGCACACTCCACCTACCACGCACTGCAAGCCTCGCTCACAGGCAATGCAGGCCATAGCGGTCCTAGCCTTCAGGCCAGCTATACCTGGGGTAAGGCACTCGACGATACGAGCTCCGTCTCAGGCGGACTGGGAGCGACGGGCGCAGTAGCCCAGACCTATCCACAAAACCCCTTCGATACCCATCCTGAAAAGGGACCGGCAACATTCGATATCGGACAGGCATTCACGGTAAGCGCAGTCCAAGACCTTCACATCGAGAACCTGGGCTTTCTTACTGGAGCTAACCGCAAAATGACGACAGGGTGGCAGGTCCTTGGCATCTCGACTATCACAAGCGGCTCACCGTTTACCGTCTACTCAGGAGTTCAGCAAACCGGCGCTGGCTCAAATGGCGCCGACCGTCCTGATCAGATCGCAAAGCCGCATCTTTCTACATCAAGGAACATCAGGGAAGATTACTTTGGAAAAGGAGCAAACAATGCTTCTTACTTCTCTATCCCAATCAATCTACCCAACGGCACCGGGCCAAACAAAGGGCGATTTGGCACTCTGGGCAGAAACACCTTTCGCGGACCGGCCTTTTATAACTACGATTTTGCCCTAATCAAAGACACACCCTTCGGCAAGCGAAAGAGCGGCTCCGAACTGGTCAACGTACAGTTTCGTTCGGAGTTCTTCAACCTCTTCAACATCGTGACCATGGGACTTCCCGCAAACACCCTTGAAGGTTCAGGCTTTGGCGTCATCAGCAAAACTGCCGGTAACTCGCGCCAAATTCAGTTTTCTCTAAAACTCATCTACTGAGGTCGCAGAGAATCACGCGCCAAGCACGAAGGCAAATCTACCCCTTAAGCTGCTTGAGGCGCCGCAGAGCCGCAACAAGCGCATCGATATCATCGAAGTTGTTGTAGAGCGCAAGCGATGGACGAACCGTTGTCTCTACTCCAAATCGGCGTAACGTAGGCTGTGCACAATGATGCCCCGAGCGTACGGCGATGCCTTCACGATTGAGTGCTGCACCAACCTCTTCGGTGCGGAATCCATCGAGCACGAATGAGAGAACACCGGCCTTTTCTTTCGCAGTACCAATCAGGCGCAAACCAGGAACGGTCAGTAATTCTTTCGTGGCATAGATCAAAAGCTCATGCTCATAATGAGCAATATTCGCCATACCAATGCGATCGAGATAATCGATCGCAGCGCCGAGCCCGACCGCATCGGCGATATTGCCCGTTCCTGCTTCAAAACGCGACGGAGGCGGTTGGTAGATCGTCTTCTCAAATGTGACATCGACGATCATGTTTCCCCCTCCTTGCCATGGAGGAGCTTCTGCTAATACATCCGGCTTGCCGTAAAGAACCCCGATGCCGGTCGGTGCAAAGACCTTATGGCCCGAAAAAACATAAAAATCACAGTCCAGTGATTGCACATCGATCGGCATATGCGAGACGGCCTGCGCACCATCCACTAAAACCCGTGCTCCATATCGATGCGCCATCTGCACCATCTGATGCGCAGGCGTAATCGTTCCCAGCGCATTGGAAACCTGCGTTATCGAAACGAGCCGCGTCTTGTGATTCAGTAGCTTCTCATACTCATCGAGCAGAATCTGTCCATCGTCGTCTACTGGAGCCACCCGCAGACGCGCACCCTTCTCAGCGGCTAGCATCTGCCAGGGAACAATGTTGGCGTGATGCTCAATCCAGCTGATTACAATCTCATCGTCTTTGCCAATATGTCGTCGTCCCCAGCTCTGCGCTACCAGATTGATAGCTTCCGTTGCGCCGCGGACAAAGACAATCTCTTTGCTCGAAGAAGCATTGAGGAAATGAGCAACCTTGCTACGAGCATCTTCATAGGCATCCGTCGCGCGGGCCGCAAGCTCATGGGCTGCGCGATGAATGTTGGAATTTTCATGCTCGTAAAAATAAGAGATGCGATCAATCACACTTTGAGGCTTTTGCGTCGTCGCCGCATTATCCAGCCAGATCAACGGATGACCATTGACACGTTCCTGAAGAATCGGGAAGTCCCGGCGTATCGAAGCAACATCGAACTGCTCACGCGGCAGCTTCAAATCCGGCAGCGTTGTCATGCGGACATCAGACAAGTTGAGCCGAGAGTCTGAAACAGGTTTGGAGAGAACACCTGCATCCTGGAGAAAGTACAGCGACGCGGGCGAGTTGAGAGTAGCAGCCGCATCTTCCTGTGTCGGGAAGACTGGTGACAGAGGAATAGAAGAAAAGGTAGAACCCAGCGAAGGAAACGGTATATCGAAAGCTGGCAGCGGTAGAGAGAACGGCGACAACTGAGCCTCCCGCGAGCTGCCGCGTGCAGCGGTCAGCGCAAGCCCAGGCTCCGAAGGAATAGACCCGGCATCAGCTATAAGAGCAGGATCGGAGGCTGCCATCTCCCCTTGCGACAAAGAGGACAACGTAGCAGGAGATTCTACTTTTCCAGGAAGCCTCTCCATGACTGATGGTGATGGCATAGACGGAGCCGATCCTCCAAACTGCGGAAGTCGAGTCTCAAATCCTGGCGCCGCCTGTGCCATATCCAGCGAAGGCTGCACAGCAACAGGCCCTGACACCTGCGGAACCTGCCCGCGGAAAAACTCGTTCGCCAGTTGCGTCAATACAGCGACGTCGGGCAACTCCCTGAACGCAGCACCGCTCTCCGCAGCGGGCATATCCGCAGTCGGACGCAGATCGCCTATTCTGTTTTGCTCACTTGTACTCATAGTAGTGTCCGACCTCAACGTTTTCGAGCACTCCTAGCGCGTCCTCGGTGAGCACTGCCGCCGAGCAATAAAGAGAGATCAGATAAGAAGCAATCGAGTTGCGATCGATGCCCATAAAACGAACAGAGAGCCCAGGAGTCTGTTCTCCCGGCAGCCCCGGCTGGAACAGACCGACGACACCCTGCTTCTTCTCGCCCGTGCGCATCAACAGGATGCTCGTCTTGCCCGCCGCATCAATACCCAGCTTGTCCGTCGGGACTAGGGGAATCCCGCGCCACGTCAGGAACGGTGAGCCAAACATGGTTGTCGTAGGCGGTGGAACACCTCGGCGAGTGCACTCACGGCCAAAAGCAGCGATCGCACGTGGATGTGCCAGGAAAAAAGCCGGCTCCTTCCATACCAGCGCAAGCAACTCATCGAGATCGTCCGGAGTAGGCGCGGCCTTTCGCACCTTGAGCTTGAATGGCGATTTGACGTTGTGCAAAAGGCCATAATCCGCGTTATTGATCAGCTCGCTCTCCTGACGCTCCTTCACCTTTTCAACCGTCAGACGCAACTGCTCACGAATCTGATCGTGAGGATGGCTATAAAGATCGGAGACGCGGGTATGAACATCCACCACCGTCGATATGGCACTCAGCGTATATTCACGAGGCTTCTCCACATAATCGACAAAGGTTTCAGGCAACTTCCGCTCATCACGCGATCCGCACGCAACTTCAATATCGAGTTCATTTTTTACCTGATTGACTCGATAGGTACCGGACTCTACCGGCACCCACGAGAGCAGTTGCACAAGCCAGCGCGGAGTGATTACAGATAGCTGAGGGACTGTCTTTGTTGTATTCGCTAACTGACGTGCTGCTACATCGCCGACGGAACGCCGATTTTCATTTGTGGCCACGGACTTGCTCCTTTAAATTCGAATGCGCAGATACTTTTATCGTGCCAGCGCAATATTCTTTGGCACTCCAATACCGATTCCTCCCGATCATAGCCCTCACTACAAGAGGATTGAATGATGATTGTGCGGTATTTGTCGAAAAATATTCCACAATGAATGGCATAATCAGAATTTCGCCTTATATCCTAAAGATCAAATCGCACACGCGACAAGACACAAAGAGCATGACAGGTGGCCTATGACTGGATTTAACACACCGTCCATTGATGACATCGATTGTGAAATTCTGGCGGAGCTTCAAACGAACGCGCGCATCCCCTTTGCCGAGCTTGGCCGCCGCGTAGGCCTATCAACGCCAGCGGTGATTGAACGAGTCCGCAGACTGGAAGACAGTCATGTGATTATGGGCTATCGAGCGCTTGTAGATCCCAGCAAGGTCGGACTTCCTGTAAGGGCATTCGTCAAAGTGACCGTGGCTGGTGACAAGCTCGTAAAGTTCGCTGCCCTGATACGAAACCTGCCCGAGGTATTAGAGTGCCACCGCGTAACTGGCGCCGAGTCTTTCATGGTGCAAGTGGCTGTGCGTGATGTAAGCCACATGGAGGAGGTTATCGATTCGATGATGCCTTATGTGGCAACCAATACATCGATGATCCTGGCCTCTCCTGTACCGTGGAACAAAGTCTTGCCGGCCGTTCGGCATACCAAAAAAGTGCGGTCGCAAAATCAGACGCAAAAATAGTATCTGTCGTCCATATTTTTCGACTGCCGTGATCTTCATTTCATAAACGAATCTATGGTCTTAATATAAGGCCCACCTCTTAGCGAATCAGCAGATCGTCTCCCTTGCCATCGTCCGCAAAGACGACATCAACTCCATGAGGCAAAGACTTCAAAGCAGTCTGCCCTTCAGATCTTCCGTTGAGGCTGATCTGCTTCGTCTTCGGACTCCAGCCATAGACCTCGGCACTGATCTCCTTCCACCAAGCCGGATATGAACCTTCGTGAGCAGAGACATGCAGATGGAATCCCTTGTCATCAACCTTGCAGGTAAACTGCATCCTCAAAAACTCACCCTTGCGATAGGCATATGTCTTCCCGTCATCTGTGTAGAGGCTGCCGGCACACTGCTTGCCGGGGCCACCATAATAAACACGCAATGTAAGTGGCCCACGAGGTGTTTCGTTGGTGCTTTGCACCAGCGGCTCCATAGGAAGAATCGCACCTCCACGAACAAATACGGGCAGTGAAGCCAGCTCAGGTTGAAGATTCAAAGTAAGAGGAGATTGCCCCGCGTTCCCAGCCCCACCATCTTCCAAAACTTGTCTGCCGGTCCAATAGTCATACCAGTCTTCCGCGGGAAACTCTGCTAGGTAGTGGTCCAGTTGCTCCGGCCATGGAGAAGGAGCTATCAATAAATCAGGCCCGAGAAGAAATTCACCAGAAGCAGGAAGGTCGATATCGAGAGGATGATGATCAGGCGCTGCGTCTGGAAACTCAAGAAAGAGCGGACGCACCATAGGTAGTCCCGTGCGCGACGACTCTTCTGCAAGGGTGTAAAGGTAGGGCATAAGTCGATACCGCTCTTCAATAAAACGGCGCCGTATCGCTTCCTGTTGGGGACCACCGACCCATGGCTCCTGATCGCCGGTTCCCGATTCCGTGTGGTCCCGATCGATTGGCTGAAAGGCAGCGACCTCAAGCCACTTTGTCAGTAGATCCGGCGGCGGAGTTCCAGCATAGCCACCCACATCGGCACCCGCAAACGCAAACCCACTTAATCCGAGATTCTTGAGCATGGGTGTTGTAAGTCGCAGATGATTCCATGTGCTGCTGTTATCTCCTGTCCAGGTCGCAGCATACCGCTGACCACCGGCATAGGTCGCTCGAGTAAGGACGAAGGGACGTACATTTGGAGCAAGTGCAAGCAGCCCATCGAACGTCGCACGAGAGTTCTCCATGCCATAGACATCATGGATCTCTGCATGGGTAGCTGTACGCTTCAAAAAGCCGGGCTCATCGATACGATGAATCACATCGACAGGCATCGTCTTGGTCGGTGAATCGAAGATGGAAGGCTCATTCATGTCATTCCAAAAACCTTCGATACCATCATGTTGAAAGTTACGATACAAAGTTCCCCACCAGGCTCGCGTCTGCTGCCGGGTAAAGTCAGGAAAAACGCTTGGGCCAGGCCAAACAACCCCCGTGTAAACAGAACCATCAGGGTTTTTGACAAAGTGGTCGCCGGCAATGCCTGAATCATACGGAGCATAACCTGCGTTGGGCAGATTCGCGATGTGCAAATCAGTGATGGCAACGACGTGAAAGTTTTTCGCCTTGAGCTGTGCAATCATTCCCGAAAAGTCTGGAAACCTTTTCTGATCCACCGTGAATGGGCGATTCTTTTCCTGGAAGCCTATATCGAGATAGATCGCATCAGCCGGAATATGATCCGCCCGAAGATGATTCGCTATCTCCATCACTCGCGCCTGCGACTCGTAGCTGTACCGCGACTGTTGAAATCCAAGCGTCCACCGCGGCGGCAACGGCGGCTTACCGGTAAGCCACGCATATGATTCGACAACCTGCTTCGGCGAAGGCCCATAAAGGATGTAGTAATTAAGCGGTCCATTTACTGCCCCAAATGAGTAGATATTAGGCAGTTCTTTACCGAAGTCAAAGCTTGTGCGCCAGGTGTTATCAAGAAGAACGCCAAGGGTCACCCCAGCTTTATAGGTCAGAAAAAAAGGAATGCTCTTATAAAGAGGATCAGTCGATTCCTGAAAGCGGTAAGCATCGGTATTCCAAAGTGCAAATGCTTCCTCTCTCCGATCAAGAGGCCCCGTTTTGTCACCTAATCCGAAGTAGTGCTCATCAAGCGGCATCGTCTTGAACACTCGAAACGCTGTGCCATCAAACTGTGCCGGGCGCACATCCTGCTGAAGGATATTTCCTTCTAAATCGCGAACTGTAAGACACAAGCTCTTCTTGTCGACTTCAACAATCAGCGAGTGTGTGCGAAACCCATAATGTTCTGCATTAATATCAGGTGTAGTGGCGACCGAGCTCTTTCGTGCCTCTGTGAGAACTGCCCATGATGCATTTTCAGACATAGCCCCTTGCCGTGTCATACGGACTCTCAGAACATCATCGCGCAACGCTGTAATTACTTCGTGCGCAGGACCATCGCTGATCTCGATTCCATCTGGAAGCGATGAAAACGCAGTTGCATGATTGAACTGAAACAGGCCTGACGGCGTAATCGTTTGCCCGTAAAGGATAGTTACTGCCTGAGTGAAAAAGGTGGCGGCCATAATGGCGCAAAGAAAGTTAGAGCGTCGCATGGTTCTTCCTGAAGTAAGATTTCCGCCGATCGAGAGGCGGTCGATGGCTATCGTTCTGCTACGAACGGGTCGAGAGACTGATGTAAACACTCTCAGCTATGGCCCATCATCCAGTGCTGAAGAGCGAGAGTCCTGCAAAGCAACAACCGCACCCTGTCTGTATTGCTGTTGAATAACTTTCATCTGATCGATGGCCTCAGCAGCAGCTTTCGTATCGCCCGTTTTGCGATAGAGTCTTGCGAGTTGATAGTGAAGACTGCCGTCTTGATCGCTCGGCAAGCCCAGCTTAAGCTCTTCGATGGCCTGCTGCGTTTTACCAGCCTCTGCATAGACTTGCCCCAAAAGGGCATGGACATGGGGAAGCATCTGAGATTTCGCCGCAAGGGACTTCAACAAAAATGGCTCAGCATCGGCATACTGATGGCCCGACACAAGTGCCTCCCCCATAACCAGGTTCAACTCAGCGTCATTGGGAGCTTGATTCAACCCCGATTGCGCTACCTGAATCGTCTTCTCAGTATTGCCATTACCTAGATAAGCCGATGCCAAGCCGAGCAGTGCAGCAAGATCATTCGGATCAGCAGCCAATGCTTTTCGGTACTCGGCCTGCGCATCGTCAAAGCGCTGGCGCTGACGATAGATGTCGCCAAGAAGAAGATGACTTCTAGCCGAGTTCGGTTCAAGCTGTTGAAACTTATCGAGGGCAATAAAAGCAAGGCGTTCGTTGGCTTTAATAGACCAATACAATGCTGTCGCCGAGTGCGGCGCTACCGCTGCAAGCGATGCCGAGCCATCGGCCGCCAACTCATAGTCGCCAGTAAAATAAGCACAGGCCGACAGCGTCTGAAGCCTGCCCGCATCTTTTGTTACGAGGCTCTCCTGCAACTGAGCTGCACACTGCCCATAGCGGCCAGCCAAATAGTTCTCCTGTACCGGAAGCTTTGTTGCACCCAACCGCGAGAGAGATTCGTTTGCAGGTTGCGATTGGCCACGAAGAATACTGGACAGCAATTGATATGCATCAGGACCAATCGCTCCGGCAACCTGCTTCTGCATGAGAAACCGCTGAAACTCTTCAGCGCGCTCCGGCACCAGTCCATCGATAAGCACCGAAGCATTGGCCTGAAGAAACCCTCGGTCCCTTCTCCATAAATCATCGAGCAGCTTGAATGCATCCTCGTCAGAGCCGCTATCCATTTGCAGGCGAGCCTGTCCAAGAGTCGCTAAAGAACAGCTATTACCTTTTTTTTGTTCAGCCTTAAACTCCGTCTCTGCTTGTCCGGCATCTCCCTGTTTAAGCCAGAGAAGACCCAGTTCAGCATGAATGCAGGGCGGCTGAGGCTCTGCGACAAGCGCACTCTTATAGGAAGTTGCAGCTTCTTTATAGCGAGCCTGCTTTACAAGCGACTCCGCATAGAGCGCTTTCGCAAATGAAGAGTTCGGAAATTCACCGGACATGCGACGAGCAGCTTCTTCCACCTGATCCAAGCGAACGATACCCAGCCCAAACCACGCTTCGCTCTTTTGCGGATCGAGCTTAATTGCTCGTTGATATGCATGTGCTGCGGGGAGAAATTTATCCAAAGTAGTGTACGCACGCCCGAGGGTAAGCGGTGGCAGAGAATCGGCGCTGTTCATCTTCTCCGCTCTCAACAAATATGGAACTGCTTCCTGAGTCTTCCCCATGCGGATGTAGTCCATTCCCATAAAAAGATTCGGCACGTAGAGCGATGGCTTTAACCTTAAAGCCTGCTGAAATGAGCGTGCAGCTTCGGCATACCTCTTCATCTCGTGCTGCATCAATCCAAGATTTGCCCACAGCTCCGGAATATCCGGACGAAGTTTTACTGCCTGCGTATAGTCGTTGACAGCCGTTGCATAGTCAGCACTCGCCTGGGCATGTTGGGCAGAGGCCAGCAGCGACGCGAGCGCATCATCCTGTCTCTGCTGGCCCAGCACCAGATTGGGCAAGGCCAGCAGCGACAGAAACAGGATTGTGAGACAAGACTTCAAGAACAGATCACCAATAAAACTTTCCTGCGAATTGTACGGTTCGCGAAGGGAAGGTGTTCGTGATCTGGCCCAAAGTAGAGGAGCAGTTGTTATTGCCGGCGGCATTGGGATCGCAACCAGTATAGGTTTCGCCCCCACCTTGCGGCGCATAAAACTGCGGGCGGTTGAAGGTGTTGTACATCTCACCGCGAAGTTGGAACCGCATCGACTCGGTGAAATGCCAGTTCTTCATGATTGCGGTATCCCAGTTTTGATAGCCAGGCCCGCGGAGGTTGGAGAAGAACCGTGGCGCAGTGCCAAATGTTCCATAGGGAGCATAGGCAAACGCCGCGGTATTGAACCACTCATGAATCGTGCGATGGCTTAGATGAGGATCGCCGATAACATCGGGCCTCGGGTTTCCACCAAAGGTAGGCTGGTTTGCTCCGCTGACATTGAGAGGGATACCTTGCTTGAAGGTCACAATTTGCGAGACCTCCCATCCTCCGACGACAGCATCGGCCACGCGGTTCATGTGATTGCCAACAGCGCGACCACGCCCAATCGGCAGTTGATAGATGTAATTCGCCACAAGGCTGTGAGGCGTATCGGAGCCGTCCACACTCTTCTCCGCCGCCAGGTTGTAGGTGTTTGCAGGTCCGCCGCTGCCGGTATACGACCAGGAGTTGTTTCCTTCGACGTTATCGAGGAACTTGGAGTAGGTGTAAGAGACCAGCGCCGTAAGCCCCTTGCTGAATCGATGGTTATAGGAAGCCTGCAGCGCGTTGTAGTTTGAGAAGCCATACGTCGGCCCGTTTTCCGTCACGTTGCAGTACTGCGGATACGGAGACAGAAGATGAGCCTGCACGATCTTAGGCTGGTCCAGTTGGCAAGGACTTGTACCTGCAGCAATCGCTCCATAAAACGGGTTCGGCACCAAAGTATTTAAGGCATCGGCCCCCATGGAGAGATACTTCGGATCAAGCTGGCTACGGTTAATGTTCGCATTCATCATGTGTGTTCCACGATTGCCGACATAGTTGACTTCGAGCGAATCGTTTGGCGTGAAACCCCACTGAAAGCCCGCCATGAACTGCTGCACATAGCTGGACTTCCGGCTGATGAAAGAGCTGCTGACGTTATCGCCGACCTGCTGCAGCTCTCCCCGTGAGTTGCCTGTGATGGGAACGTATCCGTTGGGGAAAGGATTCGCCACACTAACAGCAGGGTTCGGCGTAATACTATCCAGCGTTACAGGTGAAGTCGTCTGACTGGCAAACCCGGCACTCTCTCCAGGGAAGCAGCAGGTGATCGACGGCGGATAGAAGATCCCATATCCGCCATGGAGAATCACATTATGGGACGTCTCGTAGTTGAACCCGATACGCGGGGCGACGTTGCCATAGTTGTTGTGATAGACGCCGCGCTGACTGTCAGAGAGGAACTGCAGCGCTCCCGGCAGTGTTTGACCAATCGTAGTTCCAATAGGATTCAGTGCGGTCGGGTTGAAGGTCGACGCAACATTATGGCGATAAGTAGGCGCCGTCTGAACCTCGTAACGAATACCAAGATTCAAAGTCAGCTTCGGTATCGGCGTCCAGTCGTCCTGAACATATCCACCGAAGTAGTGTGTAGCCACAGCAGGGTTGTAGGTCGTACCGGTCGTGGCACCATCAAGCACGCCGAGCAGAAGCTGTGCCGTTCCGCTACCCGTATTGGGATCAGGATTATTCGGATTGGGACCGGCCGTAAAAGTACCGGCAGAAGCAAGGGTCGATTGGAAGTAGTTTGCCTGATCGTCTTCTAGCTCTACAAACATGGCTCCAAAGTTAAGCGTGTGCCGCCCATGCGTCTTGATGAAATCGAGCGCAACGCTTCCCACGGGACCGTGATTCGTCACCGTCTCATTCGTTGTAGGCCCAAGTGGCGACTCGCCGCCAACCGTCACAATCGGAAACTCAGGACTGTTCGCATCCAGATAGGTCGGAAGGCCAATACTCGAAGGTTTAAAGCCACGAGACTGGTTCGTGGAAGTCTCGTGCCAGAGCTCTACGCCTGTACTGAGGTTCATCGTCAAAGTCGGCGAAAAGATCTGACTGTATCCGGCGGCCATGTTGTAACGGTTGTTCGGACGTGCATTGCCGGGGCCGGCCTCGCTGTTGCCCCAGTAATTCGGTGTGCCTGTTTTGAACTCCTGCTTGTACGAATAGCGGAAGTACAACCGGGCCGAGTCATTAATATTGTGGTCTACACGAATCAGATACTCGTTGGAGCGAGCAGGTGCTGTTCCGGAAGCAAAAAAGTTATTAGAAAGATTGGAGTTCGTCGGCGTAGGGTAGTAGCCCATCAATTTAGCTGCAATTGGATCAATCTGACCAACCGTGGTGATGTCATTATTCGCAATCGGATCGCGAATATAGCCGGTTGAGGTAGCAATGCGGCCGGTCTTGGGATCAACCTGCCCCTTGGTAATGGCGCGTACACTATGGGGATCGTAAATTTGGCCGTTGTAGACAGGACGTCCAAGAGCATCGAACACCAGGTTGCCTTGGCCGTCCGTCTCCTGTGATCCTAAAAGCGCGGCAAAATGTCCGGCGCGGAAGTCAGCCGTTGGAACCGAAAAAGTTTGATTGGTCGGTGTGGCCAGAGTAAGGCGCTCATAGAGACCAAAGATGAAAGTCTTCTCGCGCTGGCGATAGAGCCCCGGAATATAGAGTGGACCACCGGCAGCAACGCCATACTGATTGCGGTTGAAGTTCAGCCTTGGTTGACCATTATGGTTGTTGAACCAGGAATTCGCATCGAGCGCGTCATTGCGGTAGAACTCATAGGCATCGCCATGAAATGCATTCGTTCCCGACTTCGAAACAACATTGACGACATTTCCCGTGCTCCATCCATACTGCGCCGTAAAAGAGTTGTTCTGGACCTTGAACTCCTGAACAGCATCCACTGAGGGAACATAGATGACCGCTCCCCACTCAGGATCGGTGTCCCACACGCCATCGAGCATGTAGGCCGAAGTTCCAAAGAAGCCGCCGGCAAAGTTCAAAAAGGAGATGTCCTGATCGGCATTATCGGTGCTGGGTCCGCCGCCGCCCAGAAGCATCTGTCCTTCTGAGGTATTGTTAACCGAAGAGTTAAGGGTAGCCAGGCCATATACGTTGCGCAGGTTGAGAGGCAGCTCGACTACCTGCTTGGCGTCGATGTCGGCCGAGATATTCGCGTTCTCCGTATTAAGCAGGGATGCCTGCGAGGTGACGACCACCTCCTGCGTATCGGACCCTATGGTCAGGGCCACATTCTGGCTCGCCGACTGGGCAGCATCCAGTACGATTCCGTTCTGCTTGTACTCCTTAAAGCCTCTCGCTTGAATATCGAGGTTATAGGTGGAGGGGGGAAGCTGGCTGAAGGAATAGTGTCCGTTGGCATCGGTAACCAATGAGCGGTTCACGCCGTTGGTCGGACTGCTGAGCTTGACCGTCCCCTGAGGGATGACTGCCCCGGAGGGGTCTGTCACTGTTCCGCTCAGAGTTGCCGTAGTTACTGCCAGTTGGGCCTGCGTCCAGGGAACGCATCCTACTAACAGGACGAGCAGGATTGAAATCCCGCTCCAATATACTTTGTGTCGTTTCAAGGTAAAGCCTCCAAAACTGAATCGCTCGCCCAGTCGCTACCGCAGAAAAGCTCAATACCGACCAACGAAGGAATCAGGAATTTTCAAGCGAGAGCCTTTATATGGATTGGCAATCGGGCGTATAAGGTCTTTGCAGCAAGTTCACTGTTCTTATCAGGTAAATTCCACGCAAATCTTTTATTCACGGTAGCTTAGAGGAATTTTTCTCGGGCGACGAACCAAGATAATTTACGTTACAATCTTCATTCTTGGGAAGAAGATGAATGTTGGTCGACTCAGCAACCGGTAATCCGGCAGATCTTAGCGAGGAAGAAAAAACTGCGATCCATCTTCAGATGGAACGTCTGCTGGCGAACCCCTACTTCAGTCACAGCCGGCGCTTCCCCTCCTTTTTGCGTTTTGTCGTCAAGCACACCATCTCCAAACAGACCGACTTACTGAAAGAAAGAACGCTCGGCATAGAGATCTTCGGCAAGAACGCCGACTACGATACGGCCTCCGATCCGATCGTACGGGTGACGGCCGCCGAGATACGCAAGCGTATCGCACAGTATTACCAGGACCCGGGCCACGAGAACGAGCTGCGCATCTCGCTTCCCATCGGCTCCTACATTCCCCAGTTCCACTGGCCCAGCAGCACAAAAGAAGAAGCACCCCCCGCCGAGCCTCCCTCGCCTGCCCTCCCGGAAGCTCCAGTTATTGCAACTCAGGAGGCCCTTCCCGTCGAAGTGCCCGTGCACCACCATGGCAGGCACTGGAAGACGGCGTTCTTCTCGGGACTGGCCCTGGCGGTTGTGGGCATCGCGCTTGTTCTATTTTGGAACTCCACTCATCGCAGCGCCTACGACTACTTTTGGGGACCGGTGCTGAGCAGCAGCGACCCGGTCTTATTTTGCGTGGCGGATCAGAACCAATACTCCGCCATCGCCCTGCGAGATGCTGCCGACCCTTCGCGCCAGATTATTCTGCCTGATAACCTTACCGCTCTTGTCATGGACGACCTCAACCCCATCGTCCGCATGGCAGGCGTCCTCCAATCCAACGGCAAGAAATACAGCCTGAAGGGCGAGGGCGCGACGACACTCCTCGACCTGCAGAGTGGCCCCACAGTCTTCATCGGGGCCTTCGATAACGCATGGACCCTCCGGCTGACGAAACCTCTGCGTTACCACTTTGCTAATAACACCGACATGACAGAGTTCCGCATCGTCGACAGCCACTCCCCGACACAGGCAAGCTGGGTCGTGAGCCGCACGCAACAAATGGCCACCAATAACTACCGCGATTACGCCATCGTGGCACGCTTCACCGACACCAACACCGGGCGCATCGCCATCATCGCAGCCGGGGTTGGACGAGGAGGGACCATCGCAGCCGGAGAGTTCCTAACCAGTCCCGAAGATCTGGCACTACTCGAACACGCAGCCCAAGCTGCCGGCAACAAGAAAAATCTCGAAGTCGTCCTGAGCACGCAGATCATCGACGGCGAGCCCGGCACACCGAAGATCGAAGCGTCCTATTTTTGGTAAGCACCACACGCAGTCGAAACCCGGTGGTGTCTCAGAAGGTAATGACTCGGATCAGATTGAGCGATTCGTCGGAGTTCAACCCTTTCGCCAGTCCTACGTAACTTCCGAAGAGCTGTTCCACGCGACGTATCCAGCCAGTTCAGCCTCGCAACAATAGCACATAAAACATAATATAAAGAAATAGACATCTCATGCCGAAACCAATGATGATGGCTTCATCTTCTGCGCACTCTCTCCTATGAATACGGTGAGCCTGCAAAACATAGAAGGAAGATTGCCCGCTCATGACATGATCGATAGTTAAAGGTTAGGCACACAGCTTTTGGAGAGTTCATGCCGAATTACATTCCCAGCAAAAGCGATTCCCCCTCGGCCCCCGACGCACATGCAGGTTATGGCCGATTTCTACTCATGGTTGCCGGCCTTGGAGGCCTTCTCTATGGAGTGGATGTAGGCATCATTGGGGGAGCTTTACCTTATCTCGAGGCCACCTCCGGGCTCAACGCCGGGCAGCTCTCGATCATCGTAGCGGCAGTGTTGCTGGGAAGTGTCTTCTCAACCCTGTTCGCCGGGATTCTCGCCGACTGGATGGGACGTCGTCCCCTGATGATCTTGAGCGGGATAGCGTTTGTACTCAGCATCCCGATCATCGCGCTCTCGCATGGCTACGGTCCGTTGTTTTTTGGGCGTCTACTGCAAGGCATCAGCGGTGGGCTAATCGGCATCGTTGTTCCTCTGTATCTTGCCGAATGCCTCTCTGCCTCAAATCGCGGCAAAGGAACGGGTGTCTTTCAATGGCTGCTTACGCTGGGAATCGTGGCGGCTGCACTGATCGGCATCTACTATAGCTACCGCGTCGAAGCAGTGGCGCGGGCATCGAGTGCCGCTGCCCTGTTTGCCTTCAAAGACCAGGCCTGGCGACGCATCTTCTGGCTCTCGCTCCCTCCCGGCGTCCTTTTTGTTCTGGGCAGCATCTTCGTGTCGGAATCTCCTCGTTGGCTCTTCCGCCAAGGCAAGTATGAAGCTGCGAAGGCGGCGCTGCTGCGTTCGCGCTCAGAGGAGCAGGCCAATATAGAGATGGAGGAGATGCGCGCAATTGCCGCTCCAGACACGCAGTCCGTCGGCGGGAGAAAGGCGGCTGGCTCGTTGCTACAGCGGAGATATGTCGTTCCCTTCCTGCTGGCCTGCGTCATTCTCTTCTGCAATACGGCAACCGGCGTCAACTCCATCATTGGATACAACACCGGCATCCTGCTCCAGAGCGGCCTCTCCGACCTTTCGGCTCACTGGGGTTATGTGATCTTTACCATCGTCAACTTCATCATGACGATGATCGGCATGTCGCTCGTCGATAAGGTGGGGCGGAAGATCCTCTTCATCATCGGAACGGCAGGCATCATCTTCTCGCTCACCAGCGTCGGTCTCCTCTTTCTGCGGTCGGAAAAGGTCAGCGTGGACCGCAGCAGCGCCGTTCAGGCGATGATCCAGCCCGACCAGACGCTATCCTTAAAGTTCACGCCTGACGTGGCGCAGCAACTTCTCTCCGTCGGCGCTCAACCAAACCGGGCATTGGACAGCCATCGCGTCTCTCTGGTCGTGGTGTACTCCTGCGGCGACTTCACTGCTGCGACAAACTTTGTCCGCTCCGACGACGAAACGGCTCCGCTGACAGTCTCCCGCGGCGATTGTCTCCCGCTGAACAAATTCGACGCGTTCCTCAAAAATCCCTTTGCCGATCTCGACACCGCACGTTCAGCACCGCTAAAGATCGACCATGCCCTTATCAGCGATGTTCCCCAAAAGCAGCATGGCTGGCTCGTTGCATTGGGGCTTTATCTCTTTATGGGCTTTTATGCCGTGGGACCCGGCGTATGTGTCTGGCTTGCACTTACCGAGCTGATGCCGACCCGCATCCGCTCCAACGGCATGAGCATCGCCCTTGTGATTAACCAGCTCGTCTCAACAATTCTTGCCGGTATCTTCCTTCCCTTTGTCAGCAAATACGGATATTCAACAATGTTCTTTGTCTTTGCCGGCTTTACGATCATCTATATTCTGACCGTCGCCATCTTCCTGCCTGAGACAAAAGGAAAGACCTTGGAAGAAATTGAAGGGTACTTTGAAGCAAAAGGAAAGCAAGGAAAACCGTTACCTTCGGCCTAGTCGCCATTGCATCCAAATAACTTGCGCTGAGCTAACTTCCAGCGACGACTTCCGTGTCGCTGGACCAAAATCTGTTCTGATATAAAAGGAAAGTCTTTGAATCGATCAACCTAGAATCGATCAAAGGCAATGACTGCTATCTGCTGGAATCTCTGCAGTTCGTTGAAGTCACTGCGAAGAATCAAACGCTCAGGAAGGTACATGGGCATTCGAGATGAAGACTCTAAACATGAAGACAAAAAACCGGGCACACGACACGCAATCGGACTCCAGCAATGACACCAACAAGATGTTGATCGGTGAGCGCCGGCAGCACATCCTGTCGCTCATCCATCGCGACGGGCGAGTTCTGGTATCCGAGTTGTCGGAGTCTCTCGGCATCTCGCCGATCACCATTCGGAAGGACCTCGACCATCTTGAGTCTCATGGCCTGGCCCAGCGAACCCACGGCGGAGCACTTTCTCCCCAGGGCAGCACCATGACCGACCCTTCCTTGAAGGAGAAGGAACACCACCAGATCAAAGAAAAACAACGCATCGCTGCGGCCGCCGTCAAGATGGTGAAAAACGGGCAGTGCATCCTTCTCGATTCAGGTACTACGGTTACAACCATTGCCCGCTCGCTCCGCGAGTTCTCGAACCTGACTATTGTCACCAATGCCGTGAATATAGCGGCAGAACTAAGCGATACCAACTTCGAAATCATTCTCACCGGAGGAACGCTGCGCAAAAACTCGTTCTCTCTGGTTGGCCCCATGGCGGAAGATATGTTGATGCAGATACGCGCCGACATTCTCTTTCTAGCGGTCGATGGGTTCGACCCGAAGATCGGCATCACCACGCCCAATGTTCTGGAATCCCGAGTCAATCGGGCCATGGTCAAGGCGTCTCGCAAGGTTGTGGCGGTGTGCGATTCCACAAAGTTCGACCGCTCCAGCATGGCGTTGATCGTTCCCCCGACAGCCGTCCACACCGTCATTACCGACGATCAGATCTCTGAGGCGGACGCAGACTCACTCCGAAGCGCCGGGATTGAACTCATCATCGTGTAAGCGAAGGCCTCTTCCTGAGGTTTCCTTACCTATCGCACCTGATATCGCTTCAGCACATCAGACATGGAGACTGTTCCTTCCAACGCTCCACGCATCGCGCGGTTCGTAATTGGCAACAGCGGCCACCGTTTGAAATGCGGCAAAGTACTCGATAACGGAAGGTCAGGAAATAAGATGGGAGTCCGCTCCGTTCCCAAACTCATTTCAAGCGTAGTCATCGGATCTTCGCCGGCTTTTGCGAATATACCTTGCAGCTCCTCATACCTCGCGGCATACCAGAGTCCTTCCCTGCATTGAACGAGTACAGCCGAGGAATCTTCCATTCCGCTGTACTGCGCCATGGATTTCGCCGCATCGGCAATCATCTCCGAGCCCTGCAGAATGGGCGCAACAACCGGCTGCATCGCATCCTCGATATGCAACTCGTTCTCTTCGCGCTGTTCCTCCATCGACGGCAGGTACAACCCATCCTGATGGGTCAGCATTTCAAAGACAGGAACAGGCTGGAAGCTGCGCGAGATAACATAGGCGATCGTGTTGGCCAGAATCACCGGAACGATGATCGAGTAGTTTCCGCTAACCTCCAGCACCATAAATACCGAGGTGAGAGGCGCGCGCAGAAAGGCCGCAAAAAGTACGCCCATGCCAACCAGGGCATACGATGCAAGCGAGCCGGTGAGATGCAGGTGCGGAAAATAAAGCTTCTCAAAAGAACCGATGGCCGCTCCCAACATCGCTCCGATAAATAGTGTTGGAGCGAACATTCCGCCGGGCGTTCCGCTCGAAAACGACAGCGTCGTCGCAATGATCTTGAAGATGGCAAGAACGAGCAGCATCTTCCACGCAAACTGGGCGTGCATCGCCTGATCGATTACTTCGTACCCTGCACCCATGACCTGCGGCAGACCAAAATAGCCGATTCCACCCACCAGCAAACCCGCCAAACTGGGCTGCAACATCTGCTTCCATGCCGATTGCCTGCGCAGACGCGGCCTGAGATAACCAAGCGCCTTGGAAAAGATCAACGCTGCAATGCCGCCAAAAACACCAAGCACCGTGTAAGCGAGCAGTTCACGCGAGCTGAACGTCACCGTCGGAATGCGGAACATCGGCTCCGATCCCCAGAACGAACGCGCGACGACGACGCTCGAGACCGCAGACAAAACGATAGAACCGAGGACCGCTGCGTTCCATTGCCCGATTACCTCTTCGATAACGAACAGGATTGCAGAGATCGGAGCATTGAAAGCGGCAGCAAGACCAGCCGCAGCGCCGATGGGCGCGAAGAGCCGCAGCCGCTCGCGCGACATGCCCACGCGCCGACTGATCAACGACGCGACTCCAGCGCCGATCTGAAGCGATGGGTCTTCGGGCCCAAGAGAGTGTCCTCCACCGATGGCAAGCGCCGAAAGCACAAACTTGCCGATTACAGTGCGGAACGAGATATAGCCATTGTTGATATAGAGAGCAGCTTTGGTCTGGTTGACGCCGCTGCCACGGACCTGAGGGAAGACATACCGCGTCAACACCGCAACAATCAGACCGATAACGGCCGGGACGATGAAAAGCCTTGGCTGGTGAGGGTTGGGCGCAGAGCCGAGCAGAAGCACCTGCAGCCAATCGATAGCCATGCGAAACGAGACGACCAGCAGACCGGAGATGATGCCGATAAAGATAGAAAGCAGCAGAAAGAGCCGCTCTTCACGAGCAGGGGCAATAGCTGCCTTGTCTGCGAGCGAGAACGCGGAATCCTCTCTTCGCTCGGGCTCTTTCTCCATGAGGTTCTCTGGTTTCATCGCTCCCTATCGCTCCGCCGTCTCCGGAGATTTGGCCAGCAGTAGAAGCAAGGCATCATCGCCTGTGGCCACACCGCAAAACTGGCTGGTCTGTAGTTCGGTATCGAAGATTAATTGTTCGGCAGCATCCTGTTGCACGAGACTCCGCAAAAGCACCGAACGGGTCATCGTGACATCACCGCTTGTCCATCGCAATTTAAGCTGCTGCAACAACGGAGGCAGTCCGTTGCTCGCATCGAATTGAGCGATGCAACCATCGAAGCGCTTCTTCGCGATAACACCGTCCTCAACCAGGCGGTCGACTCGCTCCACCGGCCGCAGCTTGCTCGACGGTCTCAGCTCGAGAATCCGCTTCGAGTTTGCAAGCATGACAGCCAGGTCCCCCGACACGTTCTCTTCCTTCTCGGGAGATGCCTTTGCTTCGATTGCGCGCTCGAGCAAGGAATGAGCGATCGCAAAATTGCCCAAACTATAAGCAGCGCGCCCCGCGCCTTCCAGCGCCGTCTGGTTCTTTGGATCGTCCTGAAGCGCCTTCTTGTAGTAGTTAAAGCCATTGGCAATATCACCAGTCTGCACCAGCAGGCTGGCCAACGTAATGTTGAGCTTTGGATCGCTCGGTGAATTGCCCGCAGCGATCAACAACTCGATGCGGGCAGCGTTGAAGTCCTTCTGCGCAATCAGATAACGCGCCAGCTCCAGTCGAACCTCGCGCCTGCGCACGACGCCATCGCCTTCCCATGTGCCATAAATGGATGCCCTGTAATACTTGATGGCATCTTTCGGATCATTCTTTGTGGCCGAGAGCCGCGCCAGCTCCAGATTAATAAAGCCGTCTCCCGGCTGCGTCACCCACAAATTCATGAAGTAGTTGGATGCTTCCTCTGTATGTCCAGCATTGGCCAACGCTTGCGCGAGCAGCAACTCGTACGAACGCGTGCCGGGAGCGTAGGAGAGTGCCGTTCTAAGAGCGACCATCGCCTGCTCAGGCTTGCCTGCATCGAGCGCCGCCTTGCCCCGGCCTGACCAACGCACTGCCAGATCCTCTCGATGCGTGGTGAATGACCGGAACATGAAGAGTGTGAACAGAAAAAGTACAGCCGTCACAAGGATCAGGATCAAAAACGTCAGCGAATCATGGAGAAAGAGCCGTCGCTTCGCAAGCGAAACTTCAGTTTTGCTCATAATTCGTCTGCTATCCCGATTGGCGTTTCGATGCGCACAACTTTCCCCCCTTGGTTAGTCTATGACCTTTGCCAAGCTTTCGCTATTGCACAAGCATTCTACGAATTGTTAGCCGCCTTCTTGTCATAAAACACGAAAAATCTGCGAGAAAACGTCTGCAAAGGCAAAAAGTCTTCTCGTAAAAACTGCAAAGCCATGCAACATATCTCTTCGCAAAAATGCGAATCCCTTGATAAATCATACAAAAAGGATTGGAAGCACAATTGCACTAATAGGCGCGCCGCTCGTTGGCCCGGCCCACATTGAATTTGTAACCCAAGCCGCGGTTATAGCGTTGCCAAGGCTCTATTCCCCGTGAATCTGCTGCGCGTAGCGCAGCTCAGGCCCCGGTACATAAGTGCAATTACGAGGCTACGTACGAATTGGGTTGAATAGCGCGATTGAATCGATCCATCCGCGCATGATGTCTTGAATCCCGCTTACTGCCTTTACTCAGCCCCATTGGCCTCACGTCTATCAGTGCGCAGTTTGCCGGCTCTTCCATCGCGAGGAGCATCGCGGACTTGCGTCAAACTGGCTCGCGCGCAGTTCGTCTTTGCTGCGTGCACGGTCGTGTTCGTTCTCAACATGCCCATGGAGGCAGCAATGAATAAGCTTATCTGTACCTTGATCACCGCTTCAGTCTTTACTGCCGGCGCAGCATACGGCCAGGCAAAACCTCAGACCAACAACAAAGCTCCGCAGGCCATCAGTGACAGCCAGATGGATAACGTCACTGCTGGCCAGACTGACACCTCTTCTGGCAGCGCAGGAGCAATTGCAGCCAACAACTCCTCTGTCACCACCACGGACAGCAGCAGCGTCAGCCTCTCGGGCAGCGCGCTGAACGGCGCCAAGGGCGTCAACGTGGTAAGCGCTTCGGGCAGCTCTGTTGCCGACGGCGTCAACGTCTATGATGGCAGTCTCACCACCGATGCTCCGAACTCCGGCGCGACCGTCAACCAAGGCAACTCCGTTGACCAGTCCGAGACGACAGGAGCAACGCTCTCCGGCTACAAACGTGGCCAGAACAGTCAATACGAAGACACCAAGTCTTCTGATGTCACCAAGAGCAGCACGAGTTCGTCGACGATCAATGCATCTTATAACCACACCAAGACCGACAACAAATCTTACACAGAGAGCAATGCCGATACTCACAGCTCCACTTACAGCACAACCTCCAGCAAGAATGCCGCTGAGAGCGAAAGCGCCAGCAAGAGCGCTTCTTCTGCAAACATGTCGTCTGCTGCCAATAGTGGAAATAAGAGCTCAGCTACAACGGACGCTTCGTCATCGAGTGCAGCAAACACAGCAAGCAATGTGAAGTCTGCAGCAGCCAATCAAAGCGCGTCTGCAAACAAAGCAAGCAGCAGCAACGATACCGCGAGCGCCAACTCCACCTCGAACACGGCCTCGGCCGGAACAAATGGATCGTCTACGTCAGTAGGCAATTCATCGTTCAGCAATCCGTCGTCGAGTGGCGGAAGCACATCGACAACCTCGGGCAATGCAGCTAACAATCTCAGTGCATCCAAAGGTGCGTCGGCGAGCAATGGCACGAGCAATTCTTCCAGCACAGATACAGATGCATCCAACAGCGCAAGCCAGTCGGCAGCGGCCAACAACTCGGCATCGAATGTAAGTTCGGCAGCCAATAGCGCCAAGAATGCAAACTCTACCTCCAACTCGTCATCAGCCCATGCCTCACAGTGGTCGAAGTCATCGAGCAATAACAGTGCTTCGCAGAATGCTTCCGCATCGAACAGCGCAAGCAGCAGCAGCACGAATACTGCTCATAACTCCTCCTCAAATCACAGCACGAGCTCGAGCAATGACTTCTCAACCAGCACAGCAGCTACCCTTGCAACCACCGACTCAAAATCCAGCAATAGCAGCTCCGTCAAGAGCGACCACGTCGTTGATAACATCGAGGGCGCGGTTAGCTTCGACTCTGCCGCTGCGCAGAACATCGCGGTCGACGGTTCGACGGTCACTGCAAGCAACACTTCCAGCATCGATCTGTCAGGGACCGCCCAGCAGAATGCCACGGCGATCAACCTTGTCAACGCTGCCGGCAGCATGGTGGCCAACGGCGTCAACATCGCCCGCACGACCAACATGAACTCGACCCCAACCCTCAACCAGATGAATGTCATTTCGCAGACTCACTAAGACAGCCATCGGCGGTGCAGCTGAATATAAGCTGCACCGCTGCGCTGTTCGCGAGCGACGAGGAGGTCTTATGCATCGCATGTTAGTGATCGCGAGCCTGGTGCTGCTGAACCAGGCGGGCATCTCTCAGACCAGCAAAAAGCCGAAGCCGATGGACGACAGCACGCTCAGTCGTGTTACAGCAGCCGGCGTCACAGCCAATGCTTCCAATGGGGTCATCAATTTCCAGGGCCAGACTTCCACCCCGAGTGGGCTGGTTTCGAGCGTTGGCTCGCTTGCTATGCAGAGCGGCCCCAACACCGGTACCTCGGTTGGCACACTCACTCTTAACGGTAGCGCGCAGCAAAATCTCAGCTCATTGATCAACATCAACGCGGTCAACTCGAAGGTGAACGTGCTGCTGAATCTCAACGTCAATATCAACTCGACAGTCGGCACCATCATCCAGACGAACATCAATGGAAAGCACTGATGAACTTGCGCGGCCTCATTCTTAGCGCTGTCCTCATGGCTGTGGCCATGTGCCTCGGGCTGTTGGCGATCCCTACTCAAGCCCAGACCTTCACTAATATGAAGGAGACGCAGGGAAATAAACCTCTGCGCACGCTAAAAGACATACGCGACGACGGCGTCGTACACCAGCGCTGGGATATGAGCTGCGGCGCTGCGGCGTTGAGCACTATTCTCACCTACGACTTCAATGACAATACGCCCGAGGCGGCGATCGTTGTATGGATTCTGCACCGCGTCGATGCCTCTCGCGTTCGCGCTCGCGGTGGCTTTTCGTTGCTCGAGCTCAAACAGTTTGCCCAGGCACGAGGTTACACCGCCGAAGGCTTCAGCGGTATGTCGATTGAAGATCTCGCCGCTGAAGACTCCTGGGTCATCACCCCTATTCATTTCAAAACCTTCGACCACTTTGTCGTCGTCAAGGGAGTCGTAGGAGATCGCGTCATTCTTGCCGATCCAGGCTTCGGCAATGTCACAATGAAGACCACCCGCTTTGCGAATATCTGGAAGAACGGAATAGTCTTTGTCGTTCACCCTCCCGATCCTAGAATGCTGGCGCCAAAAAACGTCTCCGCAGAATCCCGTGTTATTCCCAACGAGACACTCATCTCACGCGGCATAGGAGTTGAGATCCCGGCCAACGCTCTGTATTAGGTGAAGGAGTCAAATCATGTTGCGACAGATATTGCTCCTGGGCTCGATTCTCTGCTGTGGCACGCTCTCTGTTTCGGCACAAAGCTCCTCTGCACCTGCATCCAATTCGACTGCGCCACGCCACTCTCTCACTGCGCCTCCTGCCCGAGAACCGCTCGATCCACGTATCGAACAGGCTCTGCGCGAGCGAGACGCGATCATTCGAAATCTGCTCGAGCGGGTACAGCAGCTGGAGGACCGCCTCAATGCGGTCAATACCTCTTCCAGTGCCGCAGCACATGTTGCCCGCATCGCCGAGACGACAACCGTTCCCTCCTCCGCCAGGGTAGAGGCTGTGGTCAACAATGCCACTTACGACGAGACGGAACGACGCGCCACCGAAGCGCTGGATCAGGCTCTGGTAATGCGCGGCGGCCTCTTGCTGCCTCCGGGCACGCTCGAGATCGATAACACGACCTCCTACTTCAGCGCATCCTCCGATCACGTTACGGTTGATGGGTTCGCTCTTTTGCCCATTCTTGTCGTTGGCGACATTACCTCGCAGCGCGTAAGAGAGGACATTCTACTGCCGACATTCACAACCCGCCTGGGTCTTCCTAAACGCTTCCAGATGGACTTCACTGTCCCATACGGATACATCCTGAATCGCACCGTCGACGCACTCGGCAATGAGACCTCGGCCAGCCAGTTCGGATTGGGTGATATTCAGGCAGGCGTCTCCCGCCAGTTGACCTTCGAGCATGGGCACACACCTGATCTGCTTGCCAATATTCGCTTCAAATCCGTCACTGGAACCAACTCGTACGATCTTGCCAGCAGCCAGACCAATCTCGGTTCCGGTTTCTATGCTGTGCAGGGAAACCTAACCGCCGCGAAATCGAGCGATCCAGTCGTCTTTTTCGGCAACCTCTCTTACACCGAAAATTTGGCCGGCCGGCATACCGTCCCTGCAGACGATCCGAACAATCCGGGCGCAACGATGGTCGGACACTTCCGGCCCGGCAGCTCCTACGGCTTCCAGTTGGGTTCTATTCTCGCACTCAACACTGAGACCTCCATGACTCTCGGCTGGGACCAACGCTTCACTCGCGCCACCCAGTTAAATGGTGCGACTTTGCCGGGCTCATACCTAGTTGAAGGGACTCTGAGACTCGGCACCTCTTATCTCTACGCGCCGGGTCGAACCATCGACCTGAGCTTCGGTGTAGGCCTGACTCCTGACACACCAAACCTGCAATTCTCCGTGGGACTGCCTTTCCGGTTGTCGCTGTGGAAGCCGAAGGTCGTTCGCTGAAGGTAGTTACGTCTACAGTCTCCTTTCTTAATAAGGAAGGCCCGGCAAGGATTTGCCGGGCCTTCTTGTTTAGCTTGCAACTGTTTTAAGAATAACGAATGGAATAAAACTAATTTGCAGTTTTCGAAGATTTATTTTCAGGGAGATAAGTTTCTTATAATGAGATATTTACTCGAACCAACCCAACTCATTTCGATGTCCTGGGGGCTTGACAGAAAATGCGGGCAGGCAAAATCCAGACCGCAGATCAGAGGGTAGCTTGACGCTTTAGAGAATCGTTCATGGCAGAAGCAAGAGCAAAATACAGGGGCCTCTCCACTCCGCCTGCGGCCCCGGTCGAGATGATGTGGGGGAGGGCAGGCTGAGGTTGACCAACGCATGTCGGCTCATTGGCATCACAACAGTCTATGCTCGTCGAATAAAACGAGCTTCTGATAGAACCTTATGAACGAAGCCCCCATTCATAAAAAAGTGGAAAGCCCTTGGCGCGACCGGTTGACCGCTTTGCGAAACCTGCCGCCGGTGCTTCGCATCCTGTGGAATTCAGGCCCGGCCGTCGTGATGTGGGGATTGGTTCTACGCGTCATTGTGGCTTTATTACCTCTCGCTATCACAAAGGTGGCTGCCCTCATCGTTCAGGACATTGGAGAGGTGTTGCGAGGAAGGCCGCTCTCACACAATTTCTGGATTTTGGTAGGGACAGAGGTCGGACTGAACGTTGTCTTCGGTCTGATCACCCACGCGATCGACTACTCCGACTCGCTGCTGGCTAACCGCTACACGCAATATGTCAGCGTAAAGGTAATGGAGCAAGCTTCGCGGCTTGATCTGACTACGTATGAGAACCCGGTCTTCTACGACCGGCTTGAACGGGCACGGGTGCAGGCGACCGACCGGTTGGCGATGATCCAGCAGATGGGGCGGTTATTCCAGCAGGTGATTACGACGCTCAGCTTTACCGTCGCGCTGGCATGGGCCTCACCGTGGTTAGTGTTGTTACTCGGCGTGGGTTTGCTGCCGTCGTTTCTCGGCGAGACCCATTTTGCCTTCCTCGGCTATGCCAAAAACTTTCGTCAGACGCCAGCGAAGCGGCAGATGGACTATCTTCGCCAGGTAGCGGGAAGCCGCGAAGGGGCAAAGGAGGTAAAGCTCTTTGGGCTGCACAGGTTCTTTACCGACAAGTTCGAGACGCTTGCCCGCCAGATTTATGTCGAGGATGTTGCACTCTCTCGTTCGAAGCTGATCGTGGGCGGACTGCTCGGAGTCATCGGCACGCTGGGCTACTATGGCGCTTATATCTATGTTATCTGGCGGACGCTCCAGGGTGGGCCGGAGGGATATGATCTCGGTAAGTTCATCTTCCTCACGACGTCGATTCAGCAGGCTAGTTCGAACCTGCAGCAAGTCTTCTCGACCGTCTCGGGCATCGCCGACCAGGCTTTGTTTCTTACCGACTTGATCGCCTTCTTCGAGATGGAACCCACGGTCAACTCCAATCCCGATGGCAATAAAATGCCTGTGCCGATACGGCGTGGCTTTGAGTTTCGCAATGTCTCCTTTACCTATCCGGGGACCAATCGTACCGTGCTGCATAATTTCAACTTCACGCTTTCACCGGGAGAGCGGATCGCTCTAATCGGTGAGAACGGCCAGGGAAAGACAACCGTAGTAAAGCTGATTACGCGGTTGTATGACCCAACGGAGGGCGAGATCCTGCTCGATGGGGTCAACCTGCGCGACTACTCGCTTGAAGACCTTCATCGGCACATCGGCGTTATCTTTCAAGACTTCATGCGCTTTGAGATGACGGCGAGGGAGAACATCGCTGTCGGCCGCGTCGATCAGCCGCACAGCGAGAGCGACCTTGAAGACGCAGCGCACAAGAGCCTGGCCGATGAGGTGGTGCGAAAGCTATCGGGCGGATACGACCAGATACTGGGGCGACGTTTCGAAGGCGGTGTAGAGCTATCAGGCGGCGAATGGCAGAAGATCGCGCTTGCCCGAGCCTATCTGCGAGATGCACAGCTTCTTATACTGGACGAGCCAACAGCAGCACTCGATGCACGCAGCGAGCTGGAAGTTTTTGAACGTTTTGCCGAACTAACCCTGGGTAAGATGGCGCTGCTAATCTCGCACCGCTTCTCGACAGTCCGCATGGCAGACCGAATTGTGGTTCTCTCCGGCGGACGCCTGATAGAAGAAGGAAATCACGAACAATTAATGCGTGCCGGCGGTTTGTACGCCGAAATGTTCGAAATGCAGGCTGCGAGCTACCGGTAAACGCGGCGCACTAAATCTGTCATCAGAACCTATGTCCCTGCAAGGTGTTGCAGGGACAGTTGCACCACCGATAAGGAAAAGCTTCATGTCCCTGTTCCCAAATGATTCTGACGCTGCAAGCCATCCGCCGCCAACGGCCCCTGTGCCCGATCTGCCGACGAAAGGCCTGCCGGAAAAGCCTACGATCCCTGACGAAGAGCTGCGGCAACATGCAGACACCCTTATTCGGCATCTGTCCATTGTTGCTTCGGCAACAGGTAATACCGATCTTGAAACACGCTTGGGCAAGCTAACAACTCGGCTTACTCAACATCTGGCAGCATTTCGCGAGCAGACAACGGGCATGGAGCTAACACCGCAGCTTGAAATGCTTGAGAATACGCGCGTTCTAAAAGCCGCGATCACTAGCACAAAAGGCGCGATGGATGAATTTTCGCAGCTGCCCCATGTTCGACTTCCCTCAGGAGATGTGCTGCCGCAAATTATCTTTTTGGCCGAGGGATACCTTTCAGTCGCGCGCATATGGTCGCCGGAGTCGCTCGCTGTCTACGTGCAGCAGTTCCAGCGGCGCGATCCTCTTTTGCTGCAGGAGATCACGCTTCTGCCGCAGGCACTGAAACTCGCTCAACTTGAGTTCATCCTTGATCGGGTAGACGAAGCGGTTGCAGCAGGGAAATTGCCACCTATCGAAGAATCTCCTTTCTCCGCTCCCCTTCATGGGCTGCGGCGCCTCGATCAGTGCGAGTGGAGACCTGTGCTTGAGCCATTGATTGCATTTGATTCGATTCTGCGCGAAGACCCGGCTGGGACCTTCGCAAAGATGGAAGATGAGACGCGCAGCATGTATCACCAGCGCATCGCGATGATGGCAAGCCGCGCTAACTTCAGCGAAGTCGCAACCGCGCAGGCGGCGCTTGATTTAGCACGCGAGTCGACAAAGACACCGCACCCCGATCCTCGGCTGGCCCTGCGCAGAGCACACATCGGATACTATCTCGTAGCGGAAGGCGTCGCGCAACTGCACCATCGCATTGGCTATCATCCGCCTCCGATGGAGCGGTTGCGCGCGATGGTGCGTCAAGAGAATGAAGAGTTTTACATTCTTGGCACCTTTACGCTGTCAGTACTACTCATCACTGCGATTATCCTTCCGCTGGTTCCTCATCACGACTACTGGGCAGTGATCGGCGCGTTGCTGTTTGCTCTGCTGCCGGTGACACAAGGCGCGGTCGATCTGGTCAATGGCAGCATTACGGCCTTGATGAAGGCTGAGGCTCTGCCGAAGTTGGACTTCTCAAAGGGTGTTCCCGCGGAGATGACAGCTCTGGTAATTGTTCCGACTCTTCTCATGCACGAGAAGCAGGTCAATGAGTTGTTTGAAGAGTTGGAGGCACGCTATCTGGCCAATCAAGACCAGAATATCCACTTCGGATTGCTCACCGATCTGCCAGATACAACGACGCGTCCCGTGGATGAAGACAATCATCCGTTAGTGCTGCTGGCGCTTCGTCTGGTTGATGAATTGAATGCAAAGTATGCCGAACAGCAGGGAGGCTCCTTTTTTCTGTTGCATCGCCATCGCGTCTTCAATGCTCGTCAAGGAGTATGGATGGGTTGGGAGCGCAAGCGCGGAAAGCTACTCGACCTCAACAAGCTATTAGTCCATTCCTTTGATACCTTCCCGATCAAGGCAGGGCCGCTTCATCTCCTCGACCGCGTGCGCTATGTCATCACGCTCGACTCCGATACACAACTACCCCGCGGAGCGGCTGCGCGCCTGACAGGCACGATTGCACATCCGCTCAACCAGGCAATCATCGACCCCCGGCTGCGCATCGTCACGGCTGGTTACGGAATTCTGCAACCACGTGTCGGCGTAAGTGTAGGTTCAGCCTCTCGCTCACGGATGGCTGCGCTGTATTCGGGGGAAACCGGCTTCGATATCTACACGCGCGCAGTCTCCGATGCCTATCAAGATCTCTTTGGAGAAGGCATCTTTACAGGCAAGGGGATCTACGAGGTCTCCGTGCTGCATGAGCTGCTGGAAAATCGATTTCCAAACAATGCGCTGCTCTCGCACGACCTGATCGAAGGAGCCTATGTACGTGCGGGACTGGCCACGGATATCGAGGTTATCGACGATTATCCGTCGCACTATTCTGCCCACACACGTCGTAAGCACCGTTGGCTCCGTGGCGATTGGCAGATCATGCGTTGGCTCTTCAGCCCAGTACCCGATGGGCTGGGCCGGTCTGTCGTCAATCCCATCAGCACCATCTCACGCTGGAAGATCTTCGATAATCTGCGTCGTAGTTTAATTGAGCCGGTCACATTTCTCCTGTTTCTCTTTGGATGGTTCTTCCTTCCTGGCGGCCCTATTTACTGGACGATCGCAACGCTGATCGTTCTTCTGCTTCCTGGGCTGGTTCAGCTCGGCTTCAACTTCAGCAGGGCCGTATCGAGTGCAAGCATTGTTGCAATCAAGGGAAGCTTCTCCACCTTTGCCGCGTCGTTTGGCATCACCATCCTGAACCTCATCTTCCTTCCGCATCACATGCTGCTCTCGCTGGATGCGATTGTGCGCTCGTTGAATCGAACGCTGATCTCGGGCAGGAATCTGCTGGATTGGGAGACGGCAGCTCAGGCAGAGGCGGGGACATCGGCAAGTTCGCTCGATAGCTATCTCAACTTATCGCCAGTAATTGCACTGCTCATTGCGGGAGCTCTTGCGTGGGTTCATCCTCATGCACTTCTCGCAGCGGCACCCGTGTTGATCCTCTGGGCGCTCGCTCCTGTTGCCGTGTTCTGGCTCGATTCCCCACCGCGCCGCGTCGAAGGCCCGCTATCCATAGAAGATAGATCGTTTCTACACAACCAGGCATTGCATATCTGGCGATATTTTTCTGAGTTCGGCGATAAAGAGAACCATTGGCTCATTCCAGACAACGTGGAGGAAGAGGGAACACTCCAGGTCCGTACGCTCTCACCTACCAATCTGGGCATGCTTCTCAACGCACGGCAGACAGCTTATGAGTTCGGGTTTATTACTCTTCCAGAATTTGCCACGCAAACACTAGGAACGCTGGAAACCTATAACAGGCTCGAAAAACATCGTGGACATATCTATAACTGGTACAACATCGAAACCCTGCAGCCCATTGCACCAAAGGTTGTCTCCACGGTAGATAGCGGTAACCTTGCAGCCTCCTTCTATACCCTGCACGCCGGTTCGCTCGATCTGCTGAAGCGTCCCCTGCTCAATCCAAATACCTTTACATCTTTAGACAAGATGCTCCATGGCGAGTTTGGCACGGGCCATCATCGTCACAGAGAGAAGCACCGTCAAACCGGCAGCTTAGAGACGATACAGGAGCTGGTTCGTAGAGTGATGGAAGAACCGTTGCCTTCTTCGAATACCGAGGCTGGATCGCAGGGGTGGGTCGCGGAAGAGGCCTTGCGTCGGCGGCACGCTGTGATCCAGTTCGTTGAAGAATATACGCCGTGGTTGCTTCCTCGTTTTGCTCCCTTATTTGAATATTTCGGCCTGGCCGCATCCGAGAACAAGACAGATCTTCAAAACAAGCAAGACAAGCAGGTGCCAACACTGCAAACGGCAACACAGTATGTCGCTGCGCTCGAGAGACGCATCATCGATACTCCGGCTACCCATGCAGAGGGATCGAGCCTGAGCACACTCGCCGCAGAACTGCGTTCGTTGCTGCCGCAGGCACGGGAAAAGCTATCGCAGCTGAGCGCCGAGATAGCAACGATTGCCGCACGGGCCGAGCAGTGCGCCGAAGCGATGGAGTTCGGCTTTCTCCTGGTCGAGTCGCGACAGCTCTTGTCCATTGCCTATGACAGCACCACGGAAGAGATTCATTCGGCTTGCTACGATCTGCTCGCCTCAGAGGCACGCATTGCATCGCTGCTTGCTATTGCCAAGGGAGATGTGCCGCAGCAATCATGGTTCCGGCTAAGCCGGTCGCATGTGATCGTCAATGGCCGGGCCGCATTGCTCTCCTGGACCGGGACCATGTTTGAATACATGATGCCCGCGCTATGGATGCGGACTTATCCCGATACGCTGATCGCCCGTTCTCTACAGGCGGCCGTACGGATTCAGCGCGAGTATGTTCGCGATATTCCATGGGGCATCTCAGAGTCAGGCTTTGCAGAAACCGAGGCCTCGGGCCGCTATCGATATCAGGCATGGGGAATCCCATCGCTTGCGCTTAAGTACGGCGCAGAAGATGGGCCAGTCATCTCTCCCTACTCCACCTATCTTGCACTGACGCTATTGCGTAACGATGCTCTGAACAACCTGCGCCGTATGGTCTCGATGAATTGGACAGGTGCCTATGGCTTATATGAGGCTGCCGACTTTACGCAAGGTAAGCAACCGCGTCTGGTCCGCTCATGGATGGCCCATCACCAGGGAATGTCCCTGCTGGCAGTGGCAAATCTGCTGCACGATAACATCGTGCAGCAGTGGTTTCATGCGAATCCCTGCGTAAAAGCTACGCAGCTACTGTTGCACGAGAAGCCGCTGAGCAAAGACATGATCAATTCACTAAAGAAATAATCTGAAAGATCAGAAGACCGTTTGACGTTTGATGAGGGCACAACCTATGGTTGCTTCTGGTGAACTCTTTCAGAGGAAGATGCATGGATCAGCCTGATTCGAAGACCCGTCGTAATTTTCTACTCAACACCATGGCCGTCGGCGCAACGACTCTACTGGCAAAAGACGGCACAGCCCAAACCAAAGCTGCTGCAATAAGCTCTGTCACAGTGCCCTCTTCCGGAGCGGAAGATCGAGCCTCCTGGCTTACATATCTCGAGAAGGTCTCCGAGCCTGTACTGCATGCTCTCAGCGAGCACAAGTTGCGTGCAACCATGCCGATTATGGCTGCTCCCGGACTAGCTGCTGAACGCGCAGTCGGCTCTCCCCTTGAGGCTTTTGGACGTCTTCTGGCAGGTCTCGCACCCTGGCTCGAACTGGAACCCTCTGCTCAGGAATCACAACAGGAGACGGCGTTGCGAAGTCGCTATCGGAAGTGGGCGCTCGCTGCGATCACGTCTGCTGTCGATCCGGCTTCGCCCGACTACATGCGCTTCGGTGCGTCCTCGCAGACCGTCGTTGACGCCTCGTTTCTTGCTCTGGCGCTGCTTCGTGCGCCACGCCAACTTGTGCAGTCGTTAGATGCAGCCACGCGTCAGAGGCTGATCCAGGCGTTGAAGGCAGAGCGCATCGTGCTGCCGGGTTATAACAATTGGCTACTGTTTGCAGCAATCAATGAAGCGCTGCTGATGACCCTGGGGGCTGATTGGGATCGAGTCCGCGTTGACTATGCCCTGCGCAAACACATGGAGTGGTTCGTCGGCGATGGCACCTATGGCGATGGCCCTCACTATCACGCGGACTACTACGATAGCTTCGTGATCCATCCCTATCTGCTGCAACTGATCGAGACACTGGGAGACACTGAGCCGGCATGGAAGAATATGCGTCCTGCGATCCATGCTCGTGCCCAAAGATATGCTGCGATACAGGAACGAGTGATCAGCCCTCAAGGCGAGTACCCAATCGTGGGTCGCTCCATTACCTACCGTTGCGGAGCGTTTCATCTGCTCGCAGATTGCAGCCGTCGCCATATGCTGCCTGAGATCGTTCTTCCGCAACAGGTACGCTGCGCTCTAACTGCTGTTCAGCATCGAACGCTTACACCAGCCGGAACGTTTTCATCAGACGGATGGCTGCAGATTGGACTTGCAGGGCTCCAACCTTCGCTGGGCGAAACCTACATCTCAACCGGAAGCCTCTACCTCGCCAGTGCAGCGTGGTTGCCCCTCGGCCTGCCCCCATCAGATACATTCTGGTCGGCACCCGCATCGCAATGGACACAACAAAAGGCATGGTCAGGAATAGATATTCCGGTTGACCATGCCCATGACGAGTAGAGCGCAGGCAGCTTAAGCATCAGGAATAAGGCTGGTCCAATCGAGAATTACCTTGCCCGTCATTCCCGACATCATCGCCTGAAAGCCCTGCTCAAAATCGGCGTACGAGTACCGATGCGTGATGATGGGAGAGATATCGAGCCCAGACTCGATCAGGACGCTCATCTTGTACCAGGTCTCATACATCTCTCGCCCATAGATGCCTTTAATCGTGAGCATGTTAAAGACAACCTGCCTCAGATCGATCTCCATCGCTTTAGAAGGAATACCGAGGATCGCAATCTTTCCACCATGGCTCATGTTCGAGATCATCTCGCGAAGCGCTACAGCATTTCCCGACATCTCAAGACCGACATCGAAGCCTTCCTGAAGTCCAAGCTGCTTCTGCACCTCTGCGATCGGCGTCTCCATCGGATTCACCGCGAGCGTGGCCCCCATCTTTCGGGCGAGTTCGAGACGATATGGGTTGGGATCGGTGATAACGATGTGCCGCGCGCCTGCGTGGCGAACAACCGGGATGCACATGATGCCGATAGGACCTGCTCCCGTTATCAAAACATCTTCTGCGAGAACATCGAACGAAAGCGCCGTATGAACGGCATTGCCAAAGGGATCAAAGATGGCAGCGACCTCCTGATTGATATCAGGATGGTGACGCCAGATGTTCGTCATAGGTAAAGCGATGTATTCCGCAAAAGCGCCAGGACGGTTTACGCCCACTCCCGATGTAGCAGCGCAGAGATGCCTTCTTCCTGCAAGACAATTTCTGCATCGTCCACAGACAACGTGGCCCTCGCCGCTGACGATATCTCCAGGATGAAAGTCGTTGACATTGGAGCCTACCTGCACAATCTCTCCGACAAATTCGTGGCCGATCGTCATTGGCACGGGAATGGTGCGCTGGGCCCACTCGTCCCAGTGATAGATATGAACGTCTGTTCCGCAGATTCCCGTATAACGAACACGAATGAGAACGTCGTTGATGCCGATGACCGGCTCGGGAACATCCTCAAGCCACAAACCTGGTTTTGCATGTGCCTTTACAAGAGCCTTCATTAAATCCCCCTGTACCAGTGAAACATCTTTCGCCGCCATCGCGATGTAAAGGCAAGTTGATTATCTTTCGCGGAATTTATTTTCCATTTGAAAAAATTCTCCTGCCGTCCTAGCATTCCACTTATAGAACGTTTACCTCTTACCCTAAGAATCCATGCGTGCAAGTCTCCAACCCTTCTGTTGTCTGTAAGCCTCCTATTTTTCCGCGCACAACCTTCTGCATATAGCATTCGAGTGCCTTCTTCCCATGATCTCTTTCTCTGATTGGACGCGTCGCCGATTTCTCACCCGCTCCGCTGCTGCTGCCGCACTCTCTACTGGCCCGCTGGAACGCCTTCTCGCTCAAAGTGCTCCTGCAAAACGAGTGCGCTCTGCCGGCGATTCGCCTGAGGTTATTTCCGGTGGCATTCGACCACTCCTCAAAGACAATACCTCGCGGCCTCTTCGATACATTCCGGAGAACGGTGACTTTCTGATTGCAAATGGCAAGGAGTTTTTCAACCGTCCTCTTTACGGTCCTAATAACGCCTTCCGCGTCGACGCTGGCGACCTGCCGGAGTTCTCGCTCTACCTTCCCGGACATGGAGGAAATCTCCGCATCGGCATCGCAAACGGAACCACTTCCAAATGGGCCTTTCAAGCAGATACGGTGACGACGCGTTATCGCCCCGGTCGCATGATTTATGAAATTCGAGATCGGCTGCTTAGTAATGGCTTGCTAAAACTTGAGCTCATGACGCAAGGCGAAGGCGCGGGTATCTACCTCGCTGTTACGCCGCAAGACCTCCCTTCGAGAACCATGCTTACATGGGCATTTGGAGGTGTCAGCGGACGCAAAGGCCGACGCGGCGGCGATATCGGTTGCGAAGTTGAACCAGTTAGCCAGTTTTTTCAACTCCGCCCGGAAGAGTGCTCTGGGAATAGCTACAAGATAGAAGGCTCTACTGCTTATCAGCAAAGCCACGCCGCGAGCATGCAACTTAGCTTTCCTTCCGGAGCAACGCTTGGCACTGCCAACGCAAAGGACTGGAATACAGATTGGGAAACTCTTGCAAATTCAACAGCAGGCGAGCTTCCCATTCTGACGGGTTCAGTCCCGCTTGAAACAGCACCGTTATATATCGCTATCCGCCGCGTCTTTGCTCAAGAGACATTGCCTGTAGCACACGATGCCGTAGCTTTCTCGGCTCGTAGTCAGCAGATTGCCGCTATAGCCTCTTCCGTTCAGTTTGCGACTCCAGATGCGTATATCAACGCTGCTATTCCAGCACTGAATATAGCTGCCGATGCTCTGTGGGACGCGCAACAACAATGCGTCATGCACGGTGCTGTCGCCTGGAGAAACCCACTCGCAGGATGGCGCGGCCCGTATGCGCTCGATGCTCTTGGCAACCATGACCGCATGAAGCAGCAGTTGCGTCATTGGATCGCGCGGCAGAACCTGGCACCACTTCCAACGCGCTCCGCCGACGATTCGTCCGCCACCGGGCCTGCTGATCCCAACACTCATCTCACGCGTAAGGAGTCCCTGCTCCACTCGAACGGTGACATTTCGCACAATCACTACGACATGAATCTCGTCTTCTTCGACGCGCTGCTCCGGCATCTTCGCTGGACCGGTGATCTCGAATTTGCACGGGAGGTATGGCCCGCGCTCAATCGTCATATCCAGTGGGAGCAGCGTCTCTTCCGTCGCACCTATGACGACCTGCAATCCACCTCGAACAAAAAAGAACTTCCACTCTACGAAGCCTACGCCTGTATCTGGGCCAGCGATAATCTTCAATACAATGGAGGCGGCGCTGCTCACTCCACCGCATATAATTTTTTTCTCAACAAGACTGCTGCATCCATCGCGCGGCTTCTCAAAGAGGACCCTACGCCCTATGAGTCCGAAGCCTCCCTTATTTATGAGGCGATGCAACAGCTCTTGTGGCTTCCGGAGCAAGGCACTTTTGCCGAATCCAAAGACATTCTCGGCCTGCAGACGACCTACACCAATCCAGCTCTTTGGAGCATGTATCACGCCATCGATTCCGAAGTTCCTTCGGCTCGACAGGCATGGCAGATGGTGGCTGAGTCTCTTGCTACACTTCGGCACGTCCCCATCCACGGCCCCGATGTTCCTTCTGGCGATTGGTTCCTTCTGCCCTGTTCCGACTGGTTGCCATACGTATGGTCTTTGAATCTTCTTCTGCTCGCCGAAAACAGCCATGCTGCATTGGCCCTTTGGCAGACCGGGATGCGAGACGAAGCATTCGCGCTCCTGAAAGGTAATCTCCTCGATTCGATGTTCATGGGCCTATGCCCGGGCAACCTGCACATGACCTCGCAGCTCGATGTTCATCGCCAAGAGTCTCAGCGCGACTTCGGCGATCCCATCGGCATTACTTCCCGCGCTTTGATAGAAGGTCTCTATGGCATTCAGCCAGACCTTTTGCACAACTCCCTCGTTATCCGCCCAGGCTTTCCTGCGTCCTGGAACGAAGTCGCACTTCATCATCCCGATATCGACTTTACCTGGCGCCGCGAGGGCCTCAACGAGACGTTCGAGATCGTCAGTCATCTGCAAAAGCCTGTAGAACTCGCTTTGATACTGCCTGCAGCCACGATGACTCTCCCCGTTATCACCGCAAATGGAAGGCCTGTCACTGCTCACTTCGATTCTGAAGCAGTCGGCTCTCCCTCCATTCGCATCCGTTTTGCAGCAGAGCCATCGTGGAAGATATCCATCCACTGGCATGGCGTTGCTCCTCTCGCTCGCCCTGTGCTCCGCACCTATCACTTGAATGAGACTGTTTCACTTCCCTCCGGCCTCACTTATTCACTCATCGACGATCCGCAGTCTTGTCTGCGAGATGGCGTTGCGATCAAACCGGGACACCACACAATCTTTGCCCGAATGCAGCAGCAGGATTGCCGATACTGGCTTCCGATCAGCTTCGAGGTAATCGCTCCACAGCTTCTGCTCGGCGATACTGCTGCCTCTGTTAGCTCCTCCACGATCATTGATCCAATCGAACTGGCTCCCTTCTTTGAAGGGCATATCAACGATATCTTTACCCGTTCTTATGCTGCACCGCGATCGCCTTTCTGCTCACTTGCTTTGCCCGAGACGCTTCTCGGCGGCTGGGCTAACTTCGATCAGCAAGCTGCTATCGACGATACCGGTCTGCGCAATGCAAAAGGGACACTTCACACCAGCATCAATGTTCCGTTCCTTACTCCGGAAAGCCCCTCTGCGCCTAATTGTTCCTTCATCTCGCAATGGGAGCTCGATCAGCAGGCGATCGAATTCTCCGTGTCCGGCAACGCACGCATACTATATCTGCTGATGGCCGGAACGACCTATCCGCAAGCCAGCCATATGCAACATGGCACGGTAAGCGCGATCTACAAGGATGGAACCAGTTCAAAGCTCGTCCTGCGTACACCGGAGACGTGGTGGCCCATCGAGCAGGATTATTTGCTCGATGATTATCTGTTTATCAATGACGCTCCACTGCCACCACGAGTCGATCTACGTACTGGACAGACGCGACTTCTCGATCCTGCCACCTTCAGGGGGAAAGGAAGACCGATTCAAGGAGGTTCTGCGACCATTCTCACACTTGACCTGCATCCCGAACGAGAACTGGCCTCGATCAAAATCGAATGCAGCCTTTATGGAGTCGTTCTCGCCTTGCTCGCGGCTACATTGATTCGTTAGCAGCAGCTCTTTAAATACCGTGCATCGCAGTGCCTCTTTCAGTAAAGTCGAATGCCTTGACCGCGGCAAACCCAGGGTGTTTTGCTATTCCATGCAAATAGCCGGATATGCACAGATGCCCCTACATATTGTGATTGACGCATAAAAAAGCGCTTGATATAGTCGTTTTACTTCACGGCACCCAATTGCGAAATTGGGTTTAATAGGGAACCCGGTGAGATTCCGGAACTGCCCCGCAGCGGTAAGCAGGAACGAACATCCCGTACGAGCACTGGTCCAGTATCAAAAGAAATGGGCTGGGAAGCTGGGATAAGTAGGTGGCCTGCAAAGTCCGAAGACCTGCCATGAGATGTGCCGATATGGCACAAAATTCACGCGCCTCCGAGGGGAGGATGGGGTGATCGGCGTCTGTCTCGGCGATCCTTCCATCTGTGTCTTCCCGGAGCGAAAGGACACCTCCCCGTGGCGACTCTACAGACGACGCTCTCTGACCTTGATCCACAATTTCCTGCTGCCGACATTGCTCCGCAGATGCAGGTTCGTAAGCGCAGCGGCGCTCTGGAACCTGTCGACGTTAATAAGATCGTTCGCGCGGTCGAGCGCTGCTGCCATGGTCTGCCCCATGTCGATCCGATCCGTGTAGCCAGCAAGACTATTGGCGGGTTGTTCGATGGCGCATCGACCCGAGAGCTGGATTCGATCTCGATTCAGACTGCGGCTGCCCTGATCGCAGAAGAGCCGGAGTATTCGAAGCTGGCAGCACGGTTGCTGCTGGCGACGATCTCGAAAGAGGTGAGCGGGCAGAATATTTATTCGTTCTCGCAGTCGATTGAGGTAGGCCATCGCGAGGGCGTGATCTCGAAGGATGCCGCGGAGTTTGTTGGCGCAAATGTACGCAAGCTGAACAGCGCGATCGACGACCGCTTCTCCGACCGCTTTGAATACTTCGGCCTGCGGACGGTGTATGACCGCTACTTGCTGCGACACCCAATTACGAGACAGGTGATCGAGACGCCACAGCATTTTTTTATGCGGGTTTCGGCGGGCCTGTCGGTGCGGGTGAATGAGGCCGTCGAGTTTTACAAGCTGCTGGCTTCGCACGATTACATGCCGAGTTCGCCAACGCTGTTCAACAGCGGAACGAAGCACTCACAGATGTCATCGTGCTACTTGCTGGACTCTCCGGCGGACTCGTTGGACTCGATCTACGACACCTATAAGCAGGTCGCGTTGCTGTCGAAGTTTTCGGGAGGCATTGGGCTGGCATTTCATCGCGTTCGAGCGGAAGGTTCGCTGATTCGCGCCACCAATGGAATCTCGAATGGCATCGTGCCGTGGCTACGAACCTTGGACTCTTCAGTCGCAGCAGTAAATCAAGGCGGCAAGCGGAAGGGCGCGTGCTGCGTCTATCTTGAGCCATGGCACGCAGACGTCGAATCGTTCCTCGAGATGCGCGACAACACCGGCGATCAGGCGCGACGAACCTACAACCTGAATCTGGCGAACTGGATTCCTGATCTATTCATGCGTCGCTCCGACGAGGATGGCATGTGGTCGTTGTTCGATCCGAAGGATGTTCCTCACCTCACCGATCTGTATGGCGAAGATTTTGATAAAGCCTATGTGGAAGCGGAGGAAAAGCAACTCTATCGGCGACAGGTGAAGGCCCGCGATCTGTACGCACGGATGATGCGCACGCTCGCAGAGACCGGTAACGGATGGATGGTCTTCAAGGACGCTTGCAACATCAAGAACAATCAGACGGGCGCCGCAGGAAATATCGTTCACCTCTCGAATCTCTGCACGGAGATTACAGAGGTGACCTCTTCGGCGGAAACAGCTGTATGCAATCTTGGCTCTGTTAATCTTGCACGTCACCTGACAGATGGCGTATTCGACTTCGAGAAGCTGGCTGCGACGGTGCGTCATGCGGTGCCGATGCTCGATCGCGTCATCGACATCAACTACTATCCTGTCGCACAGGCAGCAGCCGCAAACAGCCGCTGGAGACCAGTGGGACTTGGCGTGATGGGGTTGCAGGATGTGTTCTTCCAGATGCGGATTCCGTTTGATTCCGCAGAGGCGCGAGTTCTCTCAGCAAAGATTCAGGAGGAGATTTACTTCCATGCGTTAAGTGCGTCGTGCGACCTGGCGGAGCAGCATGGACCTCATGCTGCCTTTCAGGAGACGCGAGCCGCAAAGGGCGAGTTTCAGTTTGAGCTGTGGGGCACAACTCCCACCGACAAGGAACGCTGGGAGCTGTTGCGCCAAAGGATGAAGACAGTAGGACTGCGTAATTCCTTGCTGATTGCCATTGCGCCCACTGCGACGATTGCCTCTATCGTTGGCTGCTATGAGTGCATTGAGCCGCAGATCTCGAACTTGTTCAAGCGTGAGACGCTTTCGGGCGAGTTCATGCAGATCAATAAATATCTTGTCGGCGAGCTGCAGCAGCTTGGGTTGTGGTCAGAAGAGGTTCGCTCACGGATCAAGATGGCTGAGGGTTCGATTCAGAAGATCGCTGAGATTCCAGAGGAGTTGAAGCTGATCTATCGCACGGTGTGGGAGATGCCGATGCGGTCGCTGATCGATATGGCAGCGGATCGCGGCGCTTACATCGACCAGAGCCAGTCTCTAAACCTCTTTGCCGAGTCTCCAAACATTGGCCGCCTCAGCTCGATGTATATGTATGCGTGGAAGCGTGGAATCAAGACGACGTATTATCTGCGGTCGCGCCCGGCGACGAAGATTGCAAAGACTACGGTTGCCGCTGGCAATCGCGTGGACCTACAAGCAGCTGCGAGCGCGAATGTGAGCTGCTCGCTCGATAACCCCGAGTCCTGTGAGGCTTGCCAGTAAAGGCGGAAGATAACTATGTCAACGAAAGCACCTAACTCTATTCTCGATCCAGGCTTGTCTCTTACGCTGCGACCGATGCAGTATCCCGTGTTCTTTGAGATGTTCAAGGATGGGATTAAAAATACATGGACCGTAGAAGAGGTTGATTTCTCAACCGACCTCGTGGACCTGCGGTCGCGCCTTACACCTGCCGAGATTCACCTGATTCAGCGGTTGGTTGCGTTCTTTGCCACAGGAGATTCAATCGTCTCAAACAATCTTGTATTGAATCTCTATAAGCACATCAATTCGCCCGAGGCGAGACTTTATCTGTCGCGGCAACTGTACGAAGAGGCTGTGCATGTGCAGTTCTACCTGACACTGCTTGATAACTATGTTCCCGATCCGGATGCCCGGGCGGCAGCGTTTGCAGCAGTCGAGAACATTCCTTCCATTACGAAAAAAGCACAGTTTTGCATGCGCTGGATGGACTCGATCCAAAAGCTCGATGAGCTGCGCACGCCAGAGGAGCAGAAGCAGTTTGTCCTGAATCTGATCTGTTTTGCAGGATGCATCGAAGGCCTCTTCTTTTTTGCGGCATTTGCCTATGTCTATTTTCTGCGCTCGCGCGGATTGCTGAATGGACTAGCAGCAGGAACGAACTGGGTCTTCCGCGACGAGAGTTGCCATCTGGAGTTTGCGTTCGAGGTAGTAAATGTAGTGCGATCACAACATCCGGAGCTGTTCGACGCTGCACTCGAATCAGATGTTGTTGCAATGATGAAAGAGGCCGTGGACTGCGAACTGCAGTTTGCCGAAGATCTTCTCTCCGGCGGCGTTGCAGGGCTCTCCGTGCGTGAGATGCGACAGTATCTGGAGTACGTAGCGGATTCGCGCGTGGTGCGGCTGGGAATGAAGCCGATCTTCGGCTCAAAGAACCCGTTTGCGTTTATGGAGCTGCAAGATGTGCAGGAGCTGGCGAACTTCTTCGAGCGTCGAGTCTCTGCCTATCAGGTTGCGGTTGCCGGCGAAGTCGCCTTTCACGACGACTTTTAGCAGCAAAGCCGACATCGCTATTTTTGGATAGCGGTGTCGGCTTTGCTGGGCGCAGCGCTGACCTGGGATGGGGTCGGAAGCTGCGTCCTATCCCACCCTCCGCCAAGCGCCTGTATCAGTTGCACCGATGATGTCATGCTCTGAATCTCAAGCGTGGCAAGCGTGCGCTGATTGGTGAGCAGCGTAGTCTGTGCCGTAACGACGTCGACATACGGATCGATTCCAGTCTTATAGCGCGCAGTCTCCAAATCGACAAAGCGTTGTGCCGATAGGACTGCTTCCTGCTCCTTAAGGATCTGCTGGGAGAGGATGCGGACCGAAGCAAGATAATCTTCAACCTGCTGAAAGGCGGTGAGGACCGTCTCGCGATAAGTGGCAACGCTGGCATTGTAGGTGGCGGTGTATTGTTGTGCGCCTGCGGTGCGCAGGCCCACATCGAGGACGGTCTCCGAGATGGATGGGCCGATAGACCAAAAGCGGCTCGGCCAATCGAAGAGTTTTCCGAGGGAAGAACTGTTGAAACCTCCTGAAGCACTCAGAGTAAGGTTTGGATAGAAAGCAGCGTAGGCTATGCCAATCTGTGCGTTGGCAACTGCCATCGCGCGCTCGGAGGCGGCAATGTCGGGACGGCGCTCCAAAAGCTGCGAAGGCATCCCAATAGGAACAGCAGGTGGTTGAGCGTTGAGCGGCTTGACCGGAATGGAGAAGCTGGATGGGTTGGTGCCTATAAGAACCGCAATGGCATGCTCATATTGAGCACGGGCTACGCCGAGATTAATTGACTCCGATTCGGCACTCTGTAACGTGTTCTGTGCTTCGACAACGGAAATTTGATCGTCAACGCCGGTCTCATAGCGGGCGCGAGCGAGGTCGAGCGCTTTTTTGTCGGCTTCGATCGTAGAGGCATAGAGAGCCTGCAAAGCGTCCTGGCCCCGAAGCTCGAAGAAGAACTCAGCAAGATCCGCCTGTTCGCTAAGACGCTCGTTCTCCAGATCGGCTGCACTGATCTGTGCCTGGAAACGCGCGGCGTCAACAGTATTGCGAATGCGGCCCCACAAGTCCGGCTCCCACGATACATCGAGAGGCATCGAGATGAGCGAGCTTTGCGCACCGGCGCTGGTACCACCCGTTCCAGTCGAATTTTTAAGATTAGCTGAGGAGCGAGAGCGCGTATACGACGGGCCAATCGATGCCGTTGGAAAGAATTGAGCGCGAGCTTCGCGAACAAGCGCGCGCGCCGCCATAAAATTTTGAAAGTATTCTTTTATGTTCTGGTTGTTGATGTTGACCTGATCTTCGAGCGCATTCAACTCGGAGTCGTTGTAGATCTCCCACCATTTGCCATGAAGCATGGCATCCTGGGGTTGAGCGACCTTCCAACCATCGGTGTCCTTGAACTGCGTGGGGGATTCTTTGTACGAGATCGGCGGGGCCTGGGCCGTCGCTGGAGGAGTGTGATATTTGGGGCCGACCCGGCAGCCGGTAAGAAGCACAGCCGCTGCGATGGCGGGGTAGATGGCGACTTTGAAACGAAGTGTAGTCATAAGTTTAAACCGTGATGGCTCGAATTAATCTGTGGCCGGTGTTGGGCCGACCGCAGCATGAAACGTGTCGTGTTTTCTGCCCTGGATGCGAAGACGCAAGCGGTCGAGGGTAAGGTAAACGACGGGAGTGGTGTAAAGCGTCAGGAGTTGGCTCACGAGCAGACCTCCTACGATAGTGATGCCCAGTGGACGACGCAGCTCCGAGCCCATGCCAGTTCCAAACGCAAGCGGGATGGCCCCAAACAATGCGGCTGTCGTGGTCATCAGAATAGGACGGAAGCGAAGCATGCAGGCTTCGAAGATGGCATCCTCGGGACTCATCCCCTGCTCGCGCTCGACCTGAAGTGCGAAGTCGATCATCATGATGGCATTCTTTTTTACGATGCCTATCAGCAGCACGATACCGATGATAGAGATTACGTTCAGGTCTTCGTGGAAGAGAAGAAGTGCCAGCATAGCACCCACGCTGGCCGACGGCAGCGTCGACAGAATTGTGATGGGATGAACCAAACTCTCGTAAAGAATACCGAGCACAATGTAGACAGCAAAGAGCGCGGTCAGTACGAGAATAGGCTCTGTGCCGAGCGAATCCTGATAGGCCTGCAGCGTACCGGCGAAGAAGCCGTGAACAGTAGCGGGAATCCCCAAGCGGTCCTGCATCTGATTAATCGCAAGAGTCGCATCGCTCAGCGAGACACCAGGAGCAAGATTGAAAGAGATGGTCGTAGAAGGAAACAGCCCCGTATGCGGCAGCGACAGTGGAATGGTATCGGCCCGGCTCGTTGCCATCGTGTAAAGAGGAACGTTGCCGGTGGAGGTCGGATTAGTAGTTCCTCCAGGGCGCAGGTAGATATTTTTGAGGCCCTCGGGGCTCTGCCAATACGGCGGCGCAACCTCAAGAACAACATAGTACTGATTAAGCTGAGTATAGATAACAGAAACTTGGGACTGGCCAAAGGCACTGTAGAGTGATGAGTCGAGCGATTGAGCCGTCTGTCCCAGGCTGGCAGCTCTGACGCGATCATAATTCAGTAAAAGATCGAGTCCGCCATTTTGCTGATCTGTATTGACGTCCTGCAGACCAGGCAGATGCTTCATATGCTCCAACACAATCGGACCCCATTTTGAGAGGTCGGCGATATTATCGGCTTGCAGCGTGTACTGATAAAGAGCGTTGCTCGAGCGTCCACCGATACGAAGGTCCTGCGAAGCCTGAAGAAAAGTAGAAGCTCCGGTAAGCTTATCGAGCTTCGGCCGCAAGCGGTTGATGACTTCAGGAGCACCGATCTTACGCACATCAAGCGGCTTCAGTGTGATATAGACAAAGCCCGTGTTGCCGCCACCCGTAAATGCAATCACGGTCTGGACGGCTGGATCTTTCATGACGACATCTTCTACCTGCTTCGTAGCAGCGTCCATCGCCGGAAAAGATGCGTCCTGCGGGCCCTGGATTCCGCCTGCAATCGCACCTGTATCCTGCTGGGGAAAGAAGCCTTTGGGGATCTTCAGGACAATGGCAACATTCAACAGAATGGTAAGAAAGAGAACGGTGAGCGTAAGACCAGGGTTGTCGAGAACCCAGTGCAACGTTCGACGATAGAGTGAGAGCACCCACTCAAAGAATCTCTCGTTCGCCATGTAAAGGCGGCCATGCTTTTGTTTGTGCTCGTCTTTCAGGATGTACGCGCACATCGTAGGCGTGGTCGTCAGAGAGATGACCATCGAGACGAGGATGGCGGTCGAAAGCGTAATCGCGAATTCACGGAAGAGCCTGCCGACGATCCCGCCCATCAGAATCAACGGAATAAATACCGCGATGAGCGAGAAGCTGATCGACATGACGGTGAAGCCGATCTCCTGCGCACCTTTGATCGTCGCAGCAAAAGAGCTCATGCCAGCTTCAAGATGGCGAGTAATATTTTCCATGACGACGATAGCGTCGTCGACGACGAAACCCGTAGAGATGGTGAGCGCCATCAGCGACAAGTTGTCGATGCTATAGCCGAAGAGATACATCACAGCCAAGGTGCCGATGAGGGAAACAGGCACCGCAACCGCTGGAATAAGCGTTGCGCGCACATTCCTGAGAAATACAAAAACGACAAAGATGACGAGAATGATCGAGAGCAGAAGCGTCCATTCCACGTCGTGAACCGAAGCCCGAATAGTGGTCGTGCGATCGAGCATGACCGTGATATCGATCCCCTGCGGAATAGAGGCCTTCATCGAAGGAATCGCAGCGAGAATCCGATCGTTGGTGTCGATGATGTTGGCGCCCGGCTCGCGGTGAATGATGATGTTGATGGCTCGTTTGCCGTTGAGATATCCACCGTTGCGGATATTCTCCACAGAGTCGATCACATCCGCGACATCGGATAGATGAATTGCCGCACCGTTTTTATAGCCGACGATCAGGGGCTTGTAATCCACCGCCTTTGATATCTGATCGTTGGCCAGAATATCTGCGGTGATGTTGCCGTCGGTAATCTGTCCTTTGGCAAGGGCAGAGTTCTGCAGACTGAGCTGTGCCTGAAGATTGGCCATCGTCAGTCCATAGCTCGCCAGCTTGGTGGGGTTCACTTCGACACGAACCGATGGGAGCGCACCACCACCGACGCTTACCTGTCCCACACCCTCAATCTGCGAGAGCTTTTGCTGAAGCACCGTGGAGGCTTCGTCATAGAGGGTTCCCGGATCATACTTGTCCGACGTCAGCGTAAGGATCATGATCGCGGCGTCTGCCGGATTGACCTTACGATACGTGGGGTTTCCGGGAAGGTTGGCGGGAAGATAGGTGCGCGCTGCATTGATCGCAGCCTGAACATCGCGTGCCGCGCCGTCGATATTGCGGCTCAGATCAAACTGAATGGTGATCTGCGTCGAGCCGAGACTGCTCGAAGAGGTCATCTCGGTGACGCCGGCAATATGGCCAAACTGCCGCTCCAGCGGCGTAGCCACAGACGAAGCCATAATCTCCGCGCTGGCTCCGGGAAGACCTGCATTGACCGAGATCGTAGGAAAATCGACCTGGGGCAACGGAGAGACAGGAAGCACGGTGAAGGCTATCGCTCCAGCGATTGCGATCGCGATCGTCAGTAGAGTCGTCGCAACAGGTCGATGGATAAAGGGCGCGGAGATGTTCATGGCTGCCCTGCGGATTGTGGCTCGTTACCTGGATGCGGGCTTCCTCGCTTGCTCGAGAAACGCGTCGCGATGCCATCGAAGAAGATATAGATGACAGGCGTGGTGTAGAGGGTGAGTATCTGGCTAAGCAGCAGGCCGCCGACCATGGCAATGCCGAGCGGTTTGCGCAACTCCGAACCTTCGCCGGAACCGAAGGCCAGCGGGACACCAGCCAGCAACGCAGCCATCGTCGTCATCATGATGGGACGGAAGCGAAGCAGGCACGCCTCATAGATGGCGTCAGTCGCACTCTTGCCACGCTCTCGCTCAGCTTCCAGAGCGAAGTCCACCATCATAATGCCGTTCTTCTCAACAATACCTATCAATAGAACAAGTCCTATGATCGCGACGATACTGAGAGATTGATGAAAGATAATAAGCGCGAGAAACGCGCCTACTCCGGCAGAGGGAAGCGTGGAAAGAATTGTGACCGGATGAATGAAGCTCTCGTACAGTACGCCGAGCACGATGTAGACGGTGACGAGAGCAGCGAGGATAAGGAGAGGTTCATTCGAAAGTGAGTTACGGAAGGACGCAGCCGTTCCCTCAAAATCCGCCTGCAGACTGGCCGGCATGTGCATATCTTTCTGCACCTTGGTGATCGCATCAATCGCGCCGCCAAGAGATCCGTTCGGTGCCAGGTTGAAAGATACAGTGATCGCCGGGAACTGTCCCTGATGGGTGATAGAGAGCGGCTCGGTCGTACGCTCAAAGTGCGAGAACGCGCTGAAAGGTACAGCGCTGCTCGTAGCAGAGCTTGTACCTCCCGCGGACCCTGCGCCACGGTTGATGGTAGCTGCACTGGCAGTAAGCGCACTTGCAGGCGGCGTAAGCGTATTTGCTGAAGGAGTGTACAGAGCAGAAGTAGTCAGCGTGTTCGAACCTGCCGAGGTCGATCCTCTGCCGGAAGCCGATGAGCCGCCGGCGCCAGTTGTGCCTGCAGCAGCATTGGACTGGATATAAAGATGGCTCAACATGTTGGGGTCCAACTGAAACTGCGGCTGGGCCTCGAGAATGACGTGATACTGGTTCAGCTGCGTGTACATCGTGTTGATCTGGCGCTGACCAAAGGCATCGTAGAGCGTGTTGTCGATTGTCGTGGGAGCAATGCCAAGGCGAGACGCCGTTGCTCGGTCGATAACAAGGTCGACGGCAAGGCCGCCCATCTGCTGATCGGTAGCGACGTCTTCGATCTCCGGCAACTGCTTCATCTTATCGACCAGCCGCGCTGTCCACTCGTTCAACTCGTTCTGGTCCGGGTCTTCGAGTGTGTACTGATATTGCGTGCGACTGACACGGTCATCGACCGTGATGTTCTGCACCGGCTGCATGTAGAGCTCGATGCCCTGCACATCCTTCAGCTTGTTTTGCAACCGGCGAATGACGTCCGAGGCGCTAAGATCGCGTTCGGACAGCGGCTTGAGATTGATCGACATTCTGCCACTGTTGATCGTGGTGTTCGTCCCGTCAGCACCAATAAAGGAGGAGAGACTCTGAACCGCCGGGTCCTGCAGAATGATCTTTGCCAGCTCCTTTTGCTTGGCTGCCATCGATTTAGACCCGATCGTCGGTGAGGCCTGCGAGATACCCTGAATCACGCCCGTATCCTGCACCGGGAAGAAGCCCTTAGGAATAATGATGTAGAGGAAGACAGTAAGCACCAGCGTTGCAAGCGCGACCAGAAGCGTGATGGTGCGGTAGCGGAGAACGACCTTCAATGTTCGTCCGTAAAAGGCAATCATGCTCTCGAAGACGCGCTCGGACGATTTGAAGAAGCGTCCCTGCTCCTCGGGCGGGGTGTGCTTAAGGATGCGCGAGGACATCATCGGCGTCAGCGTAAGCGAGACCACGGCCGAGATGATGATGGTAACGGCAAGCGTAACGGCGAATTCGCGGAAGAGGCGGCCAACGATGTCTCCCATAAAGAGCAGCGGGATCAAAACCGCGATGAGCGAGACCGTCAGCGACATGATCGTGAAGCCGATCTGCTCTGCACCTTTGAACGCCGCCTCCATGGGCGTGTCACCGTCTTCGAGATAGCGCGCGATGTTTTCGATCATGACGATGGCATCGTCGACAACGAAGCCGGTCGAGATCGTAAGCGCCATGAGCGATAAATTATCGAGGCTGTAGCCTAGGGCGTACATCACCGCGAATGTTCCGACTAGAGACAACGGCACCGCTACACTGGGAATAATGGTGGCGTAGAGGTTCCTTAAGAAGAGAAAGATCACCATCACAACCAGGAAGATGGTGAGCAGCAACTCGAATTCAACGTCGTTGACCGAGGCCTGAATGCCGGTGGTCAGGTCCGTCATCGTCGTGATCTGAATACCGGCAGGAAGATCGGCTTTCAGCTGCGGCAGAATCTTCTTGATGCTCTTGACGACGCTGATCGTATTGCCGCCGGGTTGTCGTTGAATATTGACGATCACGGCCGGAGTCTGATCCATCCACGCAGCCTGAACGCTATTTTCAACACCATCCACAATCGTGGCTACGTCCGTAAGCATGACCGGAGCGCCGTTCCGATAGGCGACCACGACCTTTTTGTAGTCTCCGCTGGTGACCAACTGGTCGTTAGCGTCGATCTGATAGTCCTGGCGCGGACCATCGAAGTTTCCTTTGGCAGCATTGACGCTGGCCTGCGACACGGCCGTACGTAGAGCTTCAAGATCAATACCGTACGAAGACAGCGCCGAAGGATTCACCTGAATCCGCACTGCCGGTTTCTGACCGCCGCTGATGCTGACCAGTCCGACTCCGCTGAGCTGCGAGATCTTCGGCGCAAAGCGAGTATCGATCAGGTCTTCCACTTGCGAGAGCGGCAAGGTCTTCGATGTGATGGCCAGCGTCAGAATCGGCGCGTCGGCAGGATTGGTCTTGCTGTAGATCGGCGGAGAAGGCAGGTTTGCCGGAAGATAACTTTGCGATGCGTTGATGCCCGACTGTACTTCTTCTTCAGCAACGTCGATATCCAGGTTGAGATTGAACTGGAGCACGATGACAGAGTTGCCGCCCGAGCTGCTGGAGGTCATCTGGCTAAGTCCCTGAAGCTGGCCAAACTGCCGCTCCAGCGGAGCTGTGACGGTAGTGGCGACGACCTCCGGACTCGCTCCCGGATAAAAGGTGACGACCTGAATGGTCGGATAGTTCACCTCAGGCAGCGCGGAGACGGGCAACTGCGTGAAGCCCACAAGGCCCACCAGCAGAATGGCCGCCATCAGCAACGACGTTGCAACAGGACGAAGAATAAACGGGCGTGAGGGACTCAAGGAGCTTCACTCCCAGTGGTGGTGCTGGCCGGAATAGGCTTCTTGGAGATGATGACCTTGGCGTTATCCTGCAACTTCTCAAAGCTGCTGTCGGCAACGACATCGCCGGGGTTGATGCCTTCGACCTGCGTGGTGTTGTCGTCCGTTACTCCCGGCTTCACACTGCGAACGTGCGCCACATTGTTTTGAATGATGTAGACGAAGGATTCCTGCCCGTTGTGCTGTACCGCCGACGAGGGAATCAGAGTCACGTCATGCAGTGTGTTGACCAGCAACCGAGTGTTGATGAACTCGTTGGGAAAGAGCACGCCGTTCTTATTGTCGAATAGGGCACGGGCCTTGACCGTTCCGGTCGTCGTATCGATCAGGTTGTCGAGCGTAAGCAGCGAGCCCGTAGCGATCTTATTCAGCGATGTCCGGTCGAAGGCATAGACAGGAAGCTTTGCCTGTTGGTGCAGGCGAGGCTGAACCTGTCCGAGATTGTCCTCGGCAATCGTAAAGATGGCCGTGATCGGCTGTATCTGGGTAACGACCGCAAGCGTTGTTCCGCCCGACGATTGAACGACATTGCCGGGGTCTACCAAGCGTAGACCGACCCTGCCGGTGAAGGGGGCCGTGATGTGGCAATAATCCACCTGGACCTGATCGAACTGCACTGCACCCTGATCATTTTTAACCGTGCCCTCGTCCTGCAGGACGATCTTTTCCTGATCGTCGAGTGTCTGCTTCGGAATCGCGTTACGATTCCAGGCATCACGATAGCGAACAAGGTCCATCTTGGCCTGGGCAAGGATGTTTTGATCCCTCTCCAGAATGCCCTGCGCCTGCAGCAACGTGGCGCGGTACGTTCTCGAGTCGATGTCGATCAGAGGAGCGCCCTGGCGAACGATCTGCCCTTCCTGATAGTGCACGGCCGTCACGATGCCGTTCACCTGACTGGTGATCGATGCCGTATGTACCGGCGTGACCGTACCGATGGCGTCCAGATAGACACCGATATCACCCTTTTGCGCAGTCGCCGTGGTGATTGTCGTCGTTCCTCCCGCACCGCGCCGTGACGGCTTCTTTGCCGTGGTGGCATGCTGCCGCATAATCAGGAAGAATGCGACCGCGAAGATCAAGAGAATAACGACCCATACGATAATCCGGACACCCTTATGGTTCTGGTGCTCGCGCTGCTCCGAAGTAGGGGCCGGAAGTTGATGGTCCGGGCTAGTAGTCGGGTGTTCCTTTGAATCGGATGACAATGTGTCTCCTGGCCAAACGGTTAAATTTGGACTTGAATGCTGTGAGTCCGTCTACGTATGGACGTACGAGTACCCCGGTATAGACTCACCCGAGGCAGAAGCATCTTGGTTTATTGGCAATTGGGTGAGAAACAATCGTTTTTCTCTACCGAGAAGTGAAGTTCCCCTGCCTTGCCTATCCGATTATCAATCAAAACCGGACCGCTCTGGTTGGAATCCTGTAACGTTTCACATACAAGAGATCGAACGCCCTATCTTCGCTATTCTTCCGCCTCGTCCTGCACCGTCTTCTTCGCTGTAGCCAATATCTTCTCTGCCACAAGCTGCGGTACGACATCGTAGTGGTCCATCTCCATGTGGAAGCTGCCGCGTCCCTGGGTGATGGAGATAAGCGTCGTCCCATAGCTAAGCATCTCAGCCATAGGGACTTCTGCGCGCACAATGGTGCCCGCACCGCTGCTCTCCATGCCCTGTACCCTGCCACGACGGCCGTTCAAATCGCCGATCAGAGCGCCGGCAAACTCGTCGGGTGCCTCGATCTCGACGTGCATCACCGGCTCCAGCAGGGCCGGCTTCGCCAGCTCCATACATTTGCGGAACGCGGCGCGCGCAGCCAGCTTAAAGGACATCTCGCTGGAGTCGACATCATGATAGCTGCCGTCGAAGAGAGAGACCTTGAAGTCGACCACTGGATAGCCCGCCAGATAGCCGCGAGCCGCCGACTCATGAATTCCCTTCTCGACCGCCGGGACGAACTGGCGTGGGATCGCCCCGCCGAAGATATCGTTCACAAAGACAATGCCGCTGCCGCGGGCAAGCGGCTCCATGCGAATCTTGCAATCGCCAAACTGCCCATGTCCGCCAGTCTGCTTCTTATGGCGCCCCTGCGCCTCGGCATGCCCGCGGATGGTCTCGCGATAAGGCACCTTTGGAGCTTTCAGCGTCACCTCCGTGTGATATCGGCGCTTCAGCTTGGAGACGATGGCCTCAATATGAGGCTGCCCCGCCCCGGCGACCAGGAACTCGTTCGTCTGCGGGTCGCGGAAGAACCGTATCATCTGGTCTTCTTCCATCAGCTTATGTAGCGCCGGGCCGAGCTTGTCTTCATCGGCGCGGGTCTTCGGCTCGATGGCATAGGTCATCGCCGGCTCCGGCATCGAGACTGGCTCAATGAAGATCTCGTTTGCCTTGTCCCCCAGCGTGTCCCCCGTGAGGGTAACCCGTAGCTTAGCGACCGCACCCAGATCGCCAGAGTGCAGCTCCGGCACCTCGACCGCCTTGCGTCCCTGCATGATAGAGAGGTGCGCCAACCGCTCTGGCTCCTGCCGGGTATAGTTCTGTACCGTGGCGTCGGTCCTGACCATGCCGCTGACGACTTTAAAGAACGAGATCCTGCCCGCAAACGGGTCCGTCATTGTCTTATAGATATAGAGGGCCACGGGTTCGGTATCGTCGACCCGCCGCATGACGATCTCTTCCTGAACGTCCTCCGGCATGCTTGTGGCTTCGCCATTGCTCGCGTGCGCCGCAGTGGCAGGTGGGGTTAGAATCCCTCCCGCTGCCACCGGCCCGCGCTCAACTGGAGCGGGTGCATAGACCTTCAGGAAGTCGAGAAGATGGTCCGTGCCCACATTTCTCAAGCCGCTGGCATACAGCACCGGAAAGATCCGATCCTCGCGTATGGCCTCATGCAGAGCACCAATAAGGTGATGCTCGGGAATCGTGCCTTCCCGAAAGAACTCCTCCATCAACTCATCTTTACCCTCGGCAACCAGCTCGACCAGCGCCTCGTGTGCCGCCTTCGCATCCGCGGCAACCGCCTCCGGAATCTTGCCGGCCTCTCCATGGCCGTCACCGTCGGGCTCATACAGAAACGCCTTCATCGTCACCAGGTCCACCACACCGTGAAAGCCATGCTGATCGACAATGGGCAACTGAACCGGCACCACCTGCCGCCCCCACTTCTCCTGCAGCAGCTCGATCATCTTCTGACGCCCGATCCTGCTGTCCGCCTTAGGGTGGTCGATCTGGTTCATGACCACAATGCGCGGCAGATTGACCTCAGCCGCATACTTCCACACCCGGTCCGTCACCGCCTCGGCTCCAATCTGGGCATTCACGACGATCAGTGCCGCTTCGACCGGCAGCATCGCCGCGCGCGCCTCGTGAACGAACATATGGAAGCCGGGAGTATCCAGCAGGTTGATCTTCACGCCGTTCCACTCCGCGAAGGCAAGAGCATTGGCCATGGTCGTCCGGCGCGCAACCTCTTCTTCGTCATACGCCGTCACCGCCGACCCGTCCTCAACCCGGCCCTTCACAGGCGTCATCTTTGCGGCATGGAGCAGTGCGGAGATCAGGGTGGTTTTGCCGCTATGGGAGTGTCCTACGACAGCGACATTGCGGATATCATTGCCCGAATAAACCTTCATTCGAAGAATCCTCCTGCATCTGGTGGATCGTCACACTCTTCCGCGGCAACCTCGCCACTCTCTCCCCGGTTCGATACGACAGCAGCAGCCGCACGGAAATTCAGCCCCGCCGAAGGCCCTCCTTCCGAGGAAGTGGGATGCTATCACAGACCGAAATAATCCTTTGTTTACCACTCGGCCTAAAATTTGGACTAGACTCCCGCTGTATAGAAAATTGGACTTTTCGGTCACGTAATCGGTAACGTCAACAAAGCAGCAAAACTTTTATTTGACAGATGAATACTCGAAACGTAAACATGTGACCGTGTGATAGCGCAATCATGTTTGGCCGTTGAAACTTGCATCAACGAGGACCGGGCCGGAACGTTCAAAAGAATTGCGAAGCAATGGGACGACAGGTGTGCAGGTTTTCGGACCTCTGCTCCTTAGCTCCAGCCTTCGTCTTCTTCCATTGCTGTATCCCCAGACCGCTCTGGAGCAGTGATGTCGAATGCGAAGGCATGAACTGAAACAAGACAGCCGCTGCTGTCTCAGAACGAACAGGTATCCATTAAGTAAGGAGTTGTACATGATCGTTTTCTCGCGTCTCCATACGGTACGCAACTACGCTGGAGCGCTGTTGGCTTCGGCGATATTTCTCGCGCCGTTCTGCCTCGGCACTCCTGCCAGCGCCCAACATCGCAGACGTGGCGTTGAGATTCCGTCAACGCTCTCCCCCGAGTCGCAAAAGGTGGTGGAACGGCTCGGCACCTTCGACTATCTGCCCGCCGAGTCCTGGCGCTTCCACGCCGGGAACGTCGCCCATGGCGAAGCTGCCGATCTGGACGACAGCAGCTGGCCGGTAGCAAAACCGGGAAGCGAAGGCGGCACCGACGCAGTCTGGTATCGCCAGCTTGTGGAGATTCCCAAGACACTTAATGGATATGACCTGACCGGCGCGCGCATCTGGTTCAAGTTCAACGCCCGCGGCGATCGCTCGATGCCCCAGATCATCTACTTCAACGGCCGCCGCGTCGCTCTCGGCGACGACCTTGAGCCCATCGTCCTCTTCGACAATGCTAAGCCGGGCGACAAGATCCTGGTCGCGGTCAAGCTGCTGCCCACAGTCGGCAACAAGCGATTTGGCGGCTCGATGATGAAGATCGACTTTGCCTCCAACCGGCCCGACCCGTCGGACCTGCAGCAGGAGTTCATCTCGACTGCCCTGTTGATCCCGTCGCTCTCTAAAAATGCGACCGCGGACATGGCTACGCTCGAGAAGGCCATCACCTCCGTCGATCTGAATGCACTGGACGCCGATAACCAGAAGAAGTTCGACACCTCTCTGGCTGAAGCGAAGAATGAGATCGAGCCGCTGAAGCCCATGCTGCAGCAGGCGACCTTCCATCTCACCGGCAACTCGCACATCGACGCCGCATGGCTTTGGCCCCGCACCGAAACCGTCGATGTCGTAAAACGCACCTTCGGCACCGCATTGCAGTTGATGAACGAGTATCCGAACTACACCTATACTCAATCGGCCGCACAGTACAACGAGTGGATGCTCGAGAAGTATCCCGAGATGAACGCCGAGATCAAGAAGCGCATCAAGGAAGGTCGATGGGAGGTCGTCGGCGGCATGTGGGTCGAGCCCGACCTGAACATGCCCGATGGCGAATCGCAGGTGCGTTCCATCCTGCTCGGCAAGCGCTGGTTCCAGAAAGAGTACGGCGTCGATGTTCGCATTGGCTGGAACCCTGACTCCTTTGGCTACAACTGGCAGCTTCCCCAGATCTACAAGCGCTCCGGCATCGACTACTTCGTCACCCAGAAGATGACCTGGAACGATACCAACCAGCTTCCGCTCAAACTCTTCTGGTGGGAGTCGCCGGACGGCAGCAAGGTGTTGACCTACTTCCCACAGGGCTACGGAAACACCGACCTCGGCCCGGTGCGGCTCTCCAACGACCTGGTCTCGGCGCGCAAGCGTTCGCCCGGCCTCGACGAGATGATGGACCTCTACGGCGTCGGCGATCATGGCGGCGGTCCAACCCGCTCCGTGCTCGATCAGGGCGACCACTGGATGGAGTCGGACAAGATCGTTCCCAACATGAAGTACGGTCTTGCACAGCCCTTCTTCACCCACGTCGAGCAGGAGATCGCCAGCGATTCTCCAACATGGAACTACAAGTCCATCGCTCAGGGATACACATACCCCACACCAGAAGAGGGCAAGATCCACATCCCGACCTGGGATGACGAGCTGTACCTCGAATACCACCGCGGTGTCTTTACCACCCAGGCCAACCACAAGCGCAACATGCGCGAGAGCGAAGAGTGGACGCTGAACGCAGAGAAGTATGCTTCGCTGGCGTGGCTCCAGGGCGACTCCTATCCCAATGATCGGCTCACCGACGCGTGGGAGAAGATCACCTTCAACCAGTTCCACGACCTCGCCGCGGGCTCCGGCATCGGCATCATCTATAAGGATGCCCAGAAGGACTACGATCAGGTTCGCTGGGAGACCAACGAAGCCTCAACCAAGGCACTTCATACCCTCTCGGCTGAAGTGGATACGCACACAGCCGTTGGCGTTCCCGTGTTCGTCTTCAATCCGCTCGCTTGGGAGCGTTCCGGCAACGTAGAAGTTGACGTTCAGTTGCCGTCAGCTTCGGCGAACGGTGTCTCCGTCCTTGACGCAAACAATCGCGTTCTGCCTTCGGAGGTGTTGGCCAGCGATGCGAAGACCAATAGCTACAAGCTGCTGGTCGATGCAAAGAATGTTCCTTCGATGGGCTACGAAGTACTGCACGTCGTTCCCGGAACCAAGCCCTTCGTTAGCGACCTGAAGGCCAGCGGATTCACTTTGGAAAACGCTGCACTTCGTGTCGTCGTCGATCCTTCAAACGGCTGCATCACCAGCATCTTCGATAAAAAGTCGAACTTCGAGACGCTGGCCAAGGGTGCCTGCGGCAATCAACTCCAGACGTTTGTCGACAAGCCCAAGGACTACGACGCCTGGAACATCGATCCCGGCACGCTCGACCACAACACGCCGATCAGCGAGGTTGACTCCGTCAAGCTCGTCGACAAAGGACCCATGCGCGCCACCATTCGCGTAACGCGCACCTGGCAGAGCTCGAAGTTCGTTCAGGACATCACGCTCTACGCCGGTTCGGACAAGGTCGTCGTCGGCAACAATATCGACTGGCACGAGACCCACGTTCTGCTGAAGGCAGCCTTCCCGCTCTCAGCATCCTCACCGGAGGCGACGTACGAGATTCCGTACGGCACCATTCAGCGTGCAACCACACGCAACAATAGCTGGGAGAAGGCTCGCTTCGAAGTTCCGGCCATTCGTTGGGCTGACCTTGGAGATGAGCAGCATGGCTTCAGCCTGATCAACGCGACGAAGTACGGATACGACGGACAGGACAACGTGTTGCGGCTCTCGCTGCTGCGTTCTCCTGTCTCGCCTGATCCTGATGCCGATCGCGGCCCACACCACTTCAGCTATGAACTCTATCCTCACGCCGGAACCTGGAAGACCGCTCTGACCGAGCGCGCCGGATACGAGTTCGACTACAAGCTGCGTGCGAGCCAGGTGGAATCGCATACCGGCACTCTGCCACGTGAACACTCCTACGTCGCGGTAAGCCCTGACAATGTTGTTCTGACCGCTGTGAAAAAAGCGGAAGACGACAACGGTCTTATCTTCCGTGTATTCGAGTGGGCTGGTAAGCAGTCTGACGTTACCTTCACCCTACCCAAGGGCGCGACCTCAGCCACAGAGACCAACCTGATGGAGAAGCCAATCGGCTCTCCTCTGACCGTCTCTGGAGACAAGGTCACTGTCCCCATTCACCCTTACGAGATTCTGACCATCCGCGCCGACTATCCACACGCGCAGACCATGGCACAGAACAAGTAAGCGATCCAGTAAAACCGAAAGAGCGATGCCGCAGAGTAACTCTGCGGCATCGCTCTTTTAAGTCATGCCAGGCCAATGCTATAGCTCGAAAAATCCCTCGCAATTATTTTCTCTCGCGGACAAACTACAGTAATCATCCGGCATCACAACGCATGTCGGTGTTGCGTTCGACTTTCGGCATTCCCAATGCCGCTGCTGCCTTAATTTCAGGGCCGCGTGGAGCTTCGTCTTCAAGAAGCCCTATAGCGATGCTGGCCTTAATCATTCTCCGAGATGATGGGCGTCTGTCTCCGAACGAAACGAACAACCCCACAACTCACCCCACTACACCGACAGCAGGATAAAGGACCAATCATTCCCTCGGAGGCAGTTCATGACCGCCAGATACTCTCGTTTTTTGATGCGATTTGCGCTGATCGCACTGGCACTTTGTCTATCGGCACAGGCCCACGCACAGTTCAACGCCAACCTCTCCGGTACCGTGCAGGATTCAACAGGGGCGATCATCCCGAATGCGACCGTGACGTTGACCAATCCTGCCACGCATCAGTCGCAGAAGACGACAACAAGCGACAGCGGCGTCTATCACTTTAGCGAGCTTCCTCCTGCGCATTACACCCTTGCGGTCACGGCAACAGGATTCAAGGCCTCCACCTTTGACGATGTTGCGCTTGCAGCAGAGACACCGCGCAATTTAAATGTGACCCTCAGCACAGGCGATGTCTCCGAGACCGTGACCGTCAATGCCAATCAAGTCTCCGCTCTGCAAAATGCAGACGCAAGCATCGGCAGCACTATCTCCACCGAAGCAATCCAGCGGTTGCCCATCATCGGCGGCAACCCCTACGAGCTTCTTCGCACCTCTCCCGGAATCACAGGTGACGGCGCACGCGCCGGCAACGGCAACGCCGTTTTCCTTCCCAACGGCGGAGGCCCCGGCGGATCGTCGCGTGGCATCTTCCAGACCGAGAACCAGACGCAGATCTCAGCCAACGGACAGCCTGTGGCCGACAACACCTACAGCGTCGACGGCGTCACCGTCGACTCGCTGACACATGGCGGCTCGGCTGTCGTTACCCCCAATCAGGAGGCCATCGGCCAGATCACCACACTCTCTACCTCCTACGACGCCGCCGATGGCCGCAACTCAGGAGCACAAATCAAAGTCGTCACCAAGAGCGGCACCAACGATCTGCACGGCTCTCTCTACTTTCTCTACGATGAGCCGGGCCTCAATGCCTTTGCCAAATACGGCGGCCCCGATGGGCAGCTTCCGCTACGCGTCGAGACCAAGCAGCGCACCTACGACGCCTCCCTCGGCGGCCCCATCATCAAAAACAAGCTCTTTGGATTCGCCTCCTACGCCGGCTTCAGCTATGGCGGAAACACTACAATCTCGCAGTACGTCGAGACTCCACAATACCGTTCACTGATCCCCACCATTCGTCCCGGTGGCATCACCACCAGCATCCTTACCTCGGCTGGTGTCGTGCCACGAATCGTCACCCTTCTCCCCATGAACTGCTCCGATTACGCCAACAACCAAAGCCTGTATGCTCCGGTCAACGGCGTTCGGCAAACAGCTAACGGAGGCCCGTACTGCAATCCAGTAGGTGGTGGAGTCGACATCGGCTCTCCAACTCCTGGCGGCGCGACGCAACTTGGCGTCTACACTCCTTCGGCGGCCACGAACCCCGCAACCTATACCGGCGGCGGCCTCGATGGCGTGCCCGATGTAGAGTACGCACAGCTTCTCGTGCCCAACCACTCTCGCGGAAATCAGTTCAATGGCCGCGTCGATTGGTATGCCAGCACGAAAGACCAGTTCGCAGGCAGCTTCTACATCACCAAGCTGGACAACTACGGTACCAGCGGCGCGACCGACTCACGTCCACAGTCGGACGTTCCCTTCAAACCACTTAACACCGCCGTTACGCTCATCTACATTCATACCTTCTCGCCAAGCTGGCTCAACGAGCTACGAGGTAACAGCACTCGCTTTGCCGAAAACGCCCTTCGCGACGGAGCAGGCACGGTGAACTTCGGTATACCCTACATCAACGTGCAAGGCCTGCCGTTCTCCAACAACATCAACTTCGGAGTAGAGCAGAGCAGCACCAACCCCGCCATCTTCGCCGAAAACACCTATGAGGTCCGCGATCAGGTGACACATACCTTCGGCTCGCACATTCTGCGTTTTGGCGGCGAGATCCGCTTCGAGCAGGACAACGACAAGCTCTCCGGAACGACTCGCCCTGTCTACGCCATGCAGGGCCTGTGGAACTTCGCCAACGATGCTCCCATCTACGAAGGCATCACCGCCAGCACCCTTACCGGCGGCGCACCCAACACGCAACTTTATCTTCGTTCCAAAGATATAGCCGGCTTCGTCCAGCACGACTGGAAGGTGACGCCAACTTTCACTCTCAATACCGGCTTTCGTTATGAGATCTATACGCCGATCAGCAACAAGACCGGCAACGTCAGCAAGCCTGTCCTCGGGCCTTCCGGATCCGAACTCTCCGACATGACGCTGGTCCCCACTCACGATCTCTACAACACCGACTACGGCCACTATGCGCCGAAGATCGGCTTCGCATGGACCCCCGCCATGTACAACAACAATGTCGTCCTTCGCGGCGGCTTCGCAATTGCCTATAACCACCTCGATGCCGGATTGTTCAACACGCAGGCCATCGACAACGTTCCCGGCGCAGCGACCTTCAACGTCTGCTGCGGCCAGGACACCAGCCCCTTCGCAGGCGGACAGATCAAATACGCTTTAGGCAGCAGCAATGCCGCCGATAGCTATCCGGCGAACCCGGCTTTCGCCGGCGGCGTAAATGCCAACGGCTTTCCTGCCAATGGAGCGCAGATCGAGCTGTACGGCGTCGCTGGCCGCATCCGAAATCCGGTGAGCTATCTCTACTCGCTCGACACCCAGACCCAGTTGCCTGAGCAGATCGTGCTGACCGTCGGCTACGGCGGCAGCCTCGCTCGACACAATCCGCGCCTGGTCAACCAGAACTTCCTCTACAACAACACCGGCTCGCCAACCTATCAGGCATTCTTCGCGCAGACCGATTCGATCCAAGCCTACAACTCGCTCAACGTTCGCGTCGCGCGCAACTTCAGCCATGGCTTCCAGATCGAGGGCAGCTATACCTTCTCGAAGAACATGGACCAGGTCTCGAACGGTGACGGTGCCAACTCCAACGCTAACCAGACCAACCCGGCCAACAACAAGTCGGAGTATGGTCCCTCCGACTACGACACACGCAATCGCGCCACCATCTCCGGCCTGTACACTACGCCCAAGGTTCACTCCAACAACTTCCTTGTTAAAGCTGTAGCCAATGGATGGCAGATCAATGGCATCGCCAGCTTCCACTCAGGCTTTCCCTGGACGCCGGTTACTTACAACCTGCAATCCAATATCGTTCCCAACGCAGCGGTCGTGTCACCGACGCGTCCGTTGGCAATCCTCTACGGCGCAGGCCCCATCGGCCGAAGCTGCTCCAACAACGCCTACGTTACCGGCTCTAACTTCCCCAATCGCACTCTGCCGGGCGGAACAGCGGGCACTGCCGGAGGCCAAAACTACTTCGACACCACTCCTCCGACCTTGCCTCCGGGCCAGAACTACGTTTACACCCCAGGCATCGGACGTAACAGCTTCACCGGCCCGTGCTATCGCGACATCGACATAAGCCTCGCCAAAGAGGTGCAGCTTGAAAGCTGGGGCCACACCGCAACCCTGCGCTTCCAGGCAAATATGTTCAACGCCTTCAACCTGCTCAATCTGGCCCCCATTCAAAACGGAAATGCTGATCCCGCTGCAAATATTCAGAACGCCGATTTCGGCAAAGCCACCACTGCCGACGCCGGACGCCAGATTGAATTCCTGATGAGACTAAACTTCTGACAGGCATATAGGGGCGGAGCCACAACTCCGCCTTACCTCACACCACCGGAGCGCTCGATGAAATCAATCTCCCGCCGCCTGCTGTCAGTCGGCTCTGCAATTCTCCTCTCTGCCTGCATCTGCATTTCATCTCCGGCTCAATCTTCTACTTCACAGATGACAACGCTCCGCATCGACGCCAAAGCCGCCACCACGCCCTTCCCCCACTTCTGGGAGCAGACGTTCGGCTCAGGCCGCGCCATTCTTTCGCTGAGGCAGGACTACCGCGAAGACCTCCGCACCGTAAAGCAAGCCACCGATTTCAAGTCCGTTCGCTTCCACGGCATCTTCATGGACGACGTGGGCCTCTACGATCCTGACCGCAGGCCCATCAAATTTGCCCAGATGACGAATGCCGACGTGGCCGCGAACTCTGATTCCGGCATCTACAACTTCTCTTACGTCGATCAGATCTACGATGGCCTGCTCGCCAATGGCATTCGCCCCTTCGTCGAGTTGAGCTTCATGCCGAAGAAGATGGCCTCTGATCCGAACGCGCTGCACGCCTTCTGGTACAAGCAGAACGTCTCTCCGCCAAAGGACTACAAACTGTGGGACGACATGATCACCGCCTTCGTCGAGCATCTCGTTGCACGCTACGGCATCGACGAAGTAGCACAGTGGGACTTCGAAGTATGGAATGAGCCCAACATCGACTTCTGGGCAGGCAATCCCAAGCAGCCGACTTACTTTGAGCTGTACGACCACACTGCGCGCGCCATCAAGAAGGTCAACGCTCGTCTGCGCGTCGGTGGGCCATCGACCGCGCAGGCCGCATGGGTCGCAGACTTCCTCGCGCACTGCAAGAAGGACAACGTTCCCGTCGACTTCGTCAGTACCCACGTCTACGGCAACGACACTGCGAAGAACGTCCTCGGCACCGACGAAGATGTCCCCCGCGACCACATGGTTGCTCGCGCCGTAAAGATGGTGCACGACGAGATTCTCGCGTCGCCCTATCCAAAAATTCCGCTCATCATGAGCGAATACAACGCCAGCTACGCCAACGAGCCTGACGTCACTGACTCCGTCTACATGGGGCCGTGGCTCGCCAGCAACATCAGCCAATGCGACGGCCTCACTCAGTCGATGAGCTACTGGTCCTTCTCCGACGTCTTCGAAGAACAGGGCGTCGTACGTACACCGTTCTACGGCGGCTTCGGTCTTATCGCCGAAGACGATATTCCCAAGCCCTCGCTCAACGCCTTCGCCATGCTGCATCGGTTGGGCGACCGTCGCATCAAGCTCGACTCCGACTCCGCGCTCGCCACCCGACGCGAAGACGGCTCACTCGCTATCGCTCTCTGGAACTACGCCGCACCCTACGGCAGCGGCCCAGCCTACACGCCACCGCCTACCGATCCTGGCCCATCGAAGATCTTCACTGTAAAGCTTGAGCACGTCTCTCCCAACGCGCCCATAGAAATCTGGCGGCTCGACGCTGACCACGGCAACGTCATCAAGACCTACGACGCGATGGGTCGTCCCGCATTCCCAACACGCGATCAGGTCGCCAAGCTTCGCGAGGCAGGCAAGGCATCGCCGCCCGAATCCTCTTCGCTAAAGAACGGCAACCTGACCATCACCATTCCGCCACAAGGACTTGTCCTCATCACCACTCGCTAACCTTTAGGCTGGCGTTGCCGAACCATCCTTCAGCAACGCCAGCAACCCAGCCTCGTCGATCACTGCAACTCCAAGTGAGTTCGCCTTATCCAGCTTCGACCCCGCCTCTTCACCCGCGACCACATAGCTCGTCTTCTTGCTCACGCTGCCTGAGACCTTTCCTCCAGCAGACTCAATCTTTTCCTTTGCAATCTCACGCGTAAGATTCGGCAGCGTCCCCGTCAGCACAAACGTCAGGCTCTCGAGCGTCGAAGTCTTCACACGCTTTTCAGCCGTAAACGTCAGGCCCAGCGACTCCAGATCACGCACCAGTTGCAGGTTCTTCTCCACCGCAAAGAACTCCACAATTGCCTGCGCCACCTTTGGTCCCACCTCGTTCACAGCCTCCAACTCCTCCGCCGAGGCTTTCATCAGCTCACTCATTGAGCCGAAGTGCTCCGCCAGTAGCTGCGCTGTTCTCTCGCCAACAAATCTTATTCCCAACCCAAGCAGCACCCGCGCCAATCCTGCGCTCTTCGATTGCTCGATTTGGGCCAGCAGTGCATCCGCTGTCTTCTCTCCAACGCGCTCCAGCTCCAACAGCTTCTCGCGCTTCAGGCGGTATAGATCGCCGATCGTATGGATCAGCGGCTTACGAATCTCGATCGGCGCACCCTCGTCGGTCACTACCTGATCGACACTGCTGCCCAACTCCGCGCTCTGTCCCAGAAGCTGCGCCACCATCGCATCTCCCAGACCCTCGATATTCATCACACCCCGCGCCGCCCAATGCAGCAGCTCTTCGCGCACCCGCGCCGGACAGGAGTTGTTCACGCAACGCCAGTCGACCTCGCCCTCAACCTTCTTCAGATCGCTTCCGCATACCGGGCACTTCTCCGGAAACACAATCTCTTTCTTGCCTCGCGGATGCTGCTTATCGTCGACCACAGCGACGATCTTCGGAATCACATCGCCGCCGCGCTCCACCTGCACAAAGTCGCCGATGCGCACGTTCAACCGCGCAATCTCATCCGCGTTATGCAGCGTCGCCCGCGTCACCGTAGTTCCGCCAATCGACACCGGCGTCAGCGCGGCCACGGGAGTCACCTTGCCCGTTCGTCCGACCTGAAATAGCACATCCTCAAGCTTCGTAATGCCCGCGCGCGCGGCGAACTTATACGCAATTGCCCAGCGCGGAGCCTTGCCCGTAAACCCCAGCCGACGCTGCTGCGCGGTCGCATCGACCTTGATCACAACACCGTCGATCTCATAGCCCAGCGTGTCGCGCAGCGGCTCCGCATCGGCGATGAACTTCACCACTGCGTCGATGTCCTTCACCGTCTTCGCATGAGGATTCACACGGAAACCCGACGCTCGTAGCGCATCCAGTGTCTCCGTCTGCGACCCCAGCAGGGTGTCGCCATCCTGCAACAAAAAGTATGCGTAGAAATCCAATCGCCGCTGCGCCACGATGTTCGGCTCAAGTGTGCGAATCGTTCCCGCTGCCGCATTCCGTGGATTCGCCGCTGGGGTCAGGCCCTGCGCCTCGCGCTCCTCGTTCATCTTCACAAACGCCGCGTGCGGCAGCACCACCTCGCCGCGCACCTCGAACTTCTGCGGCAAGGCTGCCGTCTTCAACTTCGCTGCCGAAACACTCAGCGGCACTGACCGGATCGTACGCACATTACTGGTCACGTCCTCGCCGATCGAGCCGTCGCCGCGAGTAAGTCCTCGATCGAGATGCGCCGCTCCATGTGTACCTGCCGCGTAATGCAGAGCCAACGAGAGGCCGTCGAGCTTCAACTCGCACACATAGCGTACCGTCTCCGCGCTTGGCAGCGCTTCGCGCACTCGCTGGTCCCATGCTCGCAGCTCCTCTTCGTTGTAGGCGTTGTCGAGCGACAGCATCGGGCGCGAGTGCGGTGTCTTTACAAATCCTTCGCGCGGCTTGCCGCCCACGCGCTGCGTCGGTGAATCGGTCGTCACCAGATCCGGATGTTCGGCCTCCAGCTTCTTCAGCCGGTTCATCAGCACGTCGTACTGCGCGTCTGTCAGCTCTGGCGTGTCCAGAACGTAGTAAAGATGCTCGTGATGGCGAAGCTCATCGCGCAACGCCTGAATCTGTTGATCGGGACTAAGCTCAGCCTTCATAGTGAGGATTATAAAGAGCGACGCATCGCCGCACGAATGGCTTGCTCAATCTCGCGACATCAATAATGGTAGAGCGCCGCTTTCTCGATCTTCACGCTGCGCGAATCGAAGCGCCAGTAGTTTCCCTGGTCGTTCTCATCGCCGTTGAGCCTGCGCCCGGCGATCCATTTCCCATCTTCAAACTTGCCTTCGTCTACCGAAGCCAGTCCGACCCGCGTCGCAGACGATCTTGTGCTGAACGAGACACGGAAGCCTTTGCCTGCACCGATAAACTCTTCCGGCCCGGTCACCATAATCAGCCCAAAGCCCTTTTCGGTTCCCTGACCAAAGATCTCATCGAGACTGACATGGACTACATAGCCGTCCATGTTGAAGTCCACCGACGGATGGCCCTTATCGAGGAGGAAGCCGTGCGCTTCGCCCTTGCTCTGCGCCTCCAGCAGCATCGGAGCCAGTTGCTCGATGACGCTGTAGCTCTTGCCCAGCTCTTCATCCTGACCGAGCCATCCGTCGATACCGAACGGTGAAAATCCCAGCGCCGCATGTTCGCCAAAGGCGTAAAACATATTCGCCGCGCCCACCGGACCGCCATTGGTCTCCGGAATCAACAACGGATTGTCCGCACGGTGATAGCGATTGCACCACCCTTCAAAGGGAGACGCATAAAGGTCCGGCGCGTAGATGTCGATCGCCGATCCGGCAGCCTTCCATATGTCGATCACCCTTGGCTGCGCGCCTCCGCTGGGATAATCGCCGGGCGTTACATCGTTGCCGCCGAGCCATGCATTCACATACATCGGCAGGTCGTACGCAGCCTTTCCTTTAGCGGCGACCGCCTGCACGTAGCGCGCGTAGTGCCATGCCATAAAGATCTCGTCGGCACGCGAGGTATCGCCGAAGACCTGCGCCCATGTTCCGGCGGTCTTCGCTCCATTCTTCTCCCAGAGCTCGCGCAGCTCTGGGTTCAGCGAGCCGCGATGCGTCTTGAGATAGCTTGTCAGCTCCTCGGGAACTGCTCCGTCAAACGCCTTATTCGCCACGGCGGAGTGATCGCGGGTATCACCAAGGACACCGACCTCGTTTTCCACCTGCATCATCAGAACGGTGTGGTCGCGACCATCGACCTCACTCAGATGCTTCATCAGGGCGGCGAAGGCGCGTGCATCGGCGTCGCGGGTCGCGTCGCCGAAGGTGCTCAGGATATTTACCTCGTTGCCATTCTCGACAGCGCGGGGAAACCGCTTTGTATCGCGCTTGACCCAAACCGGATCGTAGCTCGACATACCGTTCTTCCACGAGGCCAGCCAGAGGAAGACGATATGCAAATGCTGCTCGCGTGCCTGCGACAGCAGACCGTCGACCAGCGAGAAGTCGAAGGTTCCTTCGGTCGGCTCGATCAGCTCCCACGAGAGCGGCGTCAGCACCGTGTTCAGAGGAATCGCCGCCAGCTTCGGCCATGCGGGCTTCATGTAGTCGAGGCTCGAGGAGCTGGAGTTATGCAGCTCTCCGGCGAGCATCAGAAAGGGCTTGCCATCGACGACCAGTTGCGTGGTTACGCCGCGCTTTTCCAGATGAGGCTGCTGTGCGTGAAGGTTTTTCGCACCGAGAGTTGCAAGAGAGAAGACGATTGCCAAAGCGGAAATTTGTCCTCGCATATCGGCTGCCAATCTATCACAGCGATTACGCTCCCAAGGTACAAACAGAGGTACCCCACCCCCTGGACTAAAGTACGCAAAGTCTTCAAAACAAAAACCTTAAGTCCAAACTAGAGGGCGAAAGTCTTGATTTTACCTGTATAAGTCCGCTAAAGTATTCAATCTATTGCTTTTAGATGAACACTTTGTGTCGTCAACGACGCGGAATTGCGGTATTGCCCCCTACTTCTATTGTAGGGGGCAGTGTCAAGTTTAGTGAGTATGGAAGAACTTGTGATTGATGTCGGGCCAGAACTCTTTGAAGGTGAAGCTGGCGCTGTCGATCAGGTCGCTGGTGAGCCACTTCTGGCCGACCTTGGTCCAGGTGCGATAGCTGCTGGGGTAATAGAGCGACGAGACGCCTGCGGATGCGCCTGAGCCGATGATCTCGGAGTAGTTGAAGGTATTGTTGCCGTCGTCTTTGCGGGTGATCAGAACACGGGTGGCGGCATAGAGGGCGCGATGACCGATGGAGCCGTGGCCGAGGGTGTAGTAGCGGTTGTCCTGATGGAAGATGACAGGGCCGACGCCGCCAACCATAAAGTTTTCACTGGCTGTATCGGCGAGGGTATGCCAATAGTAGCGGCCATAACCTGCCGCACCCTGATGGAACTCAGGATAGGACTTGGTATACATAGAGAAGCCCGCCTGAATGCCAGCCAGAAGAAATGAGGAGTAATCGAAGGTATCGTGGCCTGCGGCGACGAACTTGTCCTTCGCCGACTGCGGGGGCAGTTTGGTGTCTGCCGAGACTGAGCGGAAGTTCGGCATGATGTCAAGGATCCGCTTGGTCTGCTGAGGATCGGTGGAAGCAGAGTTAGCGGCCGGCGTGGTCGCCTGACCGGATTGCATGGCCGATGCGGGAATGGGAGCGTCAGGCAGCGAGTCCGCTACGGAGTCGTTCGCGGAAGCGAGTGAGGAAGAGGTTCCGGCGGTAAGTTGTTGAGCCTGAAGGGCGGGAGCACACGTCCAGACGGCCAGCAGCAGGGCAGCAGCATACACTGCCGCCAGCTTCGACGAAGTATTTAAACAAGATGGCATTTTAGATGAGACACAGATTCGGGTGATTCGATTCGTCATGCGGGGAGAATATTCATCTTTCTTGCAACAGTGATGAGAATTTCGAGGGCCTGGTCGATCTGTTCGCGGGTGTGTTCGCTGGTCATGATGGTGCGAATGCGAGCTTTGCCCTCGGGTACGGTGGGAAAGGCGATTCCGGTGGCCATGAGGCCGGCCTGGAAGAGAGAACGTGAAAAGTCCATTGTCGCACGGCCATCGCCGATGAGGATGGGAGTGATGGGGGTCTCGCTAGCAGGCGTGGTGCGGCCTCCGGTGTCGAAACCGGCTGCAGTGAGCTGCTGCTTGAAGTAGTTGGTGTTGTCCCAGAGGCGCTGGATGCGCTCGGGTTCGATCTCGAGCAGGTCGAACGCTGCGATGCAGGTGGCTGCGACCGAGGGTGGGTGCGAGGTGGAGAAGAGGAAGGGCCGGGCGCGGTGGTAGAGGTAGTCGATGAGGTCGCGGCTGCCGCAGACGTAGCCGCCGAGAGCGCCGATGGCTTTGGAGAGCGTGCCTACCTGCACGTCGACGCGCTGGGTGCAGTGGAAGTGATCGACCGAGCCGCGACCGTTGCGACCGAGGACACCGCTGGCGTGGGCGTCATCGACCATCATGATGGCTCCATATTGGTCAGCGAGATCGCAGAGCTTGTCGACAGGGCCGATGTCGCCATCCATCGAGAAGACGCCGTCGGTGATGAGGAGCTTGCGGCCGGGCTCGTGCTGGATCTCTTTGAGCAGATCTTCGGCGTGGGCGATGTCTTTGTGGCGGAAGACTTTGATCTTGGCGCGAGAGAGGCGCGCTCCGTCGATGATGCTGGCGTGGTTGAGCTCGTCGGAGAGGATGAAGTCTTCTTTGCCGAGGATGCTGGAGACGGTGCCAGCATTCGCGGTGAAGCCGGATTGAAAGACGACGCAGGCTTCGACGCCTTTGAAGGCGGCGATCTTCTCCTCAAGCTCCATGTGGATGTGCATGGTTCCGGCGATGGTGCGGACGGCGCCTGAGCCGACGCCGTATTTTTTCGTGGCGGCGATGGCGGCTTCGCGGAGTTTGGGGTGGTTGCAGAGGCCGAGATAGTTGTTGCTGGCGAGGTTGATGACGCGCTTGCCGTCGTAGGTGCAGACGGGCGCCTGCTCGTCATCGAGGACGCGAAGTTTGAAGTGGGTGCCGCGTTGACGCAGGTCTTCGAGCTGTGCGGTGAGGTGGGCGAGCTGGGGGCGGGGGGTTTTGTCGCTCATGGGCTTCATCCTAAACCTTTTATATCGAGACAGTACGCAGAGGGGAAATGGGCATCTTAGAACATTAGCGGCACCGGTTATCGGCAGCCGCACACGGATGTACCAACAGTCTGATACGAAGGATGAGGGCCAAAGATGACATTTTCGGGAAAGTTTTTAAAGATTACGGGGGCAATGGCATTAGCAGTAGCTTTGCTGGCAGGATGCAAGTCGAAGGAAGATGCGGCGATTGACGCAGCCAAGAAGCAGGCGGCAGCTACAGGACAGCCGCAGCAAGTCGTTTCGGTCGACAAGAATGGAACGACGACTACGGTGACCGTGCAGCCACCGGCTCCGGGACAGACGGCCCAGACAGTGACGACGACAGTGACTCCCGGAGCGGGGACTCCGGCAAATAATGGATCATCTGCACCTGCGGTTTCGCCGGCGCAGCCTGCGATTGCAGGAGAGAACGGCGGAGCAGCGCAGCCTGTTGCGACGCAGCCGCCTCCGGCAGCGACGCCGGGCGGCGCTCCGGTGGTTCAGCCAGCGGATGTGAGTGTGCCTGCGGGAACGAACCTGACGATTCGCATCAATCAGCGCATCAGCGTGAAGACGAGCCGGGCAGGCGACCACTTCGACGGCGAGATTGTTGAACCGGTCATCGGCGACAACAATGCCATCCTGATTCCGAAGGGCGCACCCGTAGGCGGGATTGTCGAGGCCTCGCATCGCCGCGGACACTTCAAGGGAGCTTCGATCCTGGAGCTGCGGCTCACCTCGCTGACGCTGAACGGCACTCAGTATCGAATCGATACTCGCGACCTGACACGGACGAAGAAGGGCAAGGGCAAGCGGTCGGCTGCGTTTATCGGCGGCGGAACCGGACTGGGCATGCTGGTCGGTGGCGTTGCCAGCGGCGGTGTTGGTCTGCTGGTCGGCGGCCTCGCCGGTGGAGGCGCAGGAACAGCCGTGGCAGGAATGACGGGCAATCGCGATATCGAGATTCCGTCGGAGTCGATTGTTCACTTCAGACTGGCAAACGATCTCGTCGTTCAGCCTAACTAATACGATGTGTTGCAAGAATGGAGGCCCATCCCAACGGATGGGCCTTCGCTGTTATCTGTGCGTGTCTTCTGTTTCGATTAGGATGGCTGTGAATTTCAAGAGGAGCGTCAATGGGGATTCGATTGCATTTTTGGGGCGCGGCACAAACCGTTACCGGGTCTTCGCATCATCTGGAGTGCGCGGGACAGAATGTGCTGCTGGACTGCGGGCTGTTTCAGGGACACAGGCAACAGGGCCGGGAGATCAATGCGCATCTTGCATTGCCGGTGGAGCAGTTGAACGCGGTGGTGCTCTCGCATGCGCACATCGACCATAGCGGCGACCTGCCGCTGCTGGCGAAGCAGGGATATCGCGGACCTATTTATACGACTCCGGCAACGGTGGATTTGTGCGAGAAGATGCTGAAGGACAGCGCACACATTCAGGAATCGGACGCGGAGTTTGTGAATAAGCGCTGGCGACGGCGAAAGGCGATCGGCATGAATGGCGAGGCCGATGGAGCGACGCCGCTGTACACGCAGGAAGACGCCGCACAGGCGGTCGAGCAGTTCAAGCCGGTAAAGTTGCATACGCCGCAGTTGCTGGCTGGCTCGACGGCGGATGCAGGGTTTACGACGACGACCTATGATGCGGGGCACATGCTGGGTTCGACTTGTGTGCTGGTCGAGGCAAAAGAGCAGGGGCAGACGACGCGGCTGCTGTTCTCGGGAGATGTGGGACGCAAGGGGCTGCCGATCATCCACGATCCGGATACGGCACCGGCGGCCGAGTATCTCATTATGGAGAGCACGTATGGAAACAGGCTGCATCAGCCGATAGGGCCGGTGAAGAAGAAGCTGGCGAACCTGGTGAATCGTACGGTCGCGCGTGGCGGACACATTGTGATGCCCGCGTTTGCCGTTGGCCGCACGCAGCAGGTGGTGATGCTGCTGCATGAGCTGATCGATGCCAAGGCGATTCCTGACATTCCTATCTTTGTGGATAGTCCGTTGGCTGTGAATGTGACGGACGTGTTTCGCAAACACGAGGAAGAATGGGATGAGGGCGCACGCGCCTTCGCCGATCTTCATGAAGATCCGTTTGGATGGAGGCGGTTGAAATATACGCGTACGGTGGAGGAGAGCAAGGCGCTGAATGGGCTGCATGTGCCGTTCATCGTGATCTCGGCCTCGGGAATGTGCGAGGCGGGACGGGTGCTGCATCATCTGAAGAACAGCATCGAAGACCCGAGGAACCTGGTATTGATTACCGGCTTTCAGGCGCAGAATACGCTGGGCCGCGCCATCGTAGAGAAGCAACCCGAGGTGAAGATCTTTGGTGAGCCGTTGCGGCTGCGGGCCGAGGTGGACTCGATTGGCGAGTTGAGCGGACATGCCGACCAGCGCGAGCTTCTGGAGTGGATGCAGCCGATTGTGCCTACTCTGAAGCAGGTATTTCTGGTACATGGCGAGCCGGATGCGCAACAGGCGTTGAAGGCAGAGATTGAGAAGATGTACAAGCTGAACGTCGTCTGTCCCAAGCGCGGCGACCGGTTTGAGGTGGGATAGTGACGGTTCTCCTCCCGATGTAGTTTTGGTGATTCGAGCAAAACGCAGATTTCCTTCGGGAATGACAACCAAAGGAAGCTACGCCTAAAAGAAATCGTTCTAGTGTTATGCAGCGTGCAGTCGTCAGGGCATGACGGCTGCACGCTGCGAGATAAGATACTGTGCCTGCGGCGTCGGCGTGGGGGCCTGCTGCTCGAGAGTCTGTTTGAGCGGCGTGCCTTCATACGATTCGTAGGTGTACGACGTCCGATGATCGGCGCCGGCCTTCACGATGACGTACTCGACGGATTTAACCTTTGCCGGTATCCTCGCACCGAACCAGCGCGGATCTTCCTGCTGCGTCCAAGTGACGAGAGAGAGCGTCGAGCCAATGGGATAGTCCTGCTGCTGGCTGGTGCGGGCGTACTGAACGGCGATATCGTTGCCGAAGAGCGTGGACATGGTTCCATGCTGTTTGTCGATCCATGAAGTGATGACTCTGTCCTGCAATGGATTGGAGGGAAGATTGCCGGGCAACGCGGCGCTCTTATTCAGCGTCGCCACGACGGGGGGATAAGGATTTGAGCAACCGAGAATGCTGAGGATGCTCAACGAAAATACTGTGCCGAGAAGATAGCTCCTCTGCGCTCTCACTGCTGGCCTCCGATCGGCAGGGTGTAGACATAGTCGCTGTTGCGTACCGGAGCATGGCAATTGATGCATTCACTGGTGAAGGCCGCGTCTTTTCCATAAGGGACGAGGTCGGCTCCGCGCCATCTCGCCCATCCCCAGCCTTTGGTGGAGGCGTATTTGTCGCTGTCGCGAATCATGAACTCTACCTGGATAAAAGCTCCGGTCCGGATGATGCCCTTGCCATCGGGTAGTTGCCGCCACGCAACCTTAGCGAAGGCAGTTCCATCGGGCCACGGGTTGATGTGGTTTTCTGCGATGGCCTTAACCGCGATGTCGTTGCCGAGGATCTCGCGCATGGTGTGGTTGTCGAAGCGGTCGGTGCAGCTGATGACCTTCCAGTTTCTGTAATCGGGCATGAACTCGATGCCATTGGGAGAGGGATGCACATCGGGGACTACGCTGCTTGCCTGAATCCATCGCTCGTAGCCTGCGTCGGCTGCGCTTGTATTGGCTGCACCGGTTGGAGCCGGTGGGTTGAGCCATGACTTCAATACCGCCATCTGCGCCAGCGTCACTCTCGATCCGGGATGCACGCGACGATACGACGGCAGAGGCATTGCGCCGGTTTGAATGTTGCTGATGGCCTCGAAGAGAAGCCCTTTTTGCTGCGCGACGCGAAGTTTGCCGATCTCGGAGAAGTTCAGGTGCTTGCGCGCCTCTTTAACATCGCTGGTGGCAATCCAGTATGCCGGCGCAACCTCGTCGAACCATGGCAGCTTCGTCTCGTTCGAGTGGCAGCTATAGCACGAGGTTTTGAGAATCTGTTTCACCTCCGGCGGCGCCTGAAGGTCAGCCGTTACTGGAGGGTTCTTCAACTCTGGCCGAATAAACTGGATGCCGATAAAAACTACTCCCAATATCACTGCCGTCTTGATGAGCCTAAGGCGCTCAGACGATGTCATAGCCATGCATGTTCCCTACATTCAATTTGTGGCACTTATTTGTTGAGATGCAAGGAAACGAGCTGATGGGCTTGCTCAACGATATCTTGTTGATTTCCAAAGCCTTTAAGCCAGTGAATTTCGGTATCGCGGCGGAACCAGGTAGCCTGGCGCTTGGCATAGTTGCGATGCCCCTGCTGAGCCTGTGTGACTGCCTGCTCGCGAGTGAGCTCGTTGCGGATAACGGCTGCGGCCTCGGCATACCCTAGCGAGGTAAGCGGACGGCAGTCACGGCCGTATCGCTCGATGAGGCGCTCAGTCTCTTCGATGAGGCCGCCGTCGAACATGGCCGCGGCACGCTGGTTGATGCGCTCGTAGAGCAGCGGGCGGGGCGGTTCGAGGCCGAGGCGAAGGATTTCGTATCCGGTGAGCGCATCGCGGCCCTTCTGCCATTGCTCGGTCAAAGGCTGTTTGGCGGCGAGCGATACTTCGATGGCGCGAACGACTTTGGAGACATCGTTGGCATGGATGGCCGCGGCGGCGGTCGGGTCAAGGCGGGTGAGCAGACGATGAAGGTAGGCTGGGCCGCGCGTCTCAGCCCGACGGCGAAGGACTTCGCGACGGCCGGGATGGGTGGGCGGTGAAGGGAAGAGGCCGTCGATGAGAGCGCGGAGGTAAAGGCCGGTGCCACCGGCGACGATGGGGAGATGGCCGCGCTCGGTGATGCCTGCGAGGGCTTCGCGTGCCTGTCGGCTGTAGTCTCCGGCGGTACAGGCCTCGTCGGGCCACGCGATGTCGATCATGTGATGCGGAATGAGGGAGCGCTCTTCGAGCGATGGCTTGGCCGTGCCGATCTCCATCTCGCGATAGACGGCGACCGAGTCGCAGCTTACGATCTCGCCGTTGAATTCCTCGGCAAGACGCAACGCAAGCGAGGTCTTTCCGCTGGCGGTGGGGCCGACGAGAACGATGAGCGGGTTGATCACCATAGCCGCCACCAGCCGGGGGTGAAGACGTGGTGTGCGCGAATCAGGCTGAAGAGGAGCACGACGGCTGCGAGCAGAAGCAGAGCACGGAGCTGGCGGCGGCGCTCCTGCTGTCGCGGCTGCTCCGGCCTCTGCTGTGAGGTAGGCGCGGGCATGTCTGTCTACTCGGGATTCTTATTGACGAGGTAGTGGATGCGCAGCTCGAGGTTCGGGCCGTGGAACTCCTTGGGCAGCGGCGGGAACTGGCCTACTCCTGTGATGGAGCCCCAGGCAGCGCGGTCGATGGCCTGGTCGTGCGTGGAGCCGTCGAGGGTCATGGCCCCGATGCGGCCGTCAGGCAAGATGGTGAAACGGATGAGGGTTTCGCCCTGCTTGTTGAGCGGAGGCCGCGCTTCCTCGGGGATGAGCGGAAGCCAGGTGTGGTAGATCTCGTAGATGATCCGCTTGAGGTAGGGGTTAAAGTCGACCCCCATGGTATCGGAGAGGATGTCGACGCCGGTGTTGAGGCCCTGATGCGCTACGGGGATGCCGGTGCCAAAGTCGCCATCACCACGATTTTGTGCTGCTGCCTGAGCCGCATTGCGGATGGTCTCACCGGCACTCTGATTCGGGTTGCCGAAGTTTGGCCGCGTAGGCGCGGGCTTCGGAGCGTCGACAATCGCATCCTGCTGGGGGTGAATTGGCTGCGGCTGCGGGGTTGGAGGAGTCTGCTGCCGGGCCTGCTGCGGCGCAGGTTGTTGCGCTGCCGGCGCGGGGGTTGGAGCGGGAGGGGCCGGGGCAGGTCGCGCTTTCTCCATGGCCTGAAGCTGCTTTAACGTCTTTTGATCGATCGTCGGCTTTGGCGTCTTGACCGGCTTTTGCGGCAGCGCCTTCGAGATGTCGCTTGGCGTATTGAGATAGGTGATGTTCTTGTCCCGCTCTTTGAGAACCGACATCGGATCGATGACACGGGGCTGGTGGAAGATGACGCGCGGGCCATAGAAGAGGAACCATGCCAGGGCAAGATAGACGATAACGGAGATATAGATGGACTCGCGGAAGCGGGCGCGGGAGCGCTCGTCATCCAGCGAATCAAGCAGATGGATGAGTTCGTGTTCTTCGAGTTCGCCGAAACGTCCGGAGCGCACCTTGACCGGTGTAGTTGGCGGCGGGACGGAATGAGGCGGTGTTTCGACAGGTGGCATTGATTATGTGTTGAGACGGCTCCACGGAGTGAAAGTTGCGCCTCAGAAGATGATTGACCAGGAAATGAACCTGGATTGCACAGTTCTTTCTATTTTCTCATTGTTTAGAGCGATGGACTTGGTCGCAGGAGGTCTGCGCCGTAAACTGTACGGGTGAATCAAGGGTTTTCTGCCGATACACGTGCGGTTGTGCTCACGGTCAGCGATCGCTGCTCCAGGGGCGAACAGGTCGATGTCTCCGGGCCAGCCGTCGCCCGGTTGCTGAAGGCCGCTGGAATTAGTGCAGTATCCATGCGAATCCTGCCCGATGAGATGGATGCAATCATCACGGCCCTGCGGCACTATGCGCGTAATGCGCAGCTGATTGTCACCACCGGAGGGACAGGGCTGGCGGCACGGGACGTGACCCCGGACGCTACCCGGCTGGTGTGCGAGCGGCTGGTTGAGGGCATAGCGGAACGGATGCGGGCTGATGGCCTGCAACACACTCCATTCGCGGCGCTTAGTCGTGCAGTTTGTGGGATTACAGGAAAGACTCTGGTTGTGAATCTGCCGGGAAGTCCAGCAGGGGCGGAGAGCTCGCTGCGATCGGTGCTTCCGCTGCTGCCGCATGCCCTGGCTCTGTTGGCGGGAGACACGGCGCATCTTGCGTCCAATGCAGGATAGAATAAGGTTTCCTCGTGAAAATCCATCCGGTTGCACTCTTTCATAAGCTGAACACCGCGCTGCTTGTCCTGATGAAGCCTTTGGGAGCCTGGGGACTAGGCGCGCTGGCGATCGTCGATACGTCTTCGATTCCCGTGCCGATCGATGCGCTGGTGATCGACTACGTGGCGCACGATCACGATAAGTTCCTTCTTTACTGCCTGATGGCTGCCATGGGCTCAGCCATCGGAAGCATGGTCCCTTACTACTTTGGCCGTGCCGGAGGCGAGCTCTTCCTGCTGAAGCGCATTAATCGGCATCGCTACGAGGCCTTGCGCGATAAGTTTGAGCGGCAGGAGTTTCTGGCGATCATGATTCCGGCGATGATGCCCCCTCCTATGCCGGTGAAAGTAATCGAGTTCGCGGCGGGTGTCTTTGAGATGAAGCCGCTGCTGTACTTTGGCGCGATCTTTGCCGGTAAGTTTGTGCGCTTTGGTCTGGAAGGACTGATCACCCTCCTCTACGGACCCGCCATTCTCAGTACTATCGGCGTGGCCTTTCATGAGCATCTTGGCTATGTGCTTGGTTTTATTGGAATTATTGTCGGATTGCTGGTATTTTTCATCGTTCGCAAGCTCTTCGCAAAGCGGCGGGGAACACAGTTTCCGGCAGAAGACAGCCCCTCGGAGTAGTCACCGCTTAGCGCCCCGGTGTGTCGTACGGTTTGTGCAGTCACAAGGTAAGTGACGAAATTGCCATTTCATTGCACAGAGTTGTCCCAAAATGGGAACAGGGCTGCGAAGTTCGCAGCCCCGTTTTCTTTATAGAAGAGTTTGATCTTAGGCGATGTGGTTGCCGTGCATCTCGTCCATGGTCTGGGCGATGCTCCGAACCAGAGCGGGAAGGCCAAAAAGAGCCCCTGCGGTGATGGCGGTGGAGATCAAATCATTGGCATAAAAGGGGATGGCCGCGATATAGCAGGCGCTGAGACCGGCAGCCGTGTGCGGATACATGATGCTGCCCATCCAGACAGCCAGGTTGCTGAAGATAAAGAACGACGTAGCCGAAGCCAGAACGCCAGCAGTCACGCGCAGAACCGAGGGCTTGCCGCTCAACATCTGGTGCCCCAGCAGGCAGATCGCGCCGTACCAGATCCAAGTGACGAGATAGGCGCTGGTGTGGAAGGCATAGCCATAGGCAAAGACGGTGAGGTAGTAGTCGACTCCCATTAAGGCAAGGACAGCGATGATGGCCTGCCAGCGGCTGCGGCGCGCTCCGAAGTAGAGAAGACCGCCGCCGACCGCGGTAAAACCGATGGCGGTGGTGTGGAACAGGTGCGGCAGCAAGCGGCTGAAGACGGCAAAGAGCAGAACGAGATAGGCGACCATGATGAACCTCTGTTTCAGGAAAAGCTGTGATCTCGATTGTCGGCTTTTGAAAGAGCGCGGTCAAGATTTCAGGGCCTGGGGTGGATGAAGAGGAGCATCAAGCCGTCTCGACGCATCTTGCGCCGCAACGTGTCTGCGTATCTGTTGCTTGCTTCGCCCAAACCCTTTATATCTTTGAAGACCATAAAAGAGAGTTTTCGTGAAACTTCAACTCGATGAAATTGTGGAGCATCCGGACGTCGACCTGGTTCTACGCACGCTGGAGCATTCTCTCCGCGAAGTCTCGCTTGAGACCGTCCGCGATGGAGATGAACTTACCGTCTACGGCCTCGGACCTTCGTTCCGGACGATGAATCGCAATGACAAGACCATCGTTCAAGCGGCATCTCGGCCAACTGCCACCGCGCTCCATATCGATGCAAACTTTCTGGCCTCTGCCCTGGTGGGTGACATCTCCCAAGGAGATATCGTTCGCTCCAAGATCGAGCGGGCGTTTACATCCCTGAGGACCGAGCTCAATTGCGATGTCATCTCCTCCGAGTTGATCTCTTCCAAACCAGACTCAGAGACATCACAGGCCGACGAGCCGGAGCCGGTCGCTGCCGTCGACACGATGGCACCAATCATCGCCGAAATAACTTCGCCTGCTCCCGTCGATGTGGAACCGGAACCTCTTCCGCCGGTGGAGCACGAGCCAAGTATTCCGGCACGGCCAGCCACCGAATCCTCCATCGAGCTAGAGCCGAGATCAGAGCCGGAGCCAAAGCCTGAATCGAAGAGCGACGAGCCTGTATTGATCGCAGCGCGCCAATCCTTATCTACTCCATCTAGTCCATCTACTCCCCCTACTTTACCTACTCCACCTTTAACGAAGATAGGAGAAGTCTCGGACAAGAAGGCGCGCTCCATAACTCTATTGCTGCTGCCTGTGCTGGTCCTTCTTCTGGTTGTCGCAGGCTACTTTGTGCAGCGTCGCGCTGCATTGCAAAATCTCTTGGCATCAAAATCAGAGGTGCAAGCCAGTGTCCCCAGCGCAGAAGACACCGCCGCGGCAAAGGTGCCTCCAGCGCCACCCGCACCCGCCGTATCAGCGCCACCCGTGCCTGCTGCGATGCCCAGAGATATCAAGGCATGGGTCGAAGCGTGGGCTGCCGCAATGGGCACGAGCGATGTAGAGTCTCAACTCTCGTTTTATGCGACTCCCCTCGACCGCTATTTTCTCAGTGCGGGAGTCAGCAAAGAACAGCTACTCAAAGACAAGCAGTCCGAGATTGATAGCCGAAAAGGACCGATTACGTTTAAGGCCGAAAAGGTCGTGGTGGAGAAAGAGACACCGACGAACGCTGTCGTTACCCTCATCAAACACATCACCGTAGAGCTTCCCTCATCGACCATCGAGGAGCAGCACCTCAAGACGCAGCTCAAGCTGAAGCTCGTCGATGGTGGGTGGAAGATAACATCGGAGCGCATCATCGGCTGATTAGAAGCTGTAGCGTACACCTGCCTCGACGCGGCGACCGTTATCTGCTGCATAGGGACGACCAAAGAGCGGGGAACCGAGGACACCGCCTACGCTGGTGACGTTTTCGTGGTTGAGCAGGTTTGAACTGCGCACGTTGAACGTCAACGACTGCGGATGGTCAGCCTTGGGGTTGTTCAGCTGGAACTTGCGCTCGATGTTCGTGTCCATATGAACCGTCCACGGAGTTCGTCCAGCATTACGTGGAAAGGCACCGATGCCTCCGCTCGACACCAACAGCCCCCATTGCGTGGGGATAGCATTGGGATCGCCCGCGGGAGCGTACTGTGGACGGTCGTTGAAGTTACCGTCGCCGTTGTTGTCGAAGCCGGTGGTGATGTTGTAGGGGATGCCGCTCTGGACTTGCAGGTTGGTGCTCAGCTGGAGCTTCTCCGGCAACTTAAGCATTCCGTTGCCGAAGATCTGCCAGCGGCCCTGACCGTTTCGCGGCGCGAACTCACCTGCGTCTGTGCGCGAGCTCTGCGGAGTAAAGAAAGTGTCGTCGTTGGTGTTGTCGATCAGGTCGACGCGGACGGCACCGAAGAAGAAGTTTAGGTGCTTCAGCTCATGCTGGTTGATACCGAAGAACTCCACGTTGGCTTTGCCCTGACCACTGTTGGCGGCCTGCAGGATGTTGAGATTAGGTGCGATTGGACGCGGACCGGTAGGGTTATCGTTGAGCGGTGAGTTGATGTTGAGGGTGCGCGTATAGTTCCAGATGCGGCCCCAGTAGACGTCGGTGTTGACTGACCAACCGTGCGGGAAGGTGTGGGTGCCGCCCAGATTATCGATCACATAGGTGATGTTTTGCAGGTGCGGCGAGGCCTGGCGGATGGAGTGGATGACGGTCGCGCCGTCGAAGGGATCGTTGTAGATGGGGTTGTAGACGGTGCTGGTGATGCGATGGACGCCGTCTTCGCGTTGCAGCTCCTGGTAGTCGGAGGTTCCGTACTGTCCGGTGAAGAGGCCGATGTGCGCGTGCAGTTGCCACTTCTCCTTTTTATCGGGCGACCATGCGATGCCGAGGCGCGGCGTGGCTCCGTTCATGGTGAGCGGTGAGGTTTGCAAGTAGTAGCGGAAGCCCATGGCGATTTGCAGCTTTGGCCGTACCTTCCACGTGTCCTGAATGTAGAGCGCGTTGCGTACCTGGGTGAAGTTGACCTGCGGAGTTCCGGTTACGTTGTTGAAGGCTGTGGGTGTTCCGCCAGCGAGGCCGAGCTTAGCACGGCGATATTGCTCGAGGCCTGAGATGATCTCGGTCTGGCCGGGGATGGGGTTGCCGCTGGCATCGAGCACAGGCGCGCTGCCGCCGCCGAAGGTATAGAGGCCGTTGAAGTTTGTGGTGAGCTGATCGCTCACGTTATACATCTTGAACTGCGTGCCGATCTTGAGCAGATGCTTCGCTGTGCTGAGGATGGCGTCGTCGTCGGCCTCGATCTCAAAGGTGTGCAGCCGCTGCTGGCCGATGGACGCGCCGCCGCTGGTGAAGGCGCCTGCAACCTGTACCTGTGGCGTTGTCGCACTGGGCACATCGGTCTCGCCGGTCCAGTCGAAGGCGAGACGCGCCTCATGCATCAGCTTGGGTGAGACGGTGGTGACGTTCAACAGGCGCAGGGTGTGGTCGTAGGTTCCGCTGCTGTAGCCGGTCTCAGCCAAGGATGTTCCGCCGACGCCTACGTTCTGCGAATGATTGACGTTGCCGTTATACGAGGTGGTGAAGGTGTTCTTCTCGTTGAGCTGCCAGCCGAGACGCGCTGTTGCCAGCCAGAGCTGCTGCGGCGCGGCGACGTTGGCGATGGTGTTTTGCTGGTTGCCCTGGTCGTCGAGTGTAATGGCGTTGACGACGGCATAGTTGTCGATAGTGCGGTGCTCTAATGTGAGCGCGAAGTCACTACCTTTTTTGCGCACCGGGCCGTTCAATTCGAAGCCGTAACGCTGCTTACCCAGTGCTGCGCGGCTGGTGGAAAAGGGATCGCGGGCGTTCATCCAGGGGCTGCCGTTGGTGGTGAAGAGTGCGCCGTGAAATACGCTTTGACCGGGCCTGGTGTAGACCTCGACGCGACCGCCGTCGAACGGTGGCTGACGATACTCTGCGGAGAAGAGGTCGGGATTGACCTTGATGTACGCGATAGAGCTCTTAGGCGGAAGCGGCGCAGAGCTTTGGAAGCCGTCCACGGTGATGGTGGTGTTGGCGGCGAGGCCACCGCTGGTCGCGGCCAGTTGTTGCAGCTCGCGCTTAAGGTCGTCGGGATCGTCGGCGAGCGTGCTGAGCTGATCACCTGCAATGGTTTGAGAGGTGCCGCTGGCCGCGGCGTTTACTTCATTGCCGCTGTCTTCGCCGACGTTGACGGACGTAGTCACATCTTCGGGCTGCAGAATAACGACCAGTTCTGTCTTGGGTTGCGGTACATGCACTTTGATATCTTTGGCCGCGAAGCTGGTGGCGCTGACTTGCAGGTCGTGCTGACCGGCGGCGGCACAGGCAAATCGAAACTGACCGGCATCGCCACTCTGCGTTGTCTCACCTCCGTCAAGCGTGACGCTGGCTCCGGGGATGATTGCACCCGTGGTGTCTCGTACGGTGCCGGCCACTTTGGAGCCGCTGCACGGGGTCTGCGCCGACAGATTTAAGCACAGCAGTATCGCGCACGCCGCCGAGGCATGAAGTATCTTCATATGCGTCCTTTCGATAGGGAGCAGGCACCTGCTCCTTGCAACTATCAATACGCAGCGATGCGTTCCGCAGTTCCCGAAATCGCCACGAGCCGGACGAAAACCAGATCTTCTGAGCTAACTGTTTTGGTTCCTTCTTTAAGCAGCTTAAAGATTGATCAGCTCTTAAACAGGTGCGTTGCGTGAGTGATGGCGGCACCAGCACGCATTGCAGCGGCCACTGCAGCAGTCTCCGCAAGCATCTGGTCGGTCGCGCCGGCGTCGCGCGCCGCCTTGGTGTGCAACTCGATGCAGTAAGGACACTGGGTTGTCAGCGCAACTGCAACAGCCATCAACTGCTTATGCAGTACATCGATTGTGCCTTCGGTGAAGACGGCCTTGTCGAAGGCCCAGAAGGCTTTCATCGCGTCCGGCGCGTTTTCGTCCAGCCGCTTCAATTTGGTGAGATTTTTCATGTCGAACATGCTGCACCTCGGATTTGAAAATTGGCCCACGTGCGGACTCTCGCCATAAGAGTCAGTCGACAGAAGATAAGTTACAGCATACTGATTGGCTTAGTGTCAGTTTAATGCTGGATGCGGCCGTCCATCTCCATGCGGGTGACGCGATGGGCAGCGTCGAGGGTAACGGTGCCGGAGAGTGGCGGGGCTTCGGCGTTTTCGCGGCCTTGTGTGAATAAGGTGTCGTACTGGAAGCGGAGATCGCGGAAGGTTACGGTGACCACTCCGGTGACGGGGTCGGTGTCAGATTGCGTGACGAGAGGAATCGCAGACCAGTCGAGATAAACATGGCCGAGCCAGCTCTGTTTGGCGGCGAGTGTGACGGCTGTCTCCGCTGGCTTGTAGAAGATGTCGGAGTTCGCGCTGGTGGCTACGGTATTGATGAAGGTATCGACGGTGCCTAACTGATAGAAGTTAGGCGTGTCGACGACGACCTGCCAGCGAAAAGGATTGGTGGGGTAGGGTTCGGCATAGACGTGGAGAATTTGCACGTTGCCGGGATCGGGGCCGAAGTCCTGACTGTTGAGGGTGAGTTGAATGGCCTGTTGCTGCTCGACGGCGCGCCAGCCCCACAGGGCGACGATGGCGATGAGCGCGGCGATGGCCCAGCCGCGTCCGCGAAACGTCGGCTTGCGTGCGCCTACTTCGCTGTTGACGAGGCCGAAGAGAGCGGGGGCGATGAGTGCGATCAGAAGAAGGGCAAAGATGACGGGTTCGAAGATGAAGACTAGCGAGCCTGCATACCAGTGCGGATTAAAAGGGAAGAAGGGACGAATGCCGTAGTTGTTTGTCCAGTCGAGCAGCAGATGACTGAATAACGCGATGAGTGCGAAGCCGTAGAGCAGGCCCCAGCGCACGGGAGCGGATTGCTTTGTGGGTTTATTGCGACGAAGACGCCAGCGATGGAAGAGATAGACGGCACCGACGACGACGGCTGCTTCGAGAGGGAGGCCCAGGAACGTGTGCGTCCATCCGCGATGATGCTGGAAGGCGGCGATAGGACCACGGATGGACCATAGTGTGTCGAGGTCAGGCGCCTCGGCGGCAAGCGTCATGGCCAGCGTAGCGTAGGCGGCCTTGCGGTTGAAGCCGCTGCGGGCGAGGACGGCTCCGGTCATCAGGTGCGTGATGGGGTCCATGGGGTTCCAGCATATCGCGGCTGGCCTGCCCACGTTTATTGACGAAAGACGATGCGGCCTTCACTGATGGTCGCGTGAACGCGTCCGAGCATGGGTGCGCCGTCGAAGGGAGTGTTCTTCGACTTCGAGCGCGACTGCTTTGCGGCGAAGCTCCACGAGGCTGCGGGGTCGAAGATCACTATATCGGCGAAGCTGCCGACGGAGAGCGAGCCTCTGCCGGAGAGCGATACGATTCCTGCGGGAGCGGCGCTCATGAGCGCGAGGATCTTGCTCAGCGACAAGCCCTGTCCCCGATGCAGAACGCGCAACGCCAGGCCCAGCGCGGTCTCAAGACCGGTGATGCCGTTGGGAGCGCGTTCGAACTCCTGCTCCTTCTCGTGTGCGGCGTGCGGAGCGTGGTCAGTGGCGATGCAGTCGACTGTGCCATCGGCCAGTCCGGCGAGGACGGCTTGACGATCGACCTCGGCGCGCAGGGGAGGATTCATTTTGGCGTTGGTGTCGTAGTCGCCGATGGCCTCGTCGGTGAGGGTGAAGTGATGCGGCGCGGCCTCGCAGGTGACGTGCAGCCCCTGAGCCTTCGCCTCGCGAATGGCATCGAGAGCACGGCCTGTCGAGACATGCTGCACATGCAGATGAGGACGCAGCCCTTCGGAATTTTCGATCTCCTGCAACAGGCGAATGTCGCGCTCTACGATCCGCGACTCGGCTTCGACGGTCATGCCGCGCAGGCCAAGTCGAAACGCTACGGTGCCGTAGTTCATGCTGCATCCACCGGTGAGATGCGTGTCTTCGGCGTGCTGCGAGACGGGCACGCCCAACCGTGCGGCGGCAACGAGCGCCTCGCGCATGATGGCGTCTTCGAGGATGGGCTTGCCGTCGTCGGTGAAGCCCACGGCTCCGGCCTTGTGCAGCGCAGCAAAATCAGTCAGCGTGGCTCCCATGCTGCCCATGGTGGCGGCGGGCATGGCAAAGAGTTTCACAACAGAGCCGCGTTCGGGTGCGAGCATCCATTCGAGCCCGGCTACGGAGTCATTCACGGGAATCGTGTTAGGCATGGCGACGACGGTGGTGAAGCCGCCTGCTGCTGCCGCTGCTGTTCCTGTGGCGATGGTCTCCTTGTAGGTCTGACCCGGCTCGCGCAGGTGGACGTGAACATCAACCAGCCCGGGCGCAACCACCAGGCCGGAGGCGTCAATCGTCTCTGCGACTTCGGCGTTTTTCAAACTGCCGGGCTTTTCGATTGCGGCGATCTTTCCATCGCAAAGCAAAAGGTCGCGGGCTTCGTCGAGGCCGTTTGCCGGATCGATCACGCGGCCGTTCAGAATCAATATGCCACTCATACAGTTACACTCTCGAATCCACCGGCGTTCAGGGCACGGAGCAGCAGGGCCGAGCGTACGGAGAGTCCGTTGCTCACCTGCAGCTCGATTGCGGAGTTGGGGCCGTCGGCCACATCACCCGCAATCTCCAGCCCGCGAATCATGGGGCCGGGATGCATCACCAGAGCGTCGGGCGCTTGTGCGGCGAGACGCTCGCCATTCAACTGGTAGCGGGCAATGTAGTCAGCGAGGTCAAGCTCAAGTCCAGCCAGGCGCTCTTTTTGAATGCGCAGCATCATAGCTACTTGCGAGCGTCGCAGAGCCGCATCGAAGTCGCGCACAATCTCTACGCCAGAGCCGAGGCCGAGTGCCGTTTCAGGCAGCAGTTGTTCCGGCCCACAGAGTAGAACCTTTGCGCCGAGTTGCGGCAGGAGCAGTGCATTCGACCGCGCTACGCGACTGTGCAGAATGTCTCCGGTGATGACGACGGTTACGCCGTCAAGGCTCTTCGCGTTCGCCTTTGCGGCGTTGCGGCCTGGGAGCCGCATCAGCATCGTGCGTGCATCGAGCAGCGCCTGCGATGGATGCTCGTGCATGCCGTCGCCCGCATTCAGAACGGGCAGCCCTGTCTCTCGCGCCAGCACGAACGGAGCGCCCGACGATGGATGGCGGAGGATGACGCACTCGGCACCGAGAGCACGCAGGGTGAGGCCGGTGTCCTTGAGGCTCTCGCCTTTTTCGATGGACGAAGACTTGTCGCTGACGAGGGTAGTGGTTGCGCCGAGCGACTTTGCCGCCAGTTCGAAGGAGGTACGTGTTCGCGTGCTCGACTCGTAGAAGAGAAGGGCGATGCGACGGCCCGCCAGCAGAGCTACGCGCTGGGCATGGGGCATCTGCTCAAGCCGTGTGGTGACTGTCAATATGGCGGAGACGTCCGCCACGGAGAGGTCGGCCACGCTCAACAGCGAGCCGGGGGCGTAGTGAAAGATTTTCTTTGAGCCTTGCGATTCCTGCGTCATCGATGCGATCAATCCACCAACTCGACCAGCAGCACCTGCTCCTGCTCGTCGATCTCTTTGAGCTTCACCTCGATGATTTCGCGTTTCGAGGTCGGGATGGTGCGGCCCACGAAGGTCGCTTGAATGGGCAGCTCGCGGTGGCCACGGTCGATCAGAGCCAACAGTTGCACGCTACGAGGACGGCCGTGGTCGAACAGAGCGTCGAGCGCCGCACGAATCGTGCGCCCGGTGTAGAGAACATCGTCTACCAGCACGATGTCGCGGCCAGTCACGTCGAAACCGATGTCGCCGGGAGCGACCTTTGGCCGAGCTCCATCGGTCGAGAGGTCGTCGCGGTAGAAGCTAATGTCGAGTATGCCGGTGTCGACAGGACATTTTTCGATCTTCGAGATCAGCGAGCCCAGCCGCTGGGCCAGGGGAACGCCGCGCCGCTTGATGCCGACCAGCCCGAGGTTGTCGCAGCCATCGTGCTTTTCGACGATCTCGTGGGCGAGGCGCACCAGCGTCCGTTCAATCTCGGAGGCCGACATGAGTCGGCCCTTCTCGCGTATCTTGGGTTTGCTATCGGGCTTCGTGTTATCGATGGTTTCACTCATAGCGATTGCGCTTGATGATATCAGCAGCCCAGTTTCAATTGAAGGGGCCAGGAAATGTGCGAAGACCGCACGATGGTCCCTTTACGCAGAAACCTTGTGCCGCGTCCGCAGAAGGCCGCCCACAGCGCCGCCAACCGTTGAAAGTACAAGCAGAATACCCGAGACCAGGCCGAACCCGGCAAGCATCATTCCTGCGCGAAACTCGGGCGAATAGAGATAGCCCTGCATTGATTTTGCCTCGGGATTGGTAGCGAGTGCATGTTCAACCTGCAGGTGAAGCTGCTGGGTCAACTGGGCATCGAATCCGGCCATGTTGTGCAACAGGTAACGCGCTATCAGCCCGCCAGCCGCCATGGCGACCGCCAGGCTGCCGATCAGGACCACTCCGACGACGACGCCGATCCGCGCGCCGATGCCTGCATCCATGCCTGCCTGTGGGCGACGCTTCTGGTAGAGGGCAAGGGTGATCAGCGAGCCGCTCACCGTCCACAGCCAACTCAGCGGCGAGATCGACTCGAACCGGGCTGCCACCAGAGTCAGCACGGCGGCGATACCGGCCACCAGCAAGGCACAGCGAATCGCCGTCTTCCACTCGATCTGACGAGGCATAGGCGGAGGTGCCGCGCCGGTCGTATTCTTCCCCGGTTCTGCCGGTTGCTCATAGTCCAGCAGGTAGATCTGGGGAGCGCCGCAATGGGGGCAGAAGGGCGACAGGACATCGCCCGAGAGCTCTCCGCCACAGCGGTGACAAAATTCACGCATATCTATGAAGCTACCGCAGCCCATAGGACGCGGCAAGCTTTGCTATTCGGCATATGCTCCAGGTTTGGGTCTTAAGCAGGGAATCCTGTACCAACTCCTCAGCTAACCTATTGCACGCTCTCCTTGCCATCAGAGGAGTGTCCGGGAAGATCCAGTACCACCAGCCCCAGCTTCGTCCCTGTGCCATTTGGATCAATCGCGACAATATGCTGATGCTGTTTCGAGCCGGCCTTCAGCTCCAGCTTGCGGGAGATGTCGTCGTTGATGGCAACGTGCTGGGTGTCGTTGTCGCAAGTTAAACCCTCTGTCGTGTGCGTCGGCTCTCCTACGGACTTGTCATTCGAGCACTCGATGACGTCGCCATACGCGCCGAGTGCCTTGCGATAGAACGCCTCGACCTTGTCGGAGCTGTCGGGCGTCTCGTAGCTCGCGGCCTTGACTCGCAGATGGAAATTTCCAAAGTTCATGTTCACGTCCGCCGCGCCGTGGTCGTGGTCCTTCTTCACCAGCGTCGCGCCGGGATAGCCCGGCAGTCCCATACCCTCCAGCACCGTCGTATCGTTCGTCTTTACCTGCACGCCGCCGAACGGTGTGGCGATTCTCACGTTCTCGTTGCCATCTTGTTTGTTTGTCTGAACCCGGCATCCGCTCATCAGCACTGTTGCGACCATTGCCGCTGCCGCTGCTATCTGTGTCACACGCATACCAAATCTCCTTCGCACAACAAACAATACGCCTGTTCCGCTCCACTAGTTCCCGCCATTCAGCATAGCGAAGCATGGAATTTCGAAGAAGAAAACGCTGGAATTCTGCTCACAAACCCGTCTTCGCTGTCCTATACTGACAGGAAGCCGGAAGTGTCGGCTATCCGGGAGCTTTGGCATGGCGCAGCACCAGCCAATTCGCAGAACGCCTCCACCAGCCGGGTCTGAGATCCCGGACAAGCTGTACTTCCGCATCGGCGAGGTCTCTAAACTCTGCGACCTGCCTGCCTACGTCCTTCGCTTCTGGGAGGGTGAGTTCCCCAGCCTCAAACCGCATAAGGGCGGCACCGGACAACGACTCTATCGCCGCCGCGACGTCGAGATGGTACTGCGCATCAAGAGCCTGCTCTACGACGAGGGCTATACCATTCCCGGTGCGCGTCAGGTTTTTAAGGCCGAGCTGCACCACAAGGAGCCGCAGCTCAGCCTTGGCATCGAGGATGCGGCCGCTCCGGTTGCCCCATCGAAGCAACTGCGCAAGCTGCAGAAGGAACTTCGCGATCTGCACGCTCTGCTCTCGAAGCCGGTGACTCGCGCTGCCGTCCATCCCATCCGCGCGCCGCGACATAGCAACAACTCACGCCATGCCACACCGAAGCTCTTCGACATTCCGCAGAACTCCGAAGGCTCCGACTAAAGCGCGATCCATCCCGCGTGAATGGCCCAAAGCGAGATGCTCGCCACCACAATCCACAGTGTTACCCCCTGAATCAGCGGCCTTACGCCGACTTCCTTCAACGTGTTGCGCGTGATGCCTGTGCCGATCAGAAACAGCACAACGGTCAAGGCCGATTTTCCAAGTCGATTCAACGCGGCAAAGATTCCCATGGTCTGTGGCAGATATCGCGGGACATAGCTTGCCAGCACCGCAGCTACGCAGAAATAAAGGATGAACCACGGCCAGTAGATCTTTGACTTGCTCTTGCGCAGGGTTGCCGTGGCGATTGCCAAGGGGACGATCCACAGCGCCCGCGCCAGCTTGACGGTTGTTCCAACCGCCAACGCCGTAGCTCCGTATTTCGCACCGGCACCAACGACTGAGCTGGTGTCATGAATCGCGAGCGCGGCCCACAGGCCGAATTGCGTCTGCGTGAGATGCATGCTCCAGCCGATCAGAGGGAAGAGCAACAGCGCCACAGAGTTGAGTACGAACACCGTGCCCAGAGAGACGCCCATCTCCTCTTCGCCTGCATCGAGCACCGGGCCCATCGCAGCAATGGCGCTGCCGCCGCAGATTGCGGTGCCGACCGCGATCAACAATGACTGTGTCTTTTCGACGCGCAGCAGTTTGCCGAGAAGTACACCGAGGCTGAGCACGAACGTGATACTGATAGCGGTATAGAGAAACCCAGAGCGGCCCGCATGGACGACCTCTTTCAGGTTCATCCCGAAGCCAAGGCAGACGACCGCCGCCTGCAGCAGGAATTTAGAAAGCTGCCTGCTCTCGACGTGGAAGTGGTGCACCGTCGTCAACCCGAATACCAACCCTGCCGCGAGAGCAAACGGCGGCCCGATCAACCCGCTCGCCGAAACGATAATGCCGATGTAGAAGAGGTTGCGTACCATGTCTTCCAGCATGGCTTGGGCCACAGCCTATGTCGAGACGTACTTTTGAATGGGCGATAATTTTTACTTATTGCCCCAATCATCCAATCGGAGCTATGCCGGTCCCCATTGCAAATCGCTGAAACGCTGCTGCTGCGCCACTAACTTCAGCCCCGGCGAGATGGATGAAGCTAAAGTCCCGCACGATCTCCAGTCCCTTCACGGGCACGGTCCGAACTGTGCCCAGACGCATGGCCTTGCCAATGGCGCAGCGCGAGACGAAGCCCACGCCAAGCTCCGCCTCTACGCCCGAGATGATGGCCTCCGTCGAATCCAGTTCCATCGCCACATGCAATGACCGCAATGGAATCCCGGCTTTCTTTAGAGCCCGTTCGACCACACGTCGCGACCCCGACCCACGTTCGCGCAGTAGCATCGATGTCTTCGTCAACTCCGCAGGGGCGATCTTTCCCGCTCGCGCCCATGCGTGTCCTGGTGCGACGATCAGCACCATCTCATCCTCGACCATCCGCTCCGTCTTTACGTCGCGCCTCATCGCAGGCCCTTCGATGAGGCCAAGCATCACTTGTTCTTCGGCGACCACCTCGGCAATACGTTCGGTGTTTCCGCTCATCACCGAGAGATGGACGTTCGGATACTGTCGCAGAAATGCTCCGAGGATTCTGGGCAGCACGTACTGAGCAATCGTCGTCGAAGCACCCAGCCGTAGCTCACCAGCCACGTCATCATTCAAGGCTGCGAGCGCGCGCTGCGCCTCGGCCATCGTCTCTGCCGCCGCCGTCGCGTATTCGAGCAGCACCCGGCCAGCTTCAGTAAGGGAGATCTGGCTGCCATGCCCATCGCTGTTGCCGCGGTCGAACAGACGGGCCCCAGCCTCCTCTTCGAGCGAACGAACCTGCTGGCTGACGGCTGGCTGGCTCAGATGCAACACCTCGGCCGCCTTGCGAAAGCTCATCTCCGCAGCGACCGCCCGAAACACCTTGAGCCGAAAGTTCTCCACGTCATCATCCCCTTGCATCGCAGGCGAACCAGCCCCGCCACCCCACCAGCATAAGCCCGCCCGATAGAATCAACATAAGCCTTGAAAACAGTGACCGCCACCGATAATCCCATTCCGCCCGTTCCCGCCAAACGCTTCGGCTGGCTTCGGCCTTCTCACAAACACTCGGCGGTCTCGGCGACGGTACTGCTCTCTGTCTTCGCGCTGCTCTCGCGCATTATCGGCCTCGTACGCGACAAGTACATCGCCTACACCTTCGGCGCAGGCCCCGGCACAGACGCCTACAACGTGGCCTTCCAGCTACCCGACCTGATCAACTATCTACTCATCGGCGGCGCAGCCTCCATCAGCTTCGTCACCATACTTAGTCGCTATCGCGAGGCCAACCAACACGAAGAAGGCGATCGCGCGCTCTCCGTTATTCTCACCACGATGCTGCTCGTCCTTGGCGGAGCCATTTTGCTGGCCGAGTTCTTTGTGCCGCTCTACACTCATCTCTACTTTCCCAACAGCCCCTCCGAGGCTGTGCTCTGCACTTTCATGACGCGCATCCTGTTGCCAGGGCAACTCTTTTTCTTTGCTGGCGGAGTCCTCGCTGCTGTCGCGCTGGTTCGCAAACAGTTCACCTATCAGGCGGTCTCGCCGCTCATCTACACGCTCGGCATCATCTTCGGCGGCGTAGTTCTCTCGCATTCCATCGGCATCCCGTCGTTGGCATGGGGCGCACTCGCCGGAGCCTTCGCTGGCCCCTTCCTCGTCAACGCCTACGCCGCGCGCCGCGCCGGTGTGCACTACCGTCCTCTCCTCGACTTCAGTAACCCCGGCCTGCGCTCGTGGGTGCGTATGTCTCTGCCCCTGATGCTCGGCGTCACTGTCGTCTTCATGGACAACATCATCCTTACGTGGTTCGCCAAGCACAGCGCCGGCGACATCACACGCCTGATGTACGCCAAGCGTCTCTTCACCGCGCCGATGGCCATCATCGGGCAGGCAGCCGGAGCCGCATCGCTGCCCTTCTTCGCCTCGCTCTACAGCCGCAAACTCTTCGGCGACTATGCCTCGGCAGTCAACCGCGCCGTGACTCGCATTCTCTCGGTAGCCATCCTGCTCTCCGCCGCCATGTTCGCACTCGCACGCCCCGCCGTTGATCTTGTCTTACGCGGAGGCTCCTTCAACCGCGCCGATGCCGAGCTTACCGCGCTCTACTTCGCCATTTTCACCATCTCGCTGGCCCTGTGGGCCTCGCAGGCCATCTACTCCCGCGCCTTCTTCGCTGCCGGTGAGACCTTTGTGCCCATGCGCGCCGGAACCATCATCACCGTTATCTCCATCCCCTGCTACTGGCTGCTTCATCAGCGCTTCGGTGTCATTGGACTGGCATGGGCCTCGAACCTTGCCATTCTCGTCCACACGGTCACACTGGCTGTATTACTGCATCGTCGCCGCATGGTCTCGCTTGCCGGGCTGGACCGCCTGGAACTGGGGCGCGCTCTTCTTGCCGCAGTGGCTAGCCTCGCCGGAATTACTCTTCTGCTCCACGCACTGCCCCATTCTCACATCCAGACCTACCTGGGTGACCTGATCGCGCTTCTCGTCGGCGGCGTTCTTTGGGCTGTCCTCTGCTACGGTGTGCTCTACCTTACCGGCTCCACGCTCCCAAGTCAGCTCCGCTCTCGTCGGGCCTGATTTCTGGAGGAGCGTTCGCGGCGGTTATAGTAGCCATCATGCACCTCCGTGCCGCCGTCGCGTTGCTCTTTCTCCCCGTTGCGGTGCTCTACGCGCAGAATGCGTCCGTTAACGCACCCATTCCCGCAGCACCGGTTCCGACCATCAGTGCGCAATCCACACTGGTGCTTGTTCCGACGCTGGTAAAGACGAAGAAGGGCGACCTCGTCTTCACGCTTACTGCCAACGACTTCACTATCACCGATAACAATGTCGACCAAAAGGTACATCTCGAAGAGGACACCGGCGATCAGCCGCTGGCGCTGGTCGTAGCCATTGAGACGGGCGGCGGCGGAGCCAGCCAGTTCGACAAGTACCGCAACCTCGCCACCATGATCGAGTCGATTGTGGGTCAGGTGCCTCGCCGCGTCTCGGTCGTCACCTTCGACAGCGAGCCTGAGATCTTGCAGGGCTTCACCTCGAATATGGCGTTGATGGAGGACGCTCTCCAGAACCTACCCGCCGGTGACAGCGGTGCCGCCATCCTCGATGCCGTCGATTACTCAGTCGATCTACTGCGCAAGCAGCCTCCGCAATATCGCCGCGCGATTCTGCTCATCAGCGAGACCGTCGACCACGGCAGCAAGGTAAGAATCGAGGATGCGCTGCGCGCCGTCAGCGACACCAACACCGCCATCTATAGCCTCGCCTTCTCCTCTTCCCGCAGCGGCATCAGCCACGAAGCCTCGAAGCTCTCCGACCCGACGCCTGGCCCCGAGCACGGCTGCTTCTCGCACGACCCCAAGACCGATCCCACGGTGAGAGACGACGGCAGCGAAGGCAAGCCGGAAGAGTCGAAGGGGACGCAATACTATGACTGCATCGCCGAGCTGCTGCCGCCGCTGCGTCTGGCCAAGATGGCCGCGATCGTCGGCATGAACGGCCTGCACAAGAATGCGCCTGAGACGGTGGCCAAGCTGACCGGCGGAGAGTACTTCCACTTCAACAGCCAGCGCGATCTGGAACGCGGACTTGCGACCATCTCCAACCACGTTCCCAATCGCTATGTCCTGAGCTTCCAGCCACAGATGCCGCAGTCCGGTCTCCATGCCATCACTGTCACGCTCAAGGATCATCCCGATCTTATCGTTACAGCGCGAAGCAGCTATTGGGCTGGCGACTCGGCGGAGACAAAGCCTCAGTCCTTAGAACCTGTCCAGAAGTGACTCTGATTAGCCTTTCGTTCTGAAAGAAGCCAAAGACCGGAAGCGAAATACAGGGCTCACAACCCGGTGATATCCTCAAACCCACTCCCCGCATCATCGACCTGAGCGATGCCTATGCGAAATTCTGCTGCTGCTGCCGTTAGGACGACCGCGCTTCTCCTCGCTCTGTTCGGCGTGATGCCCATCTCCGCCAAAGCCGCCGATACCACATCCCCTGTCACCGCCATCACCATCGTCCGCAAGGATGGCCACAAAGATGGCGTGGCCACGATGACGGTGAGCGGCAGCAAAGCCAAACTGCGCAGCATCACCAGGCACGCCATGCAGGCGTGGCCGGTTCGGGATGGACAGGGTGCGCTCATCCTTGTCGTCGAAAAGAAGCACTACCTACTGCGCTATTACGATCTTGACTCTGGCCGCCGCCGCAATCTCGGCGCAGTTCCTTTCGACTATGCCTCACTGCAAGAGACCAAGCTTGCCGGTGAAGGATGGGCCTTTGCCCTCAGCGGCACCGATCCAGCCACTGGCCAGCCGCTTACTCTGGTCGGAAGCACCGACGCCATGCCCGGCGTTTTACCCGGTGAAGCATCGCCGATGTTCACCGGCGACACGCTCACCTGTTCCACTCCAGAGGGCAGAAAGACAATCAAAGTCGCCTCGCTGCTCGGCACCAATCTCGACGACATCTACACTCCACCACAGACCTCCGCCGCATCGCCCGAGTACCTGCAGGTCTTCCCCAACGGCACCGCCATGACCGTCAATCACGACGGCACCGTCCACAAGGGCCGCTGGCACACCGACGGCACCACGCTGCACATCATCAGCGGCTCGATAAATTTGTCCATCCCACAGTCCTCGATCGAAAAGGTGACAGGAGTTCCCGCTGGAACAAAGTTCTCTGTCCGCCTGTTGCAGCCTCTGTCTTCCCGCGTCGAGAAGGAGGGCATGATTGTTCACGCTGTCTCCATCGAGCCGCTGGTAGTGGACGGCAGCATCTTCTTGCCCGAAGGCTCCGCCATCGATGGCACTGTTACGCACGCCAACGGTGTCGGCTGGGGATTCAAGCACGAGACCGCTGCGCTGACTATCGTCTGGAACCGCGCCACGACTCCTGACGGCCACACGCTTGCCATTGACGCGCGCACCTTCGAGGTCGAAAACGCGCAGGAGAAGGTGAACGCAAATGGCAGAGTGCAAGGTATCCGTTCCACCGGCACGGCAGGCAACTCCGCCGAAAACGGTGTGCTCACCTTCGCGGGCATCGACCCCATCGCATATATCTTCGCCTCAGCAGCGGGCAGTGCTGTGCTCGGCTTTGCCGAGCCGGAGATTCTCTACAACGGCGGTACTGAACTCATTCTCGAATACGTGAAGCCGGTCATTACCACGCAGACCTACCCCTTCTCCGTATTGCCGTCAGCCACTACCACTGCCCAGCGCGAACATCTTCAGGCGTTAGTCAAAACTCTCCCTTTCCGCACCCGCACCAAGGCGGGCAATAAGGTCTCCGACCTTACCAATCTGGTCTTCATTGGCTCGCCCGAGGCGCTGCATCGTGCGTTCGCGGCAGCCGGGTGGCTGCCCTCCGATGAGCTGAACGCCGGTTCGACCTTCCGTACGCTGAAGACGCTCAGCGGTAACCACACCTATACTCAAGCGCCGATGTCTGTGCTTCTGCTCGATGAGCGCGCACCCATCTACACGCTCAGCAAAACCACCAACACCTTTGCCTCGCGTCATCATCTGCGCGTCTTTCCCACCACGGCCGAATGGGACGATCAAACGGTCCTCACCGCCTCATCCACGCAAGACATCGGCATCGCCTTCTCGCGCAAGCAGAAGACCTTCATCCACGTCATCGACGAGCACATCGACAATGAGCGCTCCAAGATCGTCAACGACCTGAAGTTTACCGGCTGCGTCACCAGCCTCGACATGGTGCCGCGCCCATGGGTGCCGACTGACGCTTACAACTCCACCGGCGACCGCCTGCTGACCGACGGCCAGGTCGCGGTCGTCCACCTGAGCTCCTGCGATAACCCCCGCACTACACCGGAGGTCGTGCCCCCGCCTCCGAACCGTTTCCAGCGCAGCACCCGCAACACCGCGCTCACCATTCGTAACAGCCTCTATCGCGGCAACCTTATCTATCAGGGAATCTCCGGCAGCTTCAAGGTGCGTGACTACCTCCGCAGCAGCAGCGAGTTGCCCGAGGACTACGGAGCGTGGCGCAAGACCGATGCTTCGGGCACGCAGTACCAGGAGGCCGGAGCCGGGCCGCGTCTGCTGCAGCGCACCTTCCGCCCACACGACCGGCTTGCTACCCCTGATGTGCCCTATCAACCCGCGGTAAACCACAAGTGGGACCCGCCGCGCTACGAGCTGGCGCTCGAAGGCGGCTATCTCCACTTCCGAGAGACCGATCTCAGCTTCGTCGATACGCTGCTTGTATCGGCCGACCCTGCCGACCCCTACTTCGAGTTGGACCTCTACGATCAGGTCAACGACGGTTGGACAGCTGGAGGCACGGTCACCGTCAATAGCTGGAAGTACTTCTCCAACGAGTTCTCCTACTTTCGTCAGCAGGGAAAATACACGCTGGGCATCGGAGTCTATGTAGGCGATCCGAACCATCCCGACGACGATGAGGACTCGGCATTCGATTCGGCACGCGTGGGTCTCACGACACGCCAGTTCGAGTACAACCTGCTGGCCCACATGCGTCCACCCACTTCGCGCTGGAGACCCTATGTCGCGGTTGGGCCGACCTTCCAACTCATCTCGCTCTCGGACTCGCCACTCAAGAAGCCCGCGGGCCCCTTCAAGCTCGGGTTGAGTAATCTTGGACTGATCAAGGCGGCGTTCGACTTCGGCAGGACGGCACCGCTCGATGGCGGAGGCACCTTCCAGTTCGGCCTGCAATATGGAGGCGGCATCAAGTACCGCATCTCACCGCGCGTGATGATGCGCGCCGACTACCGCGAGACCTGGAGCCGCAACCCCGACATCATCCGCAATAGCTATGAGAATTTTGATATCGACTTCAACGACGGCAACTATACCAGCGACGTCTTCGTGGTGAAGCCGACAGCAAAGTTCTTTCAGGATCGCTTCACCCTGGGCGTCGCCTTCACCTTCTGAGGAAATGGCGGCAGCAAGCACGGTGCTATCACAAAGAAGAGCCTTACTCGGTCCAGCGCTTGAAGACGAGCGAGCCGTTGGTTCCACCGAAGCCGAAGGAGTTCGAGAGAGCGTAGTCAATCTTCGCAGCTTGCGGCTTATTGGGAACGTAGTTCAGGCGGCACTGAGGATCGAGCTCGACAATGTTCATGGTCGGCGGTGCCATCTGGTTGAGCATGGCGAGGATCGTGATGCCCGCTTCAAGTCCGCCTGCGCCGCCGAGAAGGTGACCGGTCATGGACTTAGTGGAACTGACGAGCAGCGTGTGGTTCTTTGCCCGCTCGCCGAAGACGTTTTCGATCGCCTGCGACTCCAGCGCATCGCCCAACGGCGTGCTGGTAGCGTGGGCGTTGACGTAGTCGATCTTATCCGGCGAGATACCGGCGCTCTTGAGAGCGGCATTCATGGCGCGGAAGCAGCCTTCGCCCTCTGGCGCCATGCCGGTCATGTGGAAGGCGTCGGCGGACATGCCGTAGCCGATGACTTCGGCGAGGATCTTTGCGCCACGGGCCTTGGCAAACTCCAGCTCTTCCATGATGAGGATGCCCGCGCCTTCGCCGACGACGAAGCCATCGCGGTCTTTGTCAAAGGGGCGGCAGGCGTGCTCGGGATCGTCATTGCGAGTCGACAGTGCCTTCATGGCGGCGAATCCGCCGACGCCCATGGGCGTGATGGCGGCCTCGGTGCCTCCGGCGATCATGGCATCGGCATCGCCGCGCTGAATGATGCGGAAGGCGTCGCCGATGGAGTGTGCGCTGGACGTGCAGGCGGTCGCGGTGGCCTCGTTTGGCCCCTTGGCGTTGTAGCGGATGCTGACGTGGCCGGCAGCGAGGTTGACGATCGAGCCCGGGATAAAGAAGGGCGAGATTTTGCGCGGACCACCGGCGAGCATATTGGAGTGCTCGCGCTCGATGACATCGAAGCCGCCGATGCCGGAGCCGATGTGGACGCCGAAGCGGTCGGCGATCTCAGGCGTGACCTGGAGACCGGAGTGCTTCATCGCCTCTTCGGAGGCGGCGAGCGCAAAGTGGATAAAGCGGCCCATCTTGCGAGCCTCTTTTTTATCAACAAAGAGCAGCGGGTCGAAATCCTTGACCTCTGCCGCGAAGCGGACAGGGTGGCCAGTGAGATCAAACGCTTTGATCTCAGCCATGCCGCTTTTGCCCGCAAGCAGGCCGTCCCATACTTCGGACGCGGTTTTACCGACCCCGCAGATGAGGCCGAGGCCGGTTACGACGACGCGACGCTGCTCCATGTTAGTTACTTTCCTGCCTTCTGGTGTTTTTCGATGTAATCGACGGCATCCTTGACGGTCTTGATCTTCTCGGCATCTTCGTCGGGGATCTGGATGTCGAAGGCCTCTTCGAACTGCATGACGAGCTCGACGACGTCGAGGGAGTCGGCCCCGAGGTCTTCCTGGAAGCTGGCGCCGGGGGTGACTTCGGCTTCATCCACTTGAAGTTGCTCGACGATAATCTGTTTTACTTTTTCATCTACTGCGGCCATTTGTTTCTCCTGTTTACGTCTTGCAATCAAAATTTGGATGCCGGTGCGTGAAGTCAACACCACCATGCTCAAGAATACTGAGCGCCTAGCAGAGTGTAAAGCAAACGACTGGTTGAGGGGTTGGTGAGTTCATGAAAAGGTGTTTGAATTGCAAATCTTTGTGGTTGATCAGGCGAAGACTTCGAGATGGGAATTAGCGAAAATTTGGCGTAGATTGGGGACATGCAAGAGTGGATGATTATATGGTTTGTCGTTGGCTGCGTGGCTGGCGCAGTAGTGGGTTGGCTGATCGTTAACAGCCGTTCGCAGAGCATGCGCGCGGCGGCAGTAGCTCAGGATACAGAGATAGCACGGCTTCGCGAACTGATCGCCACGCAGAAACAACAGATGGAAAGAAATGAGCAAGAGCTGGTGAAAGAGCGTGGGACAGCCGCAGCAGCGCGTGAAGACGCAGCAGGTTTACGAGCGAAGATGCTGGCAGAGCAAGAGTCCGCAAAAGAAAAAGTACAAGCACTCATAGATGTGGAAAAAAGTTTGAAGGAAAGCTTCGAGTCATTGGCGGCGAGCGCTCTCAACGCAAACAGCAAGCAATTGATGGAATTGGCGAAAGGAGAGCTAGGCAAACAACAGGCTGAAGCAGCGAACAAGCTGACAGAAAAGGAATCTGCAATTGCGACGCTGCTGGGACCAATGAAGGACTCGCTGGCTAGGCTGTCTGCACACAGCCAGGAATTGGAGGTGAAGCGCGAGGGAGCATACACCGCGGTTCTGGCTGAGATACAGAATATTCAGCGATCGCATTTAGACCTGAGAAAAGAGACGACTCAGTTGGTGCAGGCACTGCGAGCTCCCAAGGTGCGCGGCAATTGGGGAGAGATGCAGTTGCGTCGCTGCGTCGAGTTTGCAGGTATGGTGGAACATGCGTCGTTTGACGTGGAAAAATATGTGAAGGGTGAAGATGTAACGATTAGGCCTGACCTGATCGTGAAATTACCCAATGGCAGAAGCATAATCGTGGATGCCAAGACGCCGTTGGATGCATTTCTGGATGCTACAGCGTGCGAGGATGAGGCGCTCCGACAAGGACACATGCTCGCCCATGCTAGGCGGGTGAAGAGTCATCTGGACGCGCTTTCAGGCAAAGGATATTGGAAGCAGTTTCCGGAGTCACCGGATTTTGTGGTGTGTTTTTTGCCGAGTGAGGTGCTTTTTAGTGCGGCGCTAGAGCATGATCCTGGGTTGCTGGAGTACAGCGCATCGAGCAATGTGTTGCTGGCGACACCGACGACTCTGATCGCTTTGCTGAAAGCCGTAGCTTACGGATGGCAACAGTCACAGATTGCCCGGGATGCTGAAATAATTCGAGATGCTGCGATTAAGGTCCATGAAAAACTAGTGGGAATGCATGGCGCAATTCTTAATCTCGGCAAGCGCCTAGAGTCAGCTGGAGATGCATACAACGACATGCTAATCAAAGCGGAAGGCCGCGGTGGACTGTTCTCGGTATCGCGGAGGTTGCGAGAGCTTAAGATTGGCGAGAAAGACCTAACGGAGAGCAAGGCGGTTTCGGTGCAGATGCGAGGGATGGAAGCCGATGATTGGCAGCAAGTTGGTTTGTCACTAGTGGCAGATGCTGAGATAGATGAGACGGGGGAATAGGCCAAATGGAAGCTGAGGCAGCTCTTTCTTTTGGCAATTTCGGCTACAGCTTCAATTTATTAGACTTACCTATGCCAGGTCGCGTCTATTCTTCTAGATGGTCGCGCTTACGTATTCCAACCGCGATGTCTCTCACGAGGGATTCTGGTCTTCGTCCGAGAAAAAGGGAAGACATGTCAATCGAGACTCGTTTCTGCGCTCTGCTCCTCCTTCTGCTTTTACCCTCTGCTGTTCCAGCCTTCGCACAGGAGGGTGCACCCACAGCCCAGACTTCCAACAGCATTCACCTGGATGTCGTGGTCACACCAAGATCGGGAACACCAGTCCCGGACCTGAAGGAGCAGGACTTCTCTGTTCTGGACAATAAGGTTGCACAGCCGATCACATCTTTTCAGGCCGTCCGCGGTTCCCAGGCTCCGGTCGAGATCATTCTGCTCGTCGATGGGGTCAATACCCCATATATGCGTCTCGCCTATGCGCGCGAGGAGATCGACAAGTTCCTGCGGACCAACGGCGGCCACCTCGCGCACCCTCTTTCGCTTGCGATCTTTACCGACACCGGCACCCAGATTCAGAACGGCTTCTCCACCGACGGCAATGCACTGAGCACGGTTCTCGATCAATCCGCCATCGGGCTTCGCGCCATTCGGCGTTCCAGCGGCATCTACGGCGCCGATGAGCGCATTCAACTCTCGCTCGAGACGCTTCGCCGACTCACAGCGGCGGAGGCAGGCCATCCCGGACGCAAGATCATTCTCTGGATCTCTCCCGGTTGGCCGCTGCTCTCAGGCCCTCGTATCGATCTGACTTCGAACCAGCAGCGGAAGATCTTCAGCGAGGTCGTCGAGCTCTCGACAGGCTTGCGGCAGGCGCACATCACCCTCTACAGCGTCGATCCCACAGGCGCCGGCGAGTCTATTCTCAGCAACTCCTACTTCTACCAGGAGTACCTCAAGGGCGCCACCAAGCCGAGCGATGTGCAGCTTGCCAACCTGTCACTGCAGGTACTGGCCGCACAGAGCGGCGGCCTGGTTCTGAACGGCAACAACGACATCGCAGGTCTGCTCCAACGATGCGTTGCAGACACAAGCGCCTACTACGAGCTGACCTTTGATCCGCCCCCTGCCGAACATGCCGACGAGTATCACCATATCGAAGTGAAGATGGCAGACACCGGTCTGACCGCTCGCTCGCGACAGGGATATTATGCGCAGCAGCGATAGCCTCTCTGCCGAGGAGGATCCATGCCAATTACAAACTACAGCGTCCTGGCCGGTGACCCGGTCTCGGGCAAGGTGGTCACGGGATCGAGCACGCATTATCAGATCACGATGAACGCTCCCGGCGGCCCGTTTACCGTTGCGGTGAACATTCAATCGGTTGACGGGTCGGAGGTTCTGTATGCGATTGAGGAGGGATTTACGCCTCCCGATGTTGCAGGACTGCTGGCGCTGCCGATGGGAATGACCGCCCTCGAGAGCGTGCCCGGCGGACTGGCGCTCGACTATGTGCGCTCGCAGGTGAGCGGGCGACAGATGATTACGCGGGAGCAGATGACGCTGTTGCCGCAGGTACCAGCCAAAAATTTCAAGGGCAACGAACAGGAGCGCATGCTGGCGCAGGCACGCTCAAGCGCTCTGCAGAACGCCGTAGTAACGCTGTTGAACATGACCATCGCCGACAAAGATGGCGTCATCTACGCCTTTGGCAGCTCGTACGCCGATAAAGGTCAGATCGATGGGATTCACGATATTCACATGAACCAGGGAAACCCTGTGAATAACCACGGCAGTGACAACGGAGTCTGGCAGGACGGCGCTCTGCTGATCCATTTGCCCTCGAAGGGCACATGGACCGCCATCTTCATCGCGTTCCAGACCGAGTCGTGGACGACTGACTCCAACGGAAATCCCGCTTAGACCGCGGCAAGAATACGGTCGGCGACCGCCGCGGCTTCGACGGCAGGGCGAACATCGTGTGTGCGGATGACGTGGGCTCCATTGAGGATGGCCGTTACGTTGGCCGCAGTGGTGGCATGCAGGCGTGCTTCGGGTGGCGGCGGCGCGTCTTCATAAACCGGGGCCAAAGCCTCGGCCAGAAAGCTCTTGCGCGAGACCCCGGCGAGGATGGGCAGGTTGAGCGTCTGGAGACTGTCGAGGCGAGCGATCAGAGGGTAGTTCTCGTCGTGCCGCTTGCCGAAGCCGAAGCCCGGGTCAAGAACGATCCTGCTCCGTGCAATTCCGGCCGAGGTCGCTGCATCGATACGTTCCTTCAACTCGCGGAGTACTAGCGGAACAACCTCCTCGGTTGGGATCGAAGGCTGCTCGCGCCACTCGCGCGGACGACCCCGTGTATGCATCAGGACGGTGCCGCATCCCAATTGAACACAGTTTTTGGTCATGGTGGCATCCCATAGATGGCCGCTGACGTCGTTGACGATTTCGACCCCGGCCTCAACGGCGCAAACGGCGGTCGAAGCGTGATGGGTGTCGATCGAAAGAATGGCCTCAGGTCTATCGATGAGGATCGCTTCGATGACAGGAAGAATCCGCGACTGCTCCTCGTCGGCCGAGAGCGGTATGGCATTGGGGCGGGTGGATTCTCCGCCGATGTCGAGAATGTGCGCACCCTCGTCGAGCATCTTGTGCGCCTGCGCGAGGGCGCGTTCGGGCGCATGCTCGGGAGTATAAAAGTGGCCACCGTCGGAGAAGCTGTCTGGAGTGACGTTGAGGATGCCCATGATCAGGGTGTGCTGCCCGAGCGCAAGGGTCCGGCTGCGAAGACTCCAGTCAAAATGCGGACGGCGTGTGAGTGGCATAGGTGAAGATTAGACGCAATTTGAAGAATTGGGATGCTAGACTGCGCGGATGATGAGGTTCGTCGGGCGTTGTGCTGTGATTTTGCTGGGTGGGATGATGTGCATGCCGGCGGGGGCGGGAACCGGCTTCACGAAGCTCCACAAGACGCATCGTGTGAAGCCGCTGAAGTTACAGGTGGCAAGGCTGCTGGCCGACCCGGCGGTGTCGCGCTCGCACTGGGGCATCGCCGTCACGAAGATGGATGGCAAGCCAATCTATGCGTTGAATGCAGGACAGTTCTTTCAGCCGGCCAGCAATGCGAAGCTGTTCACCACGGCAGCGGCGATGGCTTTGTTGGGGCCGGAGACGACCTTCGACACACGAGTGGCGGCGCGCGGAGTGTTTGACGGCACTGCGAAGCTGACAGGAGACCTCGTGTTGATTGGAGGCGGGGATGCAAACCTCTCCGGACGTGCATTGCCGTATCTGTCACCTGCGGAGAGGCCAGTCCCACCTCCGCCCGCTCCCGCAGCATTGCGCTATCTGGAGCAGATGGCGGACCAGGTGGCGGCAACCGGGTTGAAAGTGGTAAATGGCGATGTGGTGGGCGACGACACGCTGTTCCCATGGGAACCGTACGCGGCAGATTGGGCGATCGATGACACGATCTGGGGATATGGAAGCCCCCTCTCGGCGCTGACGATCAATGACAACCAGATCAAGGTGACGGTGACACCCGGCGATGCTGCGGGGAAGCCCGCGACCGTGGCCATCGATCCTGCGGTGCCGTACTACACGTTGGACGTTTCAGTAACGACAGGCGCGGCGAAGAGTGAAAGCTCAGTGCAGATGGAGCGGCTGCTCGGATCGAAGGTTCTGCACATTTATGGAGCGATTGCTCTGGATGCGCAGCCCGATGTGGAAGAGGTGGCGATTCAAGATCCAGCCGAGTATGCGGCGATAGCGTTGAAGGCGATGCTGGAAGCCCGTGGGATCGAAGTGACTGGGGTGGCTCGGTCTGAGCATTGGGACCTTCGTGAACGGCGCGGCTTTCTCGACCAGACAAACGAGCCACTCGATCCGGGCCTTCTGGACGGAAGACTCGGGACGGGATGCGGAGACGCTGGCCGCCCTGAGCTGCGTGCCGGAGAGAAGGTGATTGCCTCGCACCAATCATCCACCCTGCTGGAAGATGTGGTGGCGACCAACAAGGTCTCACAGAACCTGCATGCTGAGCTGTTGTTGCATCACCTTGGGAAGCGCCTGACGTGTACTGGATCGACAGCGCAGGGAGCGCGAGTGGTCCGGTCTTTTCTTGAGAACGCAGGAATTGATAAGGACGATTTCGTCTTTTTCGATGGTTCAGGCCTGAGCGGGCATGACCTGGTGACACCACAGGCCACGGCAAAGCTGTTGCAGTATGCCAGCACACAGCCATGGTTTGAGGATTGGAAGTCTTCACTTCCAGTCGGTGGCGTGGATGGAACGCTCGCCGGACGGTTCACGCAAACCCCGTTGAAGGGGCATGTCTTCGCCAAGACAGGCACGCTGGGGGAGGCGCGTGCGCTTTCGGGCTATATCGATTGCGCGAGCGGGGGGACGGTGATCTTCTCCATCATGGTGGATAACCACGCTCCCCACAGCCGCGCGGACGAGGCTGTAATGGACAAGATCGTGGCGGCGATTGCAGAGACGAATTAGCGTTTGTTCGATGGAAAAGCTGATGCAATCCGCTCGTAGAATAGAGAGATGAAGCGTAGCGGATTGTCTCTTGCGTGGAACGCCGATGTGTTGACCAGATGATGGATGTTGCTACCTTACAGGTGCTGGTTGTGGTGTTTCTGGCTACGTTCATCCGGTCGGCGTTCGGGTTTGGCGAGGCGCTGTTCGCTGTTCCGCTGCTGGCGCTTTTTATTCCGCTTAAAGTCGCAGCGCCGCTGGCCGTGCTGGTGTCGATTACGATTGCCGCGGTGGTCGTCGTGCAGGACTGGCGCAAGATTCATCTACGCAGTACCGGCTGGCTGGTGGGGGCGACTCTATTCGGCATTCCCGTCGGCCTATTACTCCTGACCAGCAGCCACCAGCAGGCGGTGAGGATCGCGCTGGCGATCTTCATCATGGCCTTCGCCGCGTATTCGCTGCTGGGCAGCAAGCCACCTGAGTTAAAGCACGACAGCAAGGCGTGGCTGCTGGGCTGCGGCTTCGTCGCCGGTGTATTTGGCGGAGCCTACGGGATGAACGGACCTCCGCTGGTGATCTATGGAGCGATGCGGCGATGGTCTGCACAACACTTTCGCGCCACGTTACAGGGGTATTTTCTTCCCGCAAGCGTCATCGGCATGGCCGGATACTGGCTGGCGGGACTTTGGGTTCCAGCGGTGACGCACTACTATCTGCTGAGCCTGCCGGTGCTGCTGCCTGCAATCTGGCTGGGTCGCGTGGTGAACCATCGCCTGCATGGAGACACGTTTCTGCGCTATGTCTATGTGGGTTTGGCTGGCATTGGCGTGGTGCTGCTGGCGCAGTCGGTACATAGGTAGGGCGATGACGGATGAGAGAATAAATCTATGGTTCGAGCTTGTTTTTTGCTGATGCTGGCTTGTGCGCTGGCAGGGTGTAAGTCGGTGCCTCCGCCAACGCCGCTCTCGCAGTTGAACGAGCAGCAGATGCATGGCCACGCTCTATTCGAAACACACTGCGGAGCTTGCCACTATGACCGCCGCGATGCCGCACTGCACGGGCCTTCGCTGCTGGGTGTCTACAAAAAGCCCTATCTGCCGAGTGGCGCCCCGGCCAATGACGACCGCGTGACCGCGACTATTATGCATGGACACGGCCTGATGCCTGCGGTGGGAAATCAGATGGACCAGCAGGATCTCGACGATCTGCTGGCCTATCTGCATACGCTTTAGAGAATAGGAGCAGAAGCGATGGCGGACGAACGCAAGGCTGTTGTAGGGCAGATGCTGCCGGGAGTGGCCGGCATCTGCCTGTTTATGTTGTTCCTGACGCTGATGAACGTGTTTGGCGCACTGCGCAACACCTTTGGCATGGGCTTGGCGAAGTATGGCGTGTTGGCACTTTGCACGCTGCTGGTAGCAGGCATCTTCGGTTTGCTGCGAATGCGCCGGTGGGGATGGGCGCTGGTGCTGGCAGGATGCGTCATGCTGTTTACCGGGGACTTCTTCTTCTTTGAGAAGACCCACAGCGGCTTCTTCCTGATTCGCGGCATGTTCTCGCTGGTTTTTTTTCTGTATCTGGTGCGGGATGAGGTACGTAGACGGTTGCGTTGAAACGCATCGCCTTTTGTAAAACCCAGCAGAGACACCGAACCGGTTACGTGTGACCGGATCGGCTTATTCAGACGTGGGAGCTTTTAGTTGAAAGCTGCCGCCGCGGCTGCGCTGATGATGAGGATCAATACCCACCATCCGATGATTGCGGCCGCTGCCTTACCGCGGCTTACCTTTGCGACAATCGACGTCCCCAGGATCAGCAAAATTAGCGACCAGATGCCAATTATGTCGAAGAAGCCAAGCGCCGCTTTCAGCCCCGCGCCCGCGTCAGGAAAGTAGTAGCCGAGATTGGTTCCGACCGGGTTCTTCAAGTCGTAGCTTTCCGCGTTGCCACCGACGTAGAGCATCAGGATCGTCAGCAGCCCGATAATGAGCTTCGGCAGACCGCAGTACATCCACAGACAGAACATCTCGCCGAAGGTGGTGCGCGCACCGAGGCCGAAGTTGAACGTTGCCCAGAGTCCCAGCGCGGCGATCGCCGAGAAGAGCAGCACCAATACCGGGAAGGCATAGGAGGTGTATTTATACCCGATGCTCATACCGTGCACGCGGGCCGCACGTTGCTCCGGGGTCAGGCTCGCTAGCGCGTCCTGCTGCTTGGGGCTGGCCTGGATCTGGTTTTCGACGACCCGTTCCCACCCGACCTGAGAGGTGACCGCAAGTGTTACTCCCCACGAGATCACCACGATCAGTAGAAAGGGAAGCCACCAACTCCGGTTTCGCAAAATGTCGTTAAATGTCTTGGAAGGAGCGATAAACGTATCAACCACTCGCTCCACCTGAGTTAACCCCGGTCCTGACGCCTGCCCTTCAGTCGCTACGGCAACATCGCTCATAAGGCCACCCTCAATCGGCAAGATTTTTGTTCGAGGGAATTGTAGCGCCGAAGATCGCAGTTGGCATGAGGATTCGCCGCTTAAATGTGCCGGAACTCACCCATCTGCTTTATTTCCTCCTCTTCCGCGACCAGGAAAAGTTGATCACCCGCCTACTCGACCATCGCCAAGACGTCACCCGCACCGACCGCGTCACCCACCGCGATCGCCACCCGGGCCACCCTTCCAGCCTTGGGAGATTTCAGCTCGTTCTGCATCTTCATCGCCTCGATCACGACGACTCCCTGCTGCTCTGCCACCTCGTCGCCTGCCTTCACCAGTACCCGCACCACGCGCCCCGGCATAGGCGCTTTGACGGCCCGCGGCCCGGTGGCGCCCCCTCCCGCGCTGCGCCGCCCCTGCAACGAACGAGGATCCTCTCTCTCGAATGCAAACCGTCTGCCTCCGATTATCACACCGTTCCCATCGAGGACGCAGCGATACTGCCGTCCCTCGATCACCAGCGACATCACCCCGGGCTGCAACATGCATGCATTCGCGGTGATGGCGCTGCCATCCACCACGCACTCGACGGCACGCTCTGTTCCACCGTCAAACTCGACTGGCAGCAGCTCGACTCGGCGTTTTTTCCCTTCCACTTCGAGCCAGACAGTCACGAACGCATTCCCTCCTGTCGCGCTGCGGCGAGCCATTTGCTGACTGGAGTACTGCCTATTGTCGAAGGCGATACAAGCGACTTTTCCGCCGATGTGCTCAGCAAGACGGCGGCAATCGCTATGACATCCTCTGGAACCATTGCCGAATCAACCGGTGCCGCGTATGCCAGCAATCTTTCCAGATAGCCGGTATCGATGCGCGCTGCGCGAAAGTCCGCATTCTGGAGGATTCGGCGGAAGAGACCGATGTTCGTCTTGATACCGCCAATCGAATACTCATCGAGCGCCCGCAGCATTCGATCAATGGCCATCTCGCGCGTCTCGGCAAAGGCCACCAGCTTCGAGAGCATCGGGTCGTACTCAAGCGGCACCGTCCATCCGGCATAGACTCCGCAGTCCTCGCGGATACCCGGTCCGCCAGGCTGCACCAGCCGCGTAATCAGGCCGGGCGACGGAAAGAAATTGTTCTCGGGGTCTTCAGCGTAGATGCGGCACTCGACGGCGTGGCCGCGTAGCTTTACCTGCTCCTGCCGCAGATTCAGCGGCTCGCCCATGGCAACCATGATCTGCATCCGTACCAGATCAAGTCCAGTGACCAGCTCTGTAACTGGATGCTCGACCTGCAGGCGGGTGTTCATCTCGAGGAAGTAGAAGTTCTCCGCGCTATCGACTAGAAACTCGACCGTACCTGCATTGACGTACCCCGCCGAAAGCGCCAGCCGCACTGCTGCCTCGCCCATATGTCGGCGAAGGTCATCGCTGACCACTGCGGACGGAGCCTCTTCAATGACCTTCTGGTGCCGCCGCTGCACCGAGCACTCGCGCTCTCCCAGGTAGAGGCAACTGCCGTGCTCGTCAGCCATCAGCTGAATCTCTATATGTCGGGGCCGCTCGATGAGCTTCTCAAGGTAGACCTCACCCGAGCCGAAGCTGCGCTCAGCCTCACTACTGGCCGCCACATAAGCCGCAGCCAGATCTTCGGGCGCTGAGATCGCACGCATCCCCTTGCCACCGCCGCCCGCAGCAGCCTTGAGCATCACCGGATAGCCGATCTCCGCGGCGACCCGCAGCGCTTCCTGCGGAGAGGTCAGCCCGGTAACGCTGCCGGGCACACGCGGCATCGCTACTGCATCGGCAGCCTGTCGCGCTCTGGTCTTCGAGCCCAGCAGTCGCATGGCACTGGCTGGCGGCCCAATAAAGATCACATCCGCAGAGGCACAGGCCTCGGCAAACTCGGCGCTCTCCGAGAGGAACCCATAACCGGGATGAATGGCATCGGCTCCGGACCGCCGCGCGACATCGAGGATGACGTCGCCGCGAAGATAGCTCTCAGACGCTGGCGCTGGCCCCAGACGGTACACCTCGTCGGCATGAAGTGCATGCAGCGCCGCGCGATCGGCATCGGAGTAGACGGCCACCGTCCGCAACCCCATCTCGTGGCAGGCGCGAATCACCCGCAGCGCGATCTCGCCGCGATTCGCAATCAGGACTTTTTGTATGGTCCGTCGCAAGCGGCAATTTTACCCTAGAAGGCATTGCTGCGTAGAGTCGTCTGCAAAGAGAAAGGCCTCCCATGATGGGAGGCCTTTCTGATGCTTCCGGATGAGGAAGACAGCGACTACATGGTGACTCCACCAGGGGTCTTTGCTTCCTTCTTCTTCTCGTTGATCTTGCGAGCACCCAACGCCTTGTTGTTCCAGTCGTCGGCCTCGGCCAGATCGGCCTTGCGCGCTGCATCGTCGCCGCACTCCATCTGCGCCTTGATGCGATTGGTCAGGTTGAGGTAGGACATCGCCTCGTCGTAGGTTGGGTTAATGTCGACAGCCTTATGCAAGTTCTGCAAGCCATCGGTGACGAGGTCCGTGTTCTGGTCCTTCATCTTCTGGCAGGCTGCCTTGCTCTTCTTCACGTTGCCATTGGCATCGTCCGTAAGACCGTCAGCCGCAAGGATTGTGATCATGTTCTTGTACGCCTGCATCCAGTCCACAACGCCGATGGTGTAATACGCTTCAGCATCGTTTGGATCGATAGCAATGACCTTCTTTTCGTACTCTTTGGCCGGCTCAAACCGCTTGATGTTGCGGTTAATCGAAGCGACCTGTCTGAGCGCGGTCAGATCGTTCGGATCCTTGGCGAGAACGGCATTAAACCCATCGAGGGCCTTTTGGGCAATCGCGATGTTCTCCGGCGTGTCGAGGTTCGGCACCACCTGATAGGAGTATGCGGTGGCGAGATACAGCTTCGCGTCCTCGTAGTTCGGGTCGAGCGCGATAGAGTTCTGAAAGTGGTTGACAGCCTCTTCGTATTGAGCGTTCTTAAACGCCTGTACACCCTTGGTGAGCTGGTCGCGTGCCTTCAGGCGGTTGCATCCAGTTACAGAACCAAGCAGCAGCGCCAGCAAAGCTGCAGTAACCGGAATCCGTGCGGTTAATTTCATGGGGTGTATCGTCTCCTTCAAATAGGCGCGTTGATCTCTGGGACAAAAAAATTGATAAATCGAATTCTTCAGCTTGCCCGCTTGATTGTAATGTTATACGCCCCAGCGTGGCTAGAGGACGCATCGTTTGTCCTGCGAAACAGATTTTTGATAAGACAAGCAACGGGCGGTAGCCAAGGTAGCCACCGCCCGCGCCCGCAATTTAGTGCGAGCCGATCACTGGCCCGCCGCAATCCTTGGGGTGATGATGCCGATGTTGTCTACGCCGGCCTGATGACCGAAGTCAACGACCTCTGCAATCTTGGAGAAATCAAGGTCCTTGTCGCCCTTGATGAACATTACCTTTTCCTGGCGGGTCGCAAAGATCTCTTCCAGCTTTGGCTCCAGCTGTGACTTATTGAAGGGGGTCTCATTGATCTGATAGGACGGAGCTCCTGCACCGTTCGCCATGACCTGAACCACGATCGTGCGATCATTCGGCTGGTCTTGCGTCTTGTTCTTGGGCGGCTGAGGCACCAGTGTCTGCAAGCCCTTGGGGGTTACCGGCACAATGACCATGAAGATAATCAGCAATACCAGAAGAACGTCGATAAGCGGGGTTACATTGATCTCGGAAACCGATCCGCCCGAAGTTCCAGCGCTCATTCCCATAGCAAATCTCCTTGTCTGCTCCGGCTGCTCGATCTTTTTCGAGTCCGCCGTCCTGCAACGGGCACTATTGGCCCGTCATTACGTTTGTTTCGTTATCAGTCTTCTCGGTGAGAAGACCCAACTGGTTGACACCAGCTGCACGGATACCATCGATCGCGTCCATGACCTTACCGTAGTTAGCGCGCTGATCCGCACGCATATAGACCTCTTTGTCGGTCTTGTTCTGGAGCAAATTCGAAATCTTGGTGCCAAGATCATCATCGGTGACCTGGTCGGCGCCGAGGAACGTCCTGCCATCTCGCGTGATCGCCACGGTGATCGCATCTTCCTTGTTGGCGTTATCCATCACGATTGCCGAAGCGGCAGTCGGCAGATCTACATTGACCTTGTTGTTCAGCATGGGGGTGATAACCATGAAGATGATCAGCAGCACCAACATCACGTCCACCATGGGCGTCACGTTGATGTTTGAGTTGACCTTCTTGCCTTCATCCCGCTTATTGATGCTCATAACGTCGGCTCCGTCCGGTGTGTCCGGCTTTGCTATTTCTCGGCGATCCCTGCGGTAGCACTCCGCCCTTCGGACGCCGTTCGCTGGCGGCGTCCGAAGGGCCTCGACTGAGGCATGATTCTCGCAGGTTTGTTGCCTTGCCTGTTGTCTTTACGGCTTACAGCTTAGCGGTGGCTCTGCTTGATGAAGTAGTCAACGAGTTCGCTGGAGCTGTTGTCCATCTCGACGTCGAACGCTTCCACCTTACCAGTGAAGTAGTTGAACGTCATAACGGCGGGGATGGCGACGAGCAGACCCATAGCGGTCGTTACCAGGGCTTCCGAGATACCGCCGGCGACTGCGCCGATACCGGAGGTCTTCTGGGTTGCGATCTGTTGGAACGCGTTCAAGATACCGACGACGGTTCCGAACAGTCCGATGAACGGTGCGGTCGAACCGATGGTCGCCAGACCACCGAGGCCGCGCTTCAGCTTGGCATGAACGATCGCCTCAGAGCGCTCGAGGGCGCGCTTGGAGCTCTCAACCTGCTGCTCGGTGATGTTGCCGCCGGAACCGAAGCTGCGGAACTCCTGCAGACCGGCCGTGACAACCTCTGCGAGGTGCGACTTCTTGGAGCGGTCAGCAACCTTGATTGCCTCGTCGAGACGGCCATCCTTCAACGCACCGGCAACCTTCGGCGCGAACTCGCGGGACTGCTTGCGGGCGGCGGAGAAGTACAGAGCGCGATCGATGATGACAGCCAGCGACCAGATCGACATGATGAAGAGAATGATGACGACGCAACGCGCCAGCCAACCCATGTTGGCCCAGAGGCCGAGGACGCTGAAGCTGACCTGGGCATCATCAAAAAAGAGGCCGAGGGAAGTCGGTACGTGAGCGAAATTTGTGAGATGAGCGAGAATCACTTGGATGTTTCCTCCTGGTGTAAATCTATTCTTCTGAAGCTTGACCCGTGAATCCCCCGAACGTGCGATGAAGCTTCAGGGAGGCTCACGGATAGACGACGCAGAGCCTGCAAAGGTTGTTCTAACCGCCCATATTGAAGTTGACGGACACGGTGGTATCAACCTCCGTGGGCTCGCCATTCAAGATGTATGGCTTGTAACGCCAGGTGCGAACGGCATCGACCGCGCTGGCACGCAACATCTCCGGCCCACTGATCACCGTCAAGTTGGTAATGGTTCCCGTCTTGGAGATGATGGCGTGCAGAACAACCGTACCGGATACATGCGCTGCGCGAGCGATCGGAGGATACGTCGGGTTGACCCCGCCAATCTTCGAACCCGCGACAACACCGCTGGAGACCCGAACCGGGCCCTTCGGCTTCTCGACGCGCACCACTGGGGTCGGCGCGCTTCCAATGCCTCCCATGACACCGCCGGGGACGCCGCTTCCGCTACCCATGCCGCTCATACCGGCGACACCGGCTACCTGCGGAGGCGCAGCCTCTTCCTTCAGCATCTTGATGTCCTTGGGAATCTTGGTCGGAGCATGAAGGCCCTGATCGATCTCCGACACCATCTTGATCGGTTTTACGATCTGCTGCGGCGGTGGCGGTGGCGGCGGTGGCGGCGGTGGCGGCGGAGCCGTCAACATGGCCGTCAACGCGGTATGCGGCAGCGCATCAGGATATAGCAGCGGAATCAGGATCATGGTCGCAACGATCAAAGCATTGAAGACGAGCGTAACAATCATCCAATACTTGGATTTGCTCTTGATCTTTCCACCGGACTCGATAATTGAATCTTCAAACATAATATGCAGCCTCTTTACTGTGAAGAAGAGCTATCTTCTTTAGACACCACCCCGTCAGGATTTGTTCCCGGATGAGGTCACACCCCGGAAAGCCACCCAAACGGCCTACGTTCTGGCCCTCTTTGCCGCTGGCAGAACGGCTGTCTTGCCCCGCTTTGACCGCCACTCCTGGTACGCCACCAGCATCGGTGCCGCCACAGCAATGGAGGAGTACGTTCCAATCAAAATACCTACGACGAGTGCGAAGGAAAATCCGTTCAACACTTCGCCGCCAAACAGATACAAACAAAGAACCGTCAGAAAGGTCAGGCCCGACGAGATGACGGTCCTGCTCAGGGTCTGATTGATGCTGCGATTCACCAGGTCGGCCAAAGGTTCTCTCCGCGAGAGTGCGAGGTTCTCGCGGATGCGGTCGAAGACGACGATCGTGTCGTTCATCGAGTAACCGATCAGGGTGAGGATTGCAGCGATAACGGTAAGCGTAATTTCTTTGTTCGTCAAACTGAAGGCGCCGATGGTGATCAGCGTGTCGTGAAAGACCGCCGCAACCGCCGCCACGCCATAGATCAGCTCGAAGCGGAACCACAGGTAAATCAGCATTCCCAGCAGCGAGTAAAGGGTTGCCTGGATTGCTTGCTCTTGCAGCTGCTTGCCTGCGGTGGGGCCTACAATCTGTACCTGCTCGATGGTGAAGCCGGAGTCATGATAGTTGGCCGACAGTGCATTCTCGACCGCCTCGCGTCCAGCATCGTGCGCCGTGTCGGATGCAGTAGACTCGGGCAGCGCGATGATGACCTTGTTGGCTGCGTGACCGCTGGGATCGCTGACACGCTGAATAGTGAAATCGCGGACGCCGGCCTGGTCCATCGCGTGACGGACATGCTCTTCGTTCGGCATCTGGGTAAAGTCGACCCGGATCTGCGTTCCGCCCTTGAAGTCGACGCCCAGCGGAATGTGGTGCCAGAACGCCAGGCTGAGAATGCCGGCGATCGAAAAAATCAGTGAAAACCCGAGGAAATACCACTTCTTCCCGAGCCAGTCGATATTCGGATTATGAAACAGTTCCACGCTCTTTAACCTCTTTGACTGCTAGCTTCCAGCCATTAACTTTCTAAATCGACAGCGCCGCGAGCTAAATCGACAACGATGCGCCGCGTTCTTTTCTTTCGAGAACCGCGTCGAAGATCACTCGCGACACATAGACCGCCGTAAACAGGTTGGCCAGAAGACCGAATACCAGCGTCACAGCAAATCCCTGCACCGGTCCCGATCCGAACAGGAACAGGATAGCCGCCGACACGATGGTCGTAACGTGAGTATCGAAAATAGTGGTCCATGCATGGGCAAAGCCCTGCTGCACCGCAACCGGCGTACTCTTGCCGTTGCGCAGCTCTTCGCGGATACGCTCGAAGATCAGCACGTTCGAGTCGACGCCCATACCGATGGTCAGGATGACGCCCGCGATGCCCGGCAGCGTAAGCGTAGCCCCGGCAAATCCCATAAAGCCCAGCAGGATGACCAGGTTGAGGATCAACGCAAGGTCGGCGTTGATGCCCGCACCCTTGTAGTAGATCAGCATGAAGATCATGACCGCCAGCATGCCGGCGACGGCTGCGATGACGCCCTGGCGAATAGAGGCCGCACCGAGGCTCGGTCCAACGACACGCGTCTCGAGATAAGAGATCGACGCAGGCAGCGCGCCCGTGCGCAACATTAGAGAGAGGTCCGATGCCTGCTGTTTGGTAAAGCCACCCGTAATCTCGCCGTTATCGCGGATGGCGCTGTCAATTCCGGCAACCTCGCGCACTTTGTTATCGAGCACGATCGCCATGGAGCCCGGAGTCGAGCTGCTCTTGCTGTGCGTCGAGGTGTACTTGTAGAAGCGGTCGCCTGCTTCGGTCGTCAGGGTGAAGCGAATGTTCGGTCGCCCGTTCTGGTCGGTCGAGGGCTGCGCGTCGCGGAAGTCAGTACCTTCCACCTCGCTGGTGCGCTTCAGCAGCCAGACCTGATCAGGCATTCCGGCAGAGCCTACGCCGTGCACCAGCATGGAGTCAGGCGGAATGACTCCGTTATTCGCCTGCAGAGCGTCGGCGTCGGTGCCGTAGGGGCCGCCCACCACCGCATGAATCGAGAGCTTGGCCGTCGATTGAATGACGTCTTCTACCTCGGCGGGATCTTTGACGCCGGGCAGCTCGACGAGGATCTCATTCTCGCCAAGACCATACTTCTGAATCTGAGGTTCGGTCACGCCCAGCTTGTCGATGCGCTCGCGAATGGTGTCGATCGACGTATTGAGCGTTCGCGTGTACAGGTCGGCAATAGCCGACTGCTTCATCGTCAGCGTCGTATTGCCCGTCGCGTTGGTAGCTACGTCATAGCTGCTGTAGTCTGTGCCTTCCATGACGCCACGCGCATCGGCGAGCCGGGTCGATGGAATTCCGCTGACAACAATGGTCTCGGGGTTCTGCGGATCGGTCTTGCCCACCGTCGTTCCAGTGATGCCGGCCTTCTGCAGATCAGCTTCGAGCCGTGCGACATCATGATCGGTCGCCGAGGTCAGCGCCTCGGCAACGTGCACCTGCAACACAAGGTGGACGCCGCCCTTGAGGTCGAGCCCTAAATTGATATGCCTCAGAATCGACTGCTTCAGGCCACCATGCGGTATGCCAAGGAAGCCGAAGACGAAGACCAACAATATCCCTACGATGAATGCCGCCTTAGCGGTCAGATTCTTGCTCATGATCTTTATTGAAGGTGCGGCTGGCAGAGCCAAGTTGCTACCCCGCCATCGTCATCCTTACTTCTTCCTCGTCCGTAAATTAACGGTTAAATCTCTGCTTGCTGAAATGCTTTGTCGAATGTCCTGCAAATTCTATGCTGCCGGGGTATCGGTCGTCACGGCAGCGACGGCCTGCTTGGCGAACTCCAGCTTCACTCCGTCCGGCTGTACGCGCAGGACGAGAACATCATCCTTCACCGAGATAATCGTTCCCTTGATGCCGCCATTGGTGGTGACGCGGTCGCCGGCCTTCAGCTCCGACAACATGTTCTGCCACTTTTTCTGCTTCCTCTGGTTCGGCACAATCATCAAAAAGTAAAGCGCAACAAAGAACAGGATCGGCAACGCCAGTCCGCCTAAATTGCCCAGCCCGAATCCACCTGCTGCACTCTGCAACCACATTGCCAGCATCTGTAAAACTCCGTTCCACCGCTTAAAGATTGCAGCCTGCGCCGTTTAGAAACGTGCGCAACCGAAGCGCTCATACCGACGCGGCTTCGCTATCAGGCCATAAAGGGTGCCTAGCCCCTAAGCATCGCGTAACCGTACGCCTCTGTCAAGGCGGCCATCCTGCGCACCCGCGCCAAATCAGGCTCACCCAGCCAGCAGCCGCCGCGAAAGCTGGTCTATCGTCTGCCTCAGCGTCTGCCCCTGCCCCTCGCACAGCCCCGTGTGCACCGGTGAGACCTGAATGATCGTGCTGCGCGGTGAGACCAGCCAGTGAAACCGCTCGCGCTGGCTCAGTCGCGCAATCGGGCCCGCCGACACATCGCCAGCGCAGATCTTCGGGATCGCCTCCAAGTGCTTTCGTACCAGTTCGATATCGATCTCCGGCCACAGAGCCTTCAGCCGCGCCTCATCCACCTGCACCCGCGCCTCCAGAAAGCGATGCTCCAGGCAGAAGACAATGACGCCCGCATTGATAAACTCTCCCCGCTCGACGCGCGGCACCACACGCACGACGGCGTAATCAAACGAGCTCGGCACGGGCACGGATCGCCTCCTCAACAAAATTCGATGAACCGTTCAGCCGCCGCGTGAAGAAGTCGAGATACACCGCTCGCTTCTCCTCAGCACTCAAATCCTTCGCCTCCGGCAGCAGCCACGCCTCAGGCACATCCTCCAGAATCGCCGCGAAGACCTCCGGATTCAACCGCTTATGCGCCACAGCATCAGCCTCCGCAAGCGCACTGGCCCACGGCAGCAGGATATGCTGCTTCACCTGTGCGAACGGATTCTCCGCCTTATCCGCCATGCTCTTCCAGTCATGGTGAAAGTACAGCGCCGCGCCATGGTCGATGAAGTAAAGCTCCCGGTGCCAGCACAGCAGGTTCGCGTTGCGCGGCGTGCGGTCCACGTTAGCCACAAACGCGTCGAACCACACCGCCAGCGATGCCGTCACAGCATCCGCCATATCTCCCGCCGCCGGATCGAACATCGACGACCCCGGCAGATAATCCAGCGCCATATTCAACCCGGCGCTAGCCCGCAGCAGGTCGCGGATCTCCTCATCCGGCTCGTTCCGTCCCAGCGCGGCATCGACCTCCACCAGCACCAGCTCCGGAACCCGCAGCCCCAGCGCACGGCCTATCTCGCCCGCAACCAGCTCCGCCACCAACGCCAGCGGCCCTTGCCCCGCGCCGCGAAACTTCAACACGTACAGACCCAGATCGTCCGCCTCGATAATCGCAGGCAGCGATCCACCCTCGCGCAGCGCCGTGACATATTGTGTCGCTCGAACTGTTCGAATCATTCCCTCACACAGTGACCCAAATTACCGCCGACCATCGGGAGGCCCGAGGCGAAGCCGGTACACACCCCACGAAGTGGGCGCCGCCCGCGCAGGGCACACTTACTTCTTTGCCTCCGTCTTGGGCGAAGTCTCAAACTCCACCATCATCCAGCTCTTCAAAGCATCAATACTCTGCGGACGCCCCAAAAAGTCCTTCACCAGCACCGCAGCAGGCTTCGTCGCACCCGGCTCCAGCACCGACCTGCGATAGTGCATCGCCGTAGGTCCATCCAGCAGATTGCCCTTGTCGAACTGCGCAAAGAAATCGACCGCAATCACCTTGTCCAGCACATACGTGTAGTAGTTCGAAGCATATCCGGCCAGATGCGTGAAGCTGGTATACATACGGTCGCCATCGACAAACGTAAACGGCGAAAACCGCTTCGTATCCTCCTGCAACAGTGCATCGAAGTCCACATCCGCTGGCGCACGATCATGCAACTGCAACGCATAGTTGGAGTACAGCAACTGACGCTGCACCCAGCGCCCACGCCCATAGGCATCGGCTCTATTCATCCGCTCAAACAGGTCCGCCGGAATCGTCGCGCCGGTCTTATAGTCCTTCGCAAACGAAGAGATGATCGTCTTGTCGCGGAACATCTCCTCCAGCATCTGCGACGGAGCCTCCACAAAATCTCCCTCGACGTTGAAGCCGCCCTGTCCCGACCAGCGCCCCTGCCCGCCGAGAACGTGGTGCATCAAGTGGCCAAACTCGTGGAAGAACGTCACCACCTCGCTGTACTCCATCAGCCCCGGATCGCCCGCCGTGCCGCCGGAGAAGTTGCAGATCAGCGCACCCTCAGGAAGCTGCCGTCCACGAATCCCCGGAACCAGCGGTGCACTGGAGAACCACTTATCCTTGCCCTCGCGCGGATGCATGTCGAGATAGATTCTGCCCAGCTTCTTTCCCGCCCCCGGTTTTGCCGCATCGAAGACATCGAAGACCGCCACCGAGGCATCCCACGTCTTCGCATCCGTCACCGGCCTGAACTCCACATGGAACAGCCGCGCCGCCGTCTTCAAAATTCCCGCCTGCACCTCGTCATAAGGAAAGTAAGGCCGCACGCTCTGCGCGTCGAAGTCATACTTCGCGCGCCGGTACTGCTCCGACCAGTAACCCGCATCTGCGTCCGAGATGCTGGTCAGCCCCGGCTGCTGCTTCTGCGCATACTCCAGCAGCAACCCATACTCCCGCTTGCCGATGTCCCTCGAAGCGTCGTCCACCTGGTTCAGAAACGCCTTCAAATTACTCGCCGAGCCGATCATCTGATCAGCCGTCGCCAGATCGGCATAGGTCGCATAGCCCAACGTGGTCGCCAGCTCCTGCCGCGCCTCCAGAATGTCCTTTAGCACGGCAACGTTCTTCGGATAAGCCCGCTCCGTGTAAGCCAGGAACATGCGCTTGCGCAGGTCGGCATCCTTGGCAAAGCTCATCACCGGCGTGCTGTCCGGCGAATCCGTCGTCAGCGTATACGTGCCATCCGCACCGGGCTTGTGCCGCGCGATATAGTCGGCGGGCAGACCATCGAGCTGCTCCTTCGTCGCCGTCACCTTGCGCACATCGTCGGCGATATTTCTGCCGAAGACCAGCGTCGTCTGCGTAATGCGGTCCTGCAACTGGCGAATCTTCGCCCGCGTTGCATCATCCTTGTCCACGCCCGAGAGCCGATACTCCAGCAACGTCCGCTCCAGATAATGCTTCGTCGCCGCATCGTTCGCAGGCAACGGCACAGCAGCCAGCGCCTGATAGACCTTCTGGTTCAGGCTCAAATCCGTGCTCGCAGTGGAGACCGCCGCGACCATCTCCTGTCCCTTATTGCGCAGATCCGCCGCATCGCCCACCGCAAACATCAGGTAAGCCTCATTGCCCGCGATCGCCAGCTCATTCTGTGCATCGTCAAAGGGCAGCAGAGTGTTCTCCACCGTGTGCGCGCCCTGCACCGAGGTCACCTTATCGATATCGGCCTGCGCCGCCGCCAGTCGCTGATGCACCCACGCATCGAGCGAAGCGGGATCGCTGCCCGCATTCCACGCATGAAGCGGATCGGTGGTCTGCGCTGGCGCTGCACTCGAGAGCGCCACCATCAACGCCCCCGCTCCGGCAATCCACAGGACACCACGAACGATCTGATTGCGTCTCGGCATGAATTCCATGGCCACATAACCCTCCTCATGTAAAAAGGTTGAAGCTGCAAATACTTTCGTTCCGCGAGTATATCGCCGCGAAGCTACCAAAGAGCGCGAAGCCCGAAAGACAGACGCAGCCGAAAAGGAATTTACCCATGGCCATTCACGAAGACCTCGCACTCATTACCCAGCAGGAAGCCGAGCTCGTCTTTCCCGCCTTCGATGCAGAGACCGCCTGGCGTCTTGGCCTCTTCCTCCGCGGACTCGCCATCACTCGCGACCACTCCATCGTCATCGACATCCGCCGCTTCGGCCAGCCTTACCAGCCGCTCTTCTACACCGCGCTCAACGGCACCACGCCCGACAACGCCCGCTGGGTGCAGCGCAAATCGAACGTCGTAGCCCGCTTCCACCGCAGCTCCTACCAGCTCGGCCTCTACCTCAGGCACAACAACACCACGCTCGCCGAAAAATACTCGCTGTCCGACGCCGACTACGCCACCCACGGCGGCAGCTTCCCCATCCACGTCGCCGGAGCGGGCATCATCGGCTCCGTCACCGTCTCCGGCCTGCCCCAGCGCGAAGACCACAACCTCGTCGTCGAAGCCCTCTGCCACGAGCTCGAGCAAGACCACGCCACCCTGCGTCTGCCCTCGGAGTAGCTCTAGCCCAAATCCTCCAGCGCCCGCACCGCCGCCAGATGTCCGCACATCCCATGCACCCCACCGCCTGGCGGCGTCGAAGCCGAGCACAAATACAGCCCCTTCGTCCCCGTTCGATACGCCGACAGCGCAGGCCGAGCCACCATCTGCCCCAGCGTCATCGCGCCGCCGCCAATATCGCCGCCGATCAGATTCGCGTCCCACTCCTCCAGCGCCTGCGTCCCCATCGCATGCCGAGCCAGCACGCACTCACGAAATCCCGGCGCAAACCGCTCCATCTGCGCCTCAATCGCATCCACCGCCGACCCCTCCCACCCATTCGGCACATGGCAATAGGCCCACGCCGTATGCTTTCCCGCAGGAGCCCGCGTCGCATCGAACAGACTAGGCTGCGCCACCAGCACAAAAGGCCGCGCAGCAGCCTCACCGCGCCACGGAGCATCCTCCGCCGCCGCAATCTCCTCCATCGTCCCGCCCACATGCACCGTAGCCGCTTGCAGACACTCCTTCGCCCGCCACGGAATTGGCTCGCTCAACGCCCAGTCCATCTTGAACGCACCCGGCCCATACGCAAACCCCTCCATCTTCTCCGCATACTCAGGTGACAGCTGCTGCCCGGCGATCTGCCGCAACTGCCGCGGCGAAACATCGCACAAAATCGCATCCGCATCCCCCAACTCGCGCAGGTCCGAGACGCGAACCCCCGTCCGAATCTCTCCGCCCAAACTCACAAGATAAGCCGCCAGCGCATCCGACAAAGCCTGCGCTCCGCCCTCCACAATCGGCCACCCCACCGCATGCCCAGCGGCCGCCAGCACCAATCCCACCGCCGAACTCGCCGCACTCTCCAGCGGCCTCATCGAGTGCGCCGCGCACCCAGCAAACAAAGCCCGCGCCCGTTCACCACGAAACAGCATTCCACCAAGCGCTGTCGCAGGCAGCATCGCAAACAACCCAAATCGCCCTAGCAACAAAGGATGCCGTGGCAGATGCACCACCGGCCCAAGAATCTCGCCACACAACTCCGGCCATCTCTCCACCAGCGGCCCGATCAGCCGCCGCCACGTATCGCCATCACGTCCAAGCCCCGCCGCCGTGGCCTCAACGCTATGCTCCAGCATCACCGCCGATCCATCGTCCAAAGGATGCGCCATCGCCGCCGCAGGCTCAATCCACCGCAGCCCAAACTGCTCCAGCGGAAGCTCGCGAAAGAAAGGCGACGCCACGCCCAGCGGATAGACCGAAGACCCCACATCATGCCGAAATCCCGGCAGCGTAAGCTCCGCCGTCCGCGCCGCACCGCCCACCGTCTCCGCAACCTCAAAGACAGTCGTAGCCACGCCAGCCCAGGCCAGAGTAATCGCCGCGCTCAAACCATTCGGTCCCGCTCCGACAATCGCCGCCCGCCTCATCAAGCCGAGCATAGCGCATTCCCGCCCTTCACCCCGCCAGATCGCCCCGCACCCGAGCCATGGTATCCAGATAAAAAGCCAGATTGTGCACCGAGTTCAGCGTCAACCCTAGCGCCTCGCCCGACACGAACAGATGCCGCAGATAAGCCCGCGAGTACCTTCGGCAAACCATGCACCCGCACGACTCATCAATCGGCCGCGCATCCTCCGCATACTCCTTGCGCTTGATGTTCATCCGAACTACTGGCCCACCAGCCTCCTCGCGCATGAACACCAACCCATGCCGCCCGGCTCGCGTCGGCAACACGCAGTCCATCATGTCCACGCCCATCCGCGCATACTCTTCGATCTCGTCGGGATAACCCACGCCCATCACATAACGCGGCTTGTCCTTTGGCAGCCACTCCAGCGTGCGCGCAATCATCTCGCGCGTCACCTCGCGCGGCTCGCCCACCGCGAGGCCGCCAATGGCATATCCCGGCAGCTCCATCTCCACCAGCCGCTCGGCGCTCTCCTTACGCAGGTCCGCATACATGCCACCCTGCACAATGCCGAACAAGCTCTGCGTCTTCCCGCCGCGCTCCTCAAACCACGGCACGCGTTCCTTGTTCGTCTCAAAGTGGTCCTTCGACCGCTGCGCCCAGGCATGCGTCAGCGCCATCGAATCGCGCGTGCGCTCATACGTCGCCGGATGCTCCACGCACTCGTCGAAGACCATCATCACGTCCGCGCCCAGTGCAATCTGCACATCCATCGAGTGCTCCGGCGAAAAGAAGTGCTTGCTCCCATCCAGATGCGACCGAAACTCCACACCATCCGGTGTCACCTTGCGCAGACTGCTCAGACTGAAGACCTGAAACCCGCCCGAGTCCGTCAGCATCGGGCGTTCCCAGCTCATAAACCTGTGCACGCCACCCATTCGCGCAATCAGCTCATGCCCCGGCCGCAGATAGAGATGATACGTATTCGCCAGAATGATCTGCGCCCCCACACCGTCCGAGCCGGTCTCCTCCAGCACGCCCTGCTCGACCGTCTTGACGCTCGCCGCCGTCCCCACCGGCATAAACACCGGCGTCTCCACCACACCATGCGGCAGCACCAGCCGTCCGTGCCGACCACCGCCGGCATCCGTTCTATCCACTTGAAACACAAGGCCCATCTCAAGATTGTAGAGGGTGGGTTTATTGTCCCCGCTTCGAACAGGCCGAGCCGCTGTCCTCTCCGGCTACAATCCGTCGGATCGAAGTAATCCGCAGTAATTCAACGCCTCGAAACCGTCAGAACGATTGATCGAAGTTTCACAGATGAATGATTGGGATTTCACAAACAAATCGGCGCAACTCCCGGCTAGGCTATACTTAGCTCAGGCAAAACGCCGAAAGACTCGCTTCAAAGACGACCAGCTCAGGGAACCTAAAATGAGTGCGCAGCCTTTTACGATGCCATCCGATCCGAGGCAGACCCCCGATACCTCCAATCCCGAGCCAACCTCCAGCACAAGCTGGGCAGATGTGCTTTACGATCGCTACCATCTCTTTCAATCTGCCGAAGCAGATTCCATAGAACGTCAAGCCATTCTGATTGAGATCCTCTGCGCTATCGAACACGGCCAGCTGCGGGTTGCCGAGCCAAACCCTTCGGGTGGCTGGATGGTCCGAGGCTGGGTCAAGCAGGCCCTCGTCGCGCTCAGCAGCAGCGGTACCATCGCCACCCAGACCGGCCCCTTGCCTGGCACCGAGATGACCATGCTGGGTTGGCGCGAGACTCGTGAGCTGGAGACGCGTGTTCCCGCAGGCAGCCATCTTCGCCGGGGATGCTATCTGGCACCCGGCGTCTCCATCATGCCTCCTTCCACAATTCAGGCCGGTGCCTGGCTCGGATCAGGAGTGCGCGTCGATTCTCATGTGCTCGTCGGAAGCTGCGCGCAGATCGGCGAGCATGTTGTCCTGGGTTGCGGCACAATGATCGGCGGTATTATCCTCCCCGAGCCCGCCCTGCCGATCATCCTTGAGACCCGCGTCCTTGTTGGCGGCAACTGCGGCTTATACGGCTCACTGTGGATCGGCGAACATGCCATCCTTCGACCTGGCACCATCATCCAGGCGTCCGAGGGGGTCTACGACAGCACGACAGGAGAGTGGCTTCGACCCAACCCTGACGCCGTTCTGCGCATCCCATCACGGGCTGAACTTGGTATGGGCCTGCCTCCGCTCGAACACGCACGTAACGGCGTTCAACGCCTGGCACCCATCATCTTTAACTATGCCGTCGCATCCGACGCTGTATGACTTTTACGAACGAGCCCTGGTTCTGACCATATTCCAAAAGGGAGCATAACGTATGGCAGTCTTCAATGCAGATGTTCAAACTCCGCGAGTGACCGGCGACCCCGGCACCGACCATATCTTGCCGCCTGCCGGATCTTTAAGCTACGGTGGCATCACTTCTCAGAGTGCCCTGGCCGGAACGAACGGGGTCGACACATTGCTTGTCTCCGGTGACCGCGACCGCCAGATGAACGGCAACGAAAGCACGCGCATCACGCAGAACCGCACGCACACGATCGGCGGAAATCAACAGAAGAAGATCGTCGGCAACAAGGTTGAGAACGTCATCAGCAACTTTACCCAGACGACGCTTGGAAATCTGCACCGTTCCATCATCGGAGCCACAAACGATCTTTACACCGCGGCGCATACTGTCGCGCACAAAGCGAACCAGATGTTACAGGAGCCTGTCTCCTACTTCCATGACGTTGCCGAGCACTTCGTTAAAACAACAGAGCACCATGACGAGTACCAGTTCCTGCAACTCTATGCGGGCTCGGTCATTAACGTCATCGGTGTCAACATGGACTTCAAGGGCGGCCAGCTAGCGGCAATCATCGGAAGCGCCGAAAAAACCGCGTTCTCCTGGGCCGAACATCTCGCCAAGCTACACGATGCGGCAGTAGACCAGCGATTTGAGGCGCTTGATGGCAAGATCGGCGCCATCCAACCTGTCGTTCACGTCACAATGCTGCATGAGGTTGCCATCACGCAGAAGATTCTCGTTGTCGGAATCAATCAGTACCTCTAAAAGGCCAGCGAATGAAACTAATCTCTATCATCTCCAACACGAACGGTAACCTCATCGCCGAGCAGCATCCACAAACGGCTGGCTTTCTAATAGGGGTCTTCACGCTCGCCCTCATCGGCCTGGCCGTCTACCTTGTATGGACACGTGCGTGGACGATGCTGATTCTTCCTATCCTGGGATTAGCTCTTATGCTGTTCCTCTCTCGTATAGGGCAAAAGACGACCTATCGCGTCGACATCGATCAGCAGACGCATCAGATCACTTCGGAACAACTGAAGGACGGCAAGGTCATCTCGACAGCGACGACGCCTGCAAGCGATCTCACCTCCGCCGAGATGCAGTTCAATCGCGGTGCCCGCAAGATCGTGCTGATCCATCGCGACGGCCACCAGAGCTTCCCCCTGGGCGAGCAGGAGCTGCAGGATGAGCCCGATCAGTATGTGGTTCTCAATGCACTGCGGCAGGTGATTGGACAAAGCCCTGCGGTGCCGCAGTAGATCGGGGTTTCGTAGTACTTGCTCGGATGCACCACGATCGTTCCAGAAAAGGTGCCTTATCGATGTCGGAAGTTGTAGAAACAGATCGCCGTCGGCGGCTCGAAAAGCACGACGACTCCAACCGTTTCCGTCCCTGGCAGCGAGCCTGGCAGATAGGAACGTGTCAGCTTTACTGGATGCCAGTCAATGCGTACCCCGTCTCTTTCAGACAGAGACAATGGCTGCTCCGTTTTTATGAACTGCTGGCGGTGCGTCTTCTCGAGAAGCACGAGATTTCGCCCGAACTGTTCCTGCAGATGAAGACGATTCATCCGCATCTACGAGATATCTTCATCAAGACCTCTCGCGAGTATCACCCCATCTTCGGATTGGGTAGGCATCCCGCTCATTCGCTTCCGCAGGTGCCCGATGAAAAATATGCGGAGGACCTGCAAAAGGGCAAGGTGAAGTACGATCACAAGGCGCTGCAGCCGGATTACTCCTACTGGTTCCTGACGAAAAAGCCGCGTGAGCAGACACAGACCTTTCTCGGCTTCGGCGGGTTAACGACGCTGTTCTTTCCTCCGGCAGACCCGGAGATGCAGAAGCCGCGCAAGCCGAATATGACGAGCGTGCGCGATCCTAAAATGCGGGAGCTGATCGAAAAGACTGACGTGAATGCCATGATGGCAAGGCTGAGTTCATTGCAGGCTCCTTTTCTCAAACGCAGCAAAGACCTCTTTGCCGCCGACCTGACTGACGATCCGCAATACCCCGGCCTGCTCTTCGCTCTTCCGCTGCTGGGCTCACGCGACTTCTTCGCCGCAAATCCCGCCGCCATCGACGAGTGGTTTTCACTTTTCAACGTTTACCTGCGCGAGAGTCCCGAGGATGGCGGCCTCATCCTGGCATCCAACAAAGACATTGAGCAGGACCTGGAAGATTTACTCTCCTCTATGCGTGATGAAAAACTCGAGTATCCCGAATGACCTCTTTGTCAGGCTCAACAACATCGCGTCTTCGCCTGCGCGAGATGGCCTGTCCCGACAGTTGGACTGCTGCCGTCCTCGAAACACCGTTTGCTCCGGATGGCGGGCCTCACCCCGATTATCAGGCAGCGGTGGATTGCCTTCTCACTCATCTCGAACCTTTCGAGCACACGATTGGCCAGGAAGTAATGCTGCAGTTCGATCGCTGCCGCCCCGATGCAGAGATTTCTCTGCTGCGCACCAACGCTCGCATTTGGCAGCCCGAGATCGGACTCGGCGTATGGCCGAATCAAGATGCGCCCACCACCTGGACCAAAGAAGAGTTTCTTGCCGCTGCGCCCGGCACCTTACGCCCCGTGATGTACCGCGTCTTTCGCGTTCAGACAGAGGATCCTGCCGCACAGATCTCGGCATGGAAAGCCCTGCTCGGGTCGGGCGTGCTGATTCGAATCGCGACATCCAAACCGGGTGGCTTTCTGCCCGCAGCGACAGCGTTTTTACAACCCAGAATCACCGACGTCTCACTCGAAAGCTTTCCTTTCTATATACCCTTGCTGACCGAGGGTGCGCTTGCTCACCCGCATCCTGCCTTCACCGCAGAGTTGGATGCATGGCTTCCTGCCTGCAAAGGTTACATGCGCGAGAGCGAGGAGGATGGAGGACTGCTGGTTCTTTCCCGCCAGCTTCCGGAGCAGTTCTGGGGCGCACTTGCAAAGACGAAACCGCCTTTCGATGCGGTACGTCTCACACGAGATTGACGCTCCGTCTTTGCAAATGCAGCATTGAAATAGGTGGAGACAGTACCGCCGGAATCAACCTGTCTCATGCGAGCGAGTCGCACTGCGGAAATGGATGCGTCCTTGCGGTGCTGAGAACAGAATGTCTCCCTGCGATTCGAAGACGATGGCAGGGCGTCCTGTCTCGTTTGCCTTTTCCGTCATCGTGATGCGCACATTTTTAGGAGTCGCCAGCGTAATCGTCTCCTGACCGGGATTATCGGCCAGCGTAATGCGATGGCCCGACTTGGTGACAATGCGCTTAAGGTTATTGTCGGCAAACTCCGATCCATTCACCTCGCCGGCTGACCAGTAGCCCGCACTCGGCGGCTGTTGTACTCCTGTCCAGAGCGATCCAAGAATATAGGGACGCTCTACATCGCCTTCTTCAAACGCGATGGCTACCTCGTCACCCACTTCAGGAAGAAAGAGTATGCCGCGGTCTGCTCCTGCATGTGCCGAGATCAGCCGGACCCATGTCGACTCCGACTTGTCCTGCCAGTAATACTGAATACGGATTCGGCCCTGGTTATGCGGATCGTGATTAGCGATGACGCGTGCGGGATAGAGCCCGTCGAGATTGGGTCTCTCAAGCCGCTCAGGATTCGACCAGCGCTGTGCCGGTGTTGCCTTGAAGTGATTTTCATAGCCCTTGGGCGTCCAGCGATGAACACACTCGACAACACCGTAAGTTGCGTCAACCTCTGACAGTCCGGCGACAGTAACGGTGCCTCCTGCACACACACGCGGCTCACGGCTCACACCATTGCAGGTAACCGAAGAAGCCAGCGCTCGTCGCGATTCCTTCTGAAGAAGATCGTGATAATGGTCGAGCGTGATGGCACGATTTCGGTCAGAGACCGAGGCAGGAGGCAGGTTCGCACCCTGTTGTTTCACGGCGGCAACCATCTTCTCCGCCGCGCCGCCATAAAAGACAGCGTCGCTTTTAACACCGTTATAAGACTGGGTCTTCATCGGCAGCGCGTCATAGTGAGTGCCCTCATACAGCAGCGGGCGAAGCTGTCCGTTGGTCTGCCACTCCAGCAATCCAAACTCTCCCTGTCGCCACTCGAGAGTAGGACCAGACTGAAAAGCCGTCTGTACTTCGATTCCCGGAGACTCGAGCGACGGCCGCAACCACGCTTCAGATCCATCCACGAGACGAAGCAAAAATCGATAGTCGGTCTCCTCCCACTGCACATAACTCATCTCCGGCTGCGAGGGAATTGAGCCTGTAAGGCTGAGCCCGTTGTTCGATAAGATCGTGCTGGCCACTTGTTGTGTCGACTCTTTTTTGAAGTATGCCTGCCGCTCTGCCTGATCGAGTTTCCAACTGTCTGAGAACGCCTCGATCACAGCCCCGTAACTTCCAGTGACCTCGTAGATCAAACGGCTCTCGACAACAGTGCCCGAAAAGATAACATTTTCACCACTCTCTACGGTGGAGGTAGAAATCTTAAGCGGTTGGCCTAACAAATTTTCGACATTGGGGCGCGCATCAAGCGTATTGCGAAGCGTGATGCTGCAATGCCAATGCTGATTGAGTATCTGGTGTACTTCGATCACACTCCAGAGCGTTCCGAGAATCTCATTTGATCCAATAACGACACTTGCCTGTGCCATATTCGACTCCTTATTGCCGTGATCTGATGTTGTTGCCGCTCACCTTGCAAATCGATCCATCTGTTGCTTTACCAAATTCATTAATCGATCTGAACCACCATGCAGGTAATGTTGTCGCTGCCTCCAGAACGATTGGCAGCGCTGATTAGTTGATGACAAGCATGCTCCGGAGAGACGGATGCAATCAGGTGAGACTGTATCTCCGAGTGCGAGATCGTGCGCGTCAAGCCATCCGTCGCCAACAAAAAACAGTCTCCGATTCTTACTCGTATCGTCGTTACCACCGGCACAACGAACTGGCCGGCGCCGAGCGCCTGTGTTAAGACGCCTTCGAGCTTTGCGGTCTGAGCCTCCGACATCTTTCTTCGCCCTGCGCGCATATGCTCCACCAGCAAGGAATGATCTTCTGTCAGTCGGTGCAGGGAAAGGTCGCGCATCAAATAAGCTCTGCTGTCTCCAACATGCGCGATCGTCATGCGCTGGCCGTCGAAGTGTGCAGCGACGACAGTCGTACTCATTCCCGCATAAGCAGGTTCGGAGCGAGAGGAGTCATTCAAGATGCGATTGACTCGTTGGATCGCTCGATGAAGCAAGTTACCTCCTATGTTCTCCGTCGTTTGCCGAACAAATGTCTCAAGCAGGGAATCGACGGCGAGACGACTGGCCACCTCACCGGCACGGCGTCCGCCAACGCCATCGCAGACCACGAAGAGTCCTCGATCGAGATCGAAGCCGAACGCATCTTCATTCGTCGTCCGCACCTGGCCAACATGGCTCTCTGCTGAAGCTTGAATCCGTATCTGCATCGATATCCGATCTTCCCGTGTTCATAAAGCTCTTCCAGTCTCTTGCCTGTTCTATCGGGCATTTATTTTTTACTGACGAGCTGCCTACGTTTGCCTCTTCTTCTTTTCAAAATCAAACCGCAATACCGTCGAGCCGCCGAGATCAATCTTCGATCCCTTGCGAAGTGCGATAGGCTGGCTCGGCCGCGCCGGCTCTCCATTGACTTTGGTTCCATTCGAGCTGTTGGTGTCGATAAGGAAAAAGTGGCCGTCTTTCTTCCGTACCTCGCAGTGGAAGCGCGAGATCATGTGCTCCACATCGCGGATGACGATATCGTTCTTCTGCGCTCCGTCCTGGGCGATGCCGCCAATCCGCACCACATCGCGATCCACCGGGTACAGCCTTCCCTGATCGAGCCCTTGAACAATCTGCAGCACGGGAAAGCGGACGCGTCTTCGTGACCGCCAGAACAGGCCGCCCACACCGAATAGAGCTAGAATGCCCGCTCCTGACGCCAGATAGACAAGCCGGTGTCTCAAGCTGAATGCTGCGTCGATTCTCGACCGGAGATCGCGAGCCAAAGGATTTTCAGGTGCGAGGCGCTCTGCCACGCTTAATAGCTTGTCTGCATGCTTCAGGTCTCCACTCAGAAAAGCGCTCTGCGCGGCCGCCAACGAATCCGATACCTGGCGATCACGCTGACTTGCGCTTACCTCTTGCTGCTGGGCCTGATTTTGTTGCTGCTGCTGTTGCTGCTGTTGCGCTGCAGCTTTGGCCGCTGCCTCTTTATATCCCTGCACTGCGGCAGCGTTGTTAGGATCGATGCGAACAACCTGGTCGTACAACTGCATCTGTTGTTGTGGATCGTCGGTCTTCAGCGCCTCGCTCATCAGTTGCGCCACCTGCTGCCGGGCCTGCGGAGTTGGAGTACCCAGTGCAGCCGCAATCTGTGCCGTCTGTGCGGCAATGCTCGCAGATTGCGCTGGCGCAGATACTTCTGATGTCGCCGCAGACGGCACGGGCTTCGGCACAGCGGCATGGACAACACCGCCAAACGAGTTCGGAATCGACTCAACAGCGACGTTGCTAACGTCGATCGATTTCACATCTTCCGGCATATCCAGGCTGATAGTGCCTGTCTTGACCCTTGCTCCAGTTTTCGTCGTAGCACTCTCCGGACGCGTGTCGGTATAAAGCGTCGTCAGCGAGCCATTAATGAAGATACCGATCACTCGGCCTCCGGCGACGACCGTCTCCGACATGGCCGGCTGTGTTGCAAGCGGCTTCAGGGGCCGCGCCAAGCCACGCAGCTCTCCACTTTTGTTTCCGATTCCCAGTGGATAGCCCGTCGCTATGCTTCCCGCTTCATTTCTGAAATAGATTGCAGGGAATGCATCTTTCTTCTTCTCTTCCACCTGGGCACTGCCTGTAATCTGCAATACGAAATCATCGTACGACCCAGTTGTCTCAAGGGAGCCTGGTCCGCTTTCACCATGTATCTTCCCGCCTTTTACCGACCAGTTTGCAGTATGAGATTTACCGCCGGAACCGAAGCTGAACATCTTTGCCAACGAGTGGCCTACACCCTCTCCCGGCTTCGGAGTAAACGGTATGTTCTTCCAGCCGGAGAGGTCGACGTTGTTGAATACAGAATTGACGTTGAGCGGTTTCACATAGATGTTGCGAAGATCGAGACCTGCTCCACGAGCCGTCTGAAACTGGATGTATCCAGCCTTTGCACTGTCGTCGGTCGTCTCTGCCGTCCGCTGCCCATCGATCTGCACGACGATATGGCTGCCGTTCGCCTCAATGGAAACCTTGTGCCATACATTCAATGCAGGGGTCGACAGGCTGCTTTTACTCTTCAGCACGACGCTGCCTGCGGGCCAATCGGGCTTCGAATCGCCCAGGGTAATCCAATAACCACTGCCCTCCGGCTCGCCGCTGTGAGGCACTCGAATCCGAACCGCAGCGCCTGAAGGCGTAGCATTCGAACGAAACTCAAAGTTCAGAATGAAGTCCGCGAAGGGAAGTGCAGTAACGATTCGCCGGTCGGCCGCCATCGACGTGCTAAGCGACTGTTGCTGCGTCGTCCAGCCGCTCGTCGAGTCCCATCCATTCGTAGAGGCACCATCAAAAAGATTCAACCAGCCGCTATATGCCTCGGCGGCTGTCAGCTTGTTCTGTGCCTGTGCAGTAATGGCTAGCCCCGGTAACAGAACCAGGGCTACACCAGACCAAAGTATCTTCTTCACAATTTTATTGACGCTCATCGCGTTACGGTCTCCTGCGTGTCGGTCGCAACGTCGGGTTCTACTACGTTAAAACTCAGACCATCCTCATCCGCATCGAGCTGAACATGCTGCCCTGGAAGAATGTCCTGGGCCAGTAGTGCATTGGCCAGAGGAGCAAGCACCATCTGCTGCATGACGCGGCCAGCCGGGCGTGCGCCATATTCAGGGTCGTACGAATGTGCCGCAAGCAGAGACACCGCGCCCGGACTTACTGCTAGCCGGATATCGCGATCTTCTTCCAACTTTCTGGTCAGGCCTGCCAGATGGACACCGACGATGCGCTCCAGCTCCGGTTCGCTGAGTGGATTGAAGGCAATGATCTGGCCGATGCGGTTGTACAGTTCAGGACGCAGACTCGCACGCACAACTTCAAGGATGATCTGCTTACGCTCGCTATCGTTTTCCGCACCCATAGATTCGCGCACGCCGAGGTTTGAAGTGAAGAGCACGATCGTATTGGAAAAGTCGCAGAACCGCCCCTTGGCATCCGTCAAACGGCCCTCGTCCAGAACACCCAGCAACAGATCGAGAATCTCGGGATGGCCTTTCTCCACTTCGTCGAAGAGTACGATCGAATAGGGAGAGCGACGAACCTGTTCTGTCAGGAAACCTCCCTCATCGGAGCCGACCAGACCCGGCCGCGAGCCGATCAGGCTGGCCGCGGAAGACTTATCTTTGTACTCCCCCATATCAATGCGAATCAGCGCACGTTCATCGTCAAAGAGCGCCTCAGCCAGGGCTTTTGCCAACTCTGTCTTGCCAACACCGGTCGGCCCTACAAAAAGGAACGAGTTTGGACTTCGCTTCAATTGCAGGTCCGTGCGCATCCGTCGCGCGGCCTCTGCTACAGCTTGAATTGCATCCGGCTGACCAAAGACCCGCTCTGCCAACCGCTCATCGAGCTTAAGCAGGCGGTCTCGCTCGCTCTCGAGAAGACGGCTTACCGGAATGCCCGAACGTTCTGCGATCACCTCGGCGATGTGCGATGGCTGCACCTCGTCGGACACCATCGGGGACTCTCGCACCGTAGCAGTCTTCGTCTCAAGATCAGCCTTCTGTTGCTCCAGATATTTGAGCGCGCCATACCGTATCTCTGCGGCCTTGGTCACGTCGCCTGCAGCCTCAGCCGCCTGCAGAAGACGGTTCTGCTCTTCAATCGCTTGAAGCGTCTTCTTCAGCTCCGATGAAGCCATCCGTTGGCTGTCCCATGCCTCCACCAGCGTCGAAACCTGAGGATCGAGCACAGCAATCTCTTCTTCAAGCGCCGCTATCGATTTTTTCTGCTGCGCACTCGCCGACGCACCGCGCAACGATTCCAGTTCAGCCCGCTTTCGCAGCAACAGCCGTTCCTGCTGATCGACGTGCGTAGGCTTCGATTCAATCTGCATACGCAGACGCGCCGTTGCCGCGTCGATCACATCAATCGCCTTGTCCGGAAGAAACCTGTCGCGCAGGTAACGCCGCGACAACTTCACTGCAGACTGCAATGCCTCATCCGACAGCTTTACCCCATGGAAGGCCTCGTATCGCTCGCGGATGCCGCGCAGGATATACAGCATGGACTCGTCGGTCGGTTCCTTAACCTGTACCTGCTCGAAGCGGCGCGCCAACGCTCCATCTTTTTCAATGCGCTCGCGATACTCGTCAAAGGTCGTCGCTCCAACGCAGCGCAGCTCGCCCCGCGCCAGCGCCGGCTTCAGAAGATTGGCGGCGTCCATACCGCCCTCTGTGCCGCCTGCGCCAACCAGTTGATGCAGCTCATCCAGAAACAGGATGATCTCACCCTTCTTCAACCTCACTTCGTCGATGACACCTTTGATTCGCTCCTCAAACTCACCGCGATACTTTGCTCCTGCAACTAGAGCTGCCAGATCAAGAGAGATGACGCGACACATCCGCAGACTCTCCGGAGCATCGCCTGCCGCAATGCGCAGCGCCAATCCATCGACGATGGCGGTCTTGCCTGTACCGGGATCGCCGACCAGTACCGGATTGTTCTTCGTCTTGCGCAGCAGCGTCTGAATCAGCTGACGAATCTCTTCGTCGCGCCCCACCACCGGCGAGAGCTCTCCGGCGCGCGCCGCAGCAGTCAGGTCCCGACCAAAGCGCTCCAGCACTCGACCCGATGCTGCGCCTTCCGAACGTGATGCCTTCTCCGGCTCATACGTATCCTTCAGTGTCTTTTGCGCTTCGTCAATTTTTTCAACAGACTCTTTCGTAATTCCAGCTTCGCGCAGGTCTGCCTTCAATGCGGTTTCACCTAACTCCACCGCGGAGAGAAGCACGTCAATAGGTTCAACGTTCGTACCTCTGCGCCCGCTGGTGCGCTCCAGGCTTTTTTCAAGCAGCTTTCGCAGGGCCTGTGAAGCCACTGGCCTGCGCCCCGGTTCGAGCGTACCGCCGTCAGAGCCATTCACCTTCATCGCAAGAGCATCCAGCAACGCGCCGCACGCTACGCCGTTGCGCTCCAGCAACGCAAACAGGCTGCTCTCATGGTCGAAGAGTGTATATAGCAGATGTTCAGGCTGGATGAGCGACTGCTTCCGTCGCTCTGCAAGCAATCGTGCCGCTTCCAGCGCGCGCTCCATATCATCCGATAAAAGACTCAGGTCCAATGCCAAGGCGTTCTCCTATTCCAAACGCCGTCGTCGCGGACGGCTTGTTGCACTATCAAGCTCATTGGCTCCAGAGTCATCTTCACGCTTTCGCGGACTCCATGGCGGCAGAGTGTCGCCTGCATCTACAGCCTGGGCACGATCAGTCGAAGTCTGTGTCTTCGCATACTCAGCCGCTCGCGAAGAGACGTCTCCCCGGCTTCTTACCGTTGCAGCAGCACTGTAGCTCTCATCGAATCCCGATGGATCAAGACGGTTGTTCTCTCGCGCCCCAAACCGGGTAGCTGTCAGATCATCTGGCCACACTGTGGCCGGTTCACTCGCTCGGCCGCTGCTCTGACTGGCGCTCTGGCTATCGAACGTCCGTCCGGCAAAGAACCTGTGCCGGGTAAACAGCAGCGCGGTATGGATCGCATGATAGGCCTGCACCGTTACGCGCACATCCGTGATGGTGGGCACGTCCTGCGCTTCGAAGTCCAACTCGAAGTTGTACTGGTCGTCGAGCTTGGCCTCGGCCTGCAGAATGATCGCCTCTCGACGAAAACCGCTTCCTTCATTCAGGCGAATCTCGGCACTGATGGTCGTCCCTCTGGGATAGGGTTGATTGCGATCACCTACAAGAATGAGCCGATAACGATCTCGCCCTTCGAGCCGCAACTGCGAGAAGAAGATGGTCAGCTCATCCACCACACCCTGTACTCGCGAAGGCTTCGCAGCCAGCTTGTAAAGCACCTTGCCCTGACGGTCGAAGATGAAATTCATGCCTTCGAGCGAAGGGCTGCGGCGGAAGTCGATGTACTTTCCTTCGAGCGCGCGTTCCAGCTTTTCGAGCACACCGAGCGACTGCAATGCAGATCGCAGCTCCACACCGAGATCGTCATTAAGCCGCAGCGTGCGCCCGGTCTGCAGCGTGTGCTTCTGTATCTCAATCAGCGCGATCAGCTCCGTCTCACCGGTCTCGCGAAGCGTCTCATAGTACTGCTGCATCCCGGGAGCCAGATCAAAGAACGTCGCCGCCTGGTGCAGCAGCTTCCGAATGCTTCCGAAGAAGCTCTCCGGAGATTGCTTGCGATCAAGCACCTGGTAGGCGGTTTCCTGCAGCACCATCACCATGCGCTCTGCAAAGTTGAGCGAGTCGCGGTCGACCTCGGTCTCAATGCCGCGCTCGGTGAACAACACCAGAAACTCCCGCATGGCACGGTGCAGTTCCGCATATCCTGCTGCCAGGTGATTGACCGCCTCCATAATCTCCCGCCAGCCCGAGGTCAGCTCACTATAGGCGGAAAGCGACACGCAAGGCGGAATGTACTGCGGGTCCTTTTCGTAGTGCATCCCCGCGGAAGGCCGTCGCAGCCGCGCCACTGCAATAGCGTTCTCCTTTTCTGCAGCAGTCACGTCGAGGGCAATTCTGTAGGAGAACGTCCGTTCCGTCTTCATCTGCGGATTGAACGCATCGGGAGCACCTTCGATCTTCTGCTTTTCGCTAAGGTCGCAGATAACATAAACGATGGCCTCAGCCACACCTGCTAGCTGCTCCTTCGCGAATCTCTCCGACAGCACCGATCCCTCTTCGATCTCAACGATCCAGCCTGAAGACGTCAGACCGCGGCATTTGCTGATAGAGAGGCTCAGCGTCTCCGGCCCCTCTTCAAGCACAACCGTAGGATCATGACGTACCGCGCCAAGATCGCTTGCAGGCAGGCGAACACCGCCGCCGACCAGCCCCGATCCCGTCGTCAGATAGCCGATGTTCCAGAACAACAGCGACTCGACGTAGTGCTCCTGACGCAGAAAATGCTCGGGAGTCAACAGCATTCCGTGTTCCCAGTTGACCGACTTCAGTCGGATATTATCCATCCCGTCTCACCTCAAAGTCCTCTCTCACACGGCATCGCCCAGGTACATATTGACGCCAAGTCGGCTATTCCGTTCCGCCATACCCAGCCAGGGGCACCGCTGCGCATCCGCGACCGTCCACACAATCTCGTAGTCCAAAAATGCAGGCATCAGAAAATCGAACGCGCGCCGCAACAGCCGGGCCTGTTCCCCTTCGGCAAAGGCTTCATAGGTCTTGAGCGAAACCGGGCCAAGCGTGATTCGAAGATGCGCAAGGTCTTCCACCGCATCGCCGACGACCGTATCGATGCCGAGTCGGCTCGCTCTAACACCCAGCAGCGTGGACTTGTCGCGATGAATCATCGCCACCGATCGTTGATAGCGTAGACTCTCAATCGGAATTTGAAAGAGCACGCCGAGCACCAGCCGCATTCCCTCTTCGCTGCAGGCAAGTGCCGGAAGCTGTGCCAGCAGGCTCGACAGCCGAAACCACAACTCCCGCGGCCAGTCTGCGCTGTTCACACCAAACAACGCCATCCATCGCTCGCAGGCGAGCTTGTCGGTATTTGAGAGACGAAAAAGAGTCGCGCCTTCACGAGTCCAATGGGTCAGCTTGTCCAAAGGATCGTCGATGCCTTCGAGCAGCTCCTTGGTCCCCGGCTCAGCCTCGCCGCCGGAGTCCCACATACCGACCGGCAAAGCATGATTGAAGCCCAATCCGGCGACATCGAGAGAGATCTGCGTATCCGGTTCAAGCATCGCACCGGGCGCCGGAGATTGCGCGACAACTGTTCCGTCCGGAACCGCCTCTCGCCCCGTGCGCCGCAGATGAATACGCGACGGAGAGATTCTCATCGCCGCAAGACATGCCATCGCCGAGTCTGCCGAGTGGCGAAAGGCATGCGTGCCCGAAGCCAGATTTGGCATCACCGGCAAAACCGCCGTCTCATTGACCGGTGGAAGACCCATCGCCGAGGCTCGTTTTGGAGTCATCATGGAGCAGTACCTCCGCTCCATTCGAACCGCACCTCCAGCAGAATTCCCTGGATCAATCTTTGCTTCAGATAGCTTTCAAGTCCTTGCTGCAACACAGGCAGCTCGACCTCGGGCTCCGTGAAGCCATCTTCGTCAAGCGTCACCCAAAGCCGTTCCATGCGCCTCAAGCCCTCAGGCTGCCGCTCGATCTGGGAACGTACTTCGACAGCAAGAATCCTTCGGTCGAAGCTCAGCGTCGAAGCCTCAAGGTCTGCACGGGTGACGATCCTTCCGCGGCTTAGCAACGCTTCGGCAAAACGTCGCTGCGTGCTTGGATAGTCATCGCCGTTGGTGCCGCCTGCTGCAGCCGTTACATGGCTGACGCTGATGTCGTCGAAGGTTGCACTGTGGGCAAAACCGGTGATGTCGCCCGGTCCCACGCGATTACCGAGGCTCCCGTTCGTAAGCCATAGCCGCACGTTCGCCGCCGTCTGTGCCTGACCATTCGGATCGATGCCAGGATGCAGCGTCAATCGATCGTTGTGCAGCTCATACCAGCCCACCGATGCATCCCTGCGCGGCCGCAGCCCTGCCTCATACGGCTCATTTGCCAAACTGCTTACCGATAGCGGAGCCACCAGCATCTCGCGTACTCCAACACTGTTGTGCCCCACTGGAATGGATCGCCCATCGCGCTCAAATTGAACCGTCTGATTGCGGCAAAAGACATTCGATGCCGTCATCGCATGCAGCATGATGCCGTTGACGGCGTTACGCAACGCGGGAATCCCCGGCGGAAGCGGTATCTTGATCCAGACTCTCGGCGTGCTCAAAAAATTGCTCATGTCCCGGCCGCAGATCTTTGCCAGCGCACCATCCAGGAATTTTGGGACCTGGCATAGCAGCCGGCGATCCTCCGACATGTCGGGAAAGATAAATTGCCTTCCGGAGTAGAACCCATCCGGAATCTCCGGCAACTCCCGCTCGCTCTTCGCAGTCCAGTCCGCCTCTAGCTGCCAGCCCAACTCGTAGACTCCGCTGTTAGCGCGTCGCGGTCGCATCAACCCCGTACCGTCCAACGTTCCGTCTTCGTTGAAGATCCACCATGGCTCTTTGCGAAGCGCCTCGCGCAGCAGAAAAGAGCCCGGCCCCAACTCGAAAAAGAGTGCATGCCGGCGAAGAAGTGTCGGAGGCAGGTTCTCAATTGCAATTAACAGCGCCGGCTGTACCCCCAGGTTGACCTTCACCGGATCGATCGAAGGCCGATAAGGTTGCAAAGACTCTGCTGTCTCTACGCCGGGCAATAACTGCAACTGCTGGTCTTGATATGCCAGCGCCAACGCAATTCGTGCTGCCGATACCTGGATAGTGGCATCCAGTCCAAACGTGAGCCGCTCCCCTGTGGAGGCCTTTGCATTCAGCTCCGTGCCTGCACGCAAAACCTTCGCGCGGTGCGAGCGCGAAGTGAAGCGAACGACCGTCTGGGCTGGATGCGCAAGCCTCTGCGAAAGCTGAAGCCCAGCCATCAGTTCGTCCAGCAACGACTGCCGCATCCGTCCGGTGTCCGCGTAAACAGTCTCGATCTGTTGCGCAAAGGTTCGGAACAGGACAGCCAGCACCGGGTCCGTTGCATCGACAGAGATACCGAAGTCCTTCACGCGTCGGCGAAAGTCGTCGCGCAGGCTGCGGTCGATATCGAGAATGGTCGGCGGCTGAAAAGTCATCGTCTTACACTGGTGGTGCCTTAAACAGATTCTGTGCTGATGCGGGTGGAGTACGTCTCCGCGCTGCGAGTCGCAACCAGCGTGATGGAGTAGACATCGAAGTCAGTGCGTTGCGCGTTCTCGCGTACGATCTCCTGCACGCGATAGTCGGTGATGCCGAGATCGTCAAACGCGCGATTGGCACGTTCCATCGCGAGCCGCGGTGAATCTGCGCGCTGCCTCCCGGATTCGAGAAGATCGCGAAATCCAAAGTTTGGACATGCGGCCCATGAACCTCCAGGGGTCAGCGCCATTGTCTGCAGAAACGACAACAGTGCAGAAGACTCTTCGGTTCGATGAAGCGTGCCGCCCTCTCGAAGACGCAGAGGGAAGGACAAAAACGGCATAGGCGCACCCTCCTTGCATTTCGTCGTGCGATCTGGAAACAAGCAAAGCCTGCCCGCGGCTATTGGCCGCAGGCAAGACTTCACAGGCAATCTGTTTCGCTAGTTGCTGATCTTGATCTCGCTGAAGTTCTGTTGATTGAGGGAGGGCTCGAGGTCCAGCACAAGAACGTGATTGATGCCGGTCTCGCCCGACTTCACCGCGTCATCGCTCTGGTAAGGATTCAACGTGTGAAACCCGCTGATCCAGCCCTTGAAACTGTAGCTGCAAAGAGCGTCGTTATGCGAGTCATCTTTCCAGAACTCCAGCTTGACGTCTTTGACCTTGTCCTTGGTCACGACATTGGCAAGACCGAAGAGCGAGTTCATCGTCGAGTAGGGCATGTTCTGGTCGTCGTGAAAATCCACATATGCGCGGATATTCGTTTGCAGGCTGCCCATCTGAGGCATGCCGGCGCGGTCCTTGTCGGTTGCAAAGGATACGGAGATCGACAGGCAATCGAACTTGTTGCCGTCGATCGTGCAGGTGCTGCGGTACGGTGAGGTCGCCATAAATTTTTCCCTTTTCTTGAAATCGGTCTAGTTGCTCATCCGGATGTCTTGGAAATTCTGCTGATTCATCGCAGGCTCCAGGTCAAGCACCAGCATGTGGTTCAGGTCGGGTGCCGCGCCGTCAGTCAACAGATCTTCCGTGCTTGCTGCCTGCGAGCGTGGGATAAAGTCCAGAGGATTGCTCGTTTCGAAACGGCGAATCCAGCCATTAAAGCTGTAGGTGCAAAGAGCATCCTGCTGCGATTCGTCTTTCCAGAACTCGATCTTGATCGGCTTGATCTTGTCTCGCGTTACTACGTTGGCCAGATCGAAGAACTGTTTGATCGACGAGAAAGGAATGTTCTTGTCGTCATGCAGATCGGCCCACACGCGGATCCGTGTCGAGAGGCTGCCCATCTGCGCAACGCCTGAGCGATCTTTCTCTGTAGTGAACTTCACGCTGGTGGTTACGGCGTTGAACTTTGTGCCGTCGATTGTCACAGTCGTTCTATAGGGAGTTGCCACGTTGTTCTCCTTGCGGTCAATTTAGATTTGCCATGCTCGATTAGGATTGCTTCTTGTCCTGCTCCGGCAACGTACGCGAAAACAGATCTCGAAGGGTTTGAAGTGGAGATCTCGGCGGTATCTGAGCCTCCTTGTCAAATTTGCGGGGTAGAACACCCTCTTCGAAAACCGAATGATTCCCGGTTGGGGTAGAAAACTTGTCGGGCCTCGATGCAGGCCGAAACGACGATGTCAAAATAGCGTTGCCGCGCCGCCGATCTTCGGGTACGCTCTGCTGCTCCTGCGACGAAGAACTCTTCTTCTCCGCCGCAACGTCGGCAAGAGTAAACGGCTTTCCTGTTCGCGCCTGCATGCTCATGCTGTAAGGGCGCTGCGCTGCAATAGGAGCTTCGTTCTCCGCCATCCGTGCCGCTGTGCCGCCACGAAGATGGATCCGCGGACGGGGCCCTGCACTCTCGCGCTCCTGCTCCTCTTGCTCCGCGCGGCGCGCAGCGGTTCCTGCTGAGATATTGAACCTCATCTTTGGAATGCTCCCCTGTCCATCGTTGCCGTCCCTTGTCACACGAAGCCATTGAAGCCGGGCCACGCACAGATCTACTCTTCTTTGGCCTGCTTGTTAAAGTCGGGGACATCGATCTTCAATACAAATGTCTCCGCCGGTCCGGTCGGCATCACCGACAAAGTAATGTCGCAAATGCCCTGCATCCGTTTGTTCGAGTCCTTGTCGACGAACAGGTCGTAACCAATAATCGTTCCCTGTTCTACCTGCTCATCCAGCAGCCGCTTCAACGGCGTCTCAATCTGCTGATCCATAAAATCGCGAGTCAGCACTTGTCCTGCAACCTGCAATAGATAGTGGCGGCAGCAGCGTTCGAGATAACGCAGAATACGGTACGACGTAAAGAACTTCAGCACGCCGTAAGGATCGTCTGCCTGCGTTCTGCAGCCATAAAAGCAAAGATGGTTGTCCGCATCCCGAATGATGGGGATTAGTTGCCTCTCCATGCTGAGGTGCTCCATCTCTCCGATCAACGGCTCGATGCGCGCCTTCTCGGCACCAACGACTCTGCCGAAGCGCGAGCCGACTGGCCCCTGCGCCATGCCCTGCGCATCGTCTGCACGTGCCACAGCGCCTGCAAAGACGATCGAGGGAGGTCCGTACAGCCCTTCCTTTGCTTCATCCTTTTCAAACCAGTACGGTGCTCGCAGTTGCAAGTAGCCCATCAAACACACATCTGCAGCAGCGGCATCGTCCGGCCGCTTCAAGAACTCGTACTTGCCTCCGGGCAAGAAGTTCCGTTCGACATTCTTGAACGACTTCTCATCGTCGAGGTCACCGATCAGCAGCATTCCCCATGCATTTGCAATCTGCTCGAGCTTCTCTCGCACCGGCTGCGGATAGAAGCCAGGCACCACAAGATTGCAGATGTCGTCGCGGAAGTTGAAGTTGTCATTGCGCTGCACTACAAAATTTTCAATCGCGGCAACACTCATGCTGAAGACGTCCCGCATCGCCTTCGGATCGGCATTCAGGAGGTACAGCTCTACTGGCTTGCGTACCTTGCCGTCGTTAACCTTGGTGTTCTCAAAGAACATCTGCAGTTGCCGATAGCTCAGCTCGATCGGACGAATCTCCTCAAAGACCTGCGCCAGCAGCTCGTCGCGCACACTCTCCGCATCGTCGATCTTTGCCTGCAGCTTCTTGACCGTCGTGTCATAGTGGTCTTCCGGGCTCAGCAATTGCTCGAAGTTCATCAACTGCGCAAGAAAGTCCTTCGCAGACTGTGCGGTAAAGATGCTGGCAATGTCTCGCTTCTCATCGGTAAGCGCGGGATGGAGATCGGCGAAGATATCCTGCAGCAGCTCGTGCGCCGGCGACTGAGCGATGATCTGCTCCGTCGTAACTTTGGTCGTGATGGGTGCAGTCGCCATGATTACTTTCCTCCCTGTGCGACGCGCTCAAGTTCCCCGCGAAGCTTGCCAAGTGCCGTAATAATCTCTTTCCGCTGTGCCTCGTTGGACCACGCGCGCCGCACGGTCGGCAGCTTCCAACGGTCTTTCAGGCGATAGAGCAGGTCGATGTTCGTCTTCAAATCCGCCAGATCGTTGCGGAGATACTCCGATTCGCCGTCGGCATTCTTGATCTCCTGCTTCTTCTGCAGATTGTCCGGCTCAAAGTCCTTAATGCTGCGAAAGCGAAACTCTGCACGGAACTCTGCCTCTTCCGGCCCCGCATTCCCTCTGAAGTTAAGCTTCGGCTCAAACTTCTTGAAAGCATCGCCCAGGTCTTCGACCTTGGTGAGATCTTCGTTTTCCGATCCGGCTTCGCTACCTACGCGCCCAATCGTCATGGGCAGCATCAAAGCGGCCGTCGATGTAGGAACCTTTCGTACCGAGGGTGTTACTCCCTTGCGAATTACTTTGACTAGCGGCATCGTTCCTCTCTTTCATCTTTCCCAGCACTATGCTGGCCTGGTTAGTGCGTATCTCTTACAATCTCAGCCTTGGAATACTCTGTTCTCGGCTGTACCTGGGTAATCTGTCCGGCGGAACGCTGCTGCTTACTTCGTAGCTGATCCGCATCGAAGCCATCTGGTGCATTCGTCACCGTTCTCATCTGAACGGCTGAAGCCTTTACTCCCGTATCCTTGCCCCAACGCCTGCCCCCATCGCCAGCGCCCAGGCCGCTCGCATATTCGTTCCCCCAAATAAGCCGCGGAACCCAAAGCCATAGCAGGAGTAGCAGCGTACTGCACCCGGCAAAGACCAGCAGCCCTCGCAGTACCGTGTCCCAACCGGAGCTGGTCGCAGGCCTTACAGCAATCAGGGCCGTCATCTCTTCCGGAGTTGCTGTCCGCTCATAGAGCGGCGTACCCATCGCCGGTGTCACATAACGTACCGGCACGCTCATCAACTTGCGGCCATCGGGCAGCGTCAACGAAAAGGAGAACTGCGGATCTCTCGATGCAAGCGAAGAGCGATCGCTCCACGGAGACAGAAACGTTACCTGAAGATTGGCCGACTGCAACGGCGTAGTCGCATGAAGGATCTGAACCAGCTCGTCCCCGGTCGTCGCCAGGAAGATGCGCTTGGAGAGCCGCTGCAGCGCTTGCGTATCAATCTGGCTACGGTCACCAAAGCCGATTCCGATCACGTCCAATCCCGAAGACGCAACCTTCGCCACCGCCTGCTGCATACCGAGCGGCCCATCGAGAAGATCGGCATCGTCTCCGCGCGCCACCTCGTTTTTTCCGTCCGTCATGACGATCACTCGCGGCTGAAAGTCCGCAGCCGTCGTTCCCGGCTTCACTAGCGTCGCCATCTCGGCCTGCATCGTCTGCACGCCGGAAAAGACCGCCTGAAAGAGCGCGGTGTTGTTGTTCGGGGCGGGCTGCGGCATCGCTTTCAACTGCGCCATCGCTTCACTTCGGCTGCCGGTAAAGACCGCTGCGCGAATCGTCGGCACAACATGATGGCTCTCGAAGGGAACGATCGCAATCTGATCGACACCCTCCTGCATGCTGTCCACATACTTTGCAATCGCTGTCCGCGCCGCCTCAAAGCGCGATACTCCCGGGCCGACCGGCGAGTTCATGCTGCCGCTGATGTCCACCTCGATCAGCACAATGTTCGGCCGCCGGGTCGCATCGGAGCCTGCACCCGCAGAGACATAAAACGGAGCGATCGTCTCTCCGTTCGAATTGACCTGCACCGACTGCAGCAATCGGTCCTTCGTCGGCAGCGCTACAGCAACAGGCTGTCCCGCATCGTTCGATGGCGTAACACTCACAGAGAGGCACGGTGTCATGCTGATCGGCGTACAACGAACGAGCTCCGGAGCGCGCACGACAGAGAGAGCTGTCGCCCCGCTTCCCTGCGCCCAGCTACTGATTGCGCCCGCCAGTAAAAGCGCGCACATCGCAATCCCGAATTTTGCGGCCCGAGCTACCAAGTCACCATTCCTAGTCGTGAAGTTTTTTGCTGGAAAAACGGAGGGCGGTGCGGCCAACCAATATGTCGTCTGATTCGTGAAGCTCCTGAGAAGTTGTTACTGTCTTTCCACGAACCCTGAGTATGAACTTTGCAATGCCCGCCGGACCACCGGCATCCGGATGCCGGGCGATGAAGTAACGACCTTCTTTTGAGAACAGTACGGCGTGACGCGGAGACAAAAACGAGTCCGGAACAAAGATGTCGACACCCTGTTGAAATCTGCTGCCCGTATCTGACGTAGCGATATTGCCAAGAACATAGCTCTCGCCCGGCTCAAGCGGCCACTGCTTGCCGGTGCGGCCAAGCTTGCTCTGCGCACGCGCATCACCGCTGCTGATGAACTGCACCGCTCCATCGCGCATCAGCATGGGCGAAAGCGCCGCGCCAAGTCCTGTGCCTGCGCCCGTCAGCATCAATCCAAAGGCCTGGCATATCTCCGGAGAGTGCGGCCCGAGAAAAGTAAACAGCAGACCACCCACTAGACCGCCCGCCAACCCTCCCGCATAGGTATGCAACACCCTGACCCGATTGTTCTTCACCCAGCGCAGGCCAACTCCCATGCCGATCAGCGATCCTGCCAGCGCCCACGCCACCAACCGAAACAATGTCGGCGACTCAACCTGAATATGCGTCTGCAGCAGCGAGAGAATCAGCGTAACGACAACCGCCGAGCCTAACCCACAGAGCGCTCCCCAGCCCACCGTGGCCCAACGCATAGGCTTACCGGCGGCGTAATCCATATATCGAAAGACAAATAACGCCAACAGAAATCCAAGCAGGAAGACCACCGTTGCATCCGGTATCCATAGCCCGCGTTTGACGTCCAAAGCAATTAACAGCAAACTGCTTCCACCCCAGGTGAGGATCCCAGCCAGAGCGCCGACGAGCGCAGCGAAATAGATATTTTTGTAAAGACTCATGGCTTCAATTTCAGCTAAGGTTTGAGAATCTTAGCATGCGTAAATTAATTTACGCCTCGTAAATCAACGTCTATCAAGAGTTAAAGTGAAAGAAGTTTTTATGTCATCAAAAAAATGTGCGCCGGTTCTTCACCTATGCCAACTTTTAACTCGTTAATTTATGAACGTCTTGAGATGACCTCGTACACTCGCGAGGCAATCGGAGGACTTGCAGTTGCCGTGGTTGGATGCGGCGCTCTGGGCTCAGAGGCAGCTCGTTTACTCGGACTTCTCGGGCTCGGCACCGTGCTGTTGATCGACCCCGACAGAGTCGAAGCGACCAACCTTATCCATAGTCCTTATCTTCGATCGAAAAATTCACTCGGCCGTCACAAAGCCGAGGTCCTTGCAGAAAATCTCGCGGCGCATTTTCCTGACACCCACTGGCAGACGCTTGCATGTGAGATCGCCGACGTCGGCTTTCAGCGCCTTCGGCGTTGTGCTCTTCTGCTCTCCTGCACCGACAACACGCTTGCCCGAGTCGAAACCGGCTACGCAGCCCACCGTCTTCGTCTTCCGATGATGGATGCCGGACTCAAGGGGCGCGCCGTCTGGTCGGGCCGTGTAGCGTGGCTCCCCGGAGGCCGTGCAGCGTGTTATCTCTGCCAACTGGGCGAAGCCCGCCGCGCCGAACTGCTCTCCTTCTCGCTCTCTGCCGCGCAAAGCTGTTCTGCTCCTCTTCACACCGATCAGCCCTTGCCCAGCACGCCAACCATGGCATCAATAGTCGCTGCGCTCCAGGTCGATCTCGGCCTTCGTCTTGCCTTAACTCCTTCAGAACTCACAGAGCAGGCATACGCATGGGAACTTTCGCTGCCATTGCCTGAGACAAGCTGGCACTCCTTCACCATTCGGCCCAGCGCCGATTGCCCCTGGCATAGCTCCGAAGATTCGTCAGATATGGTGATCCTTCCCATGGATCAGCCATTGAATGAGTCGCTTGCACAGCAGAGCGCTCAGACGGAAAATCAGCCCGCGTCCCTCGAACTAGACTGGCCTCTCTGCGTGAAGGCACGCTGCAACCGATGCCGGCATCTCTGGAGCCCTATGCTTCGCCTCGCCGTCTTGCGGCGGCGGGGTGTGTGTCCGGCCTGTGGAGAATCCTCGTTGTCCGCTATCGAGACTCTCGCGCGCGTGACCATCGGAGACTCTTTTGCACATCTCACGCCGCGCCAGCTCGGTCTTCCGCCCGATCATCTCTTCACCATCGCGCGCTCTTTGTAACTGCATCGTGAATAGGCCGATACTTTTTTCAGCAGCCCCTGACCACTCTTTAGCAAGATTCTGAGTCTCAGCTAAGATGCTGGAGGAGAGTGCACGTGCGTCTGAATCAGGTCGGTCTACTCGTTGGGTTTGTTGTCTTCTGGCTCTCGATCCAGTTTCTCGGGGCGCTGGCTGGCCCACTTGCGACTCTCTTGCTCGCAATCCTGATTGGCGTATTGGGAACCTTCACCGCAAATTTCTTCTCATTGCTCGAGCGCCCGCTATGGCTGCTCCCCGTCGTGCTCGGATGCTGTTCACTCGTAGGCCTTGGCATCAGCTCTATCAATCACCAGCCCGTTGCTTATGAGTGGCTGGCCGCACCACTATGCCTGCTCGCCAGCGGCGGTGTCGTTCTGCTCCAAACTATGAGTCGCAAGCGCTGCGGCCTGTGCAACCGTCGCTTGAACCCGAATGCCCTCACCTTCACCTGTCCTCGCTGCGCTCTCGTCGTATGTGACGAAAAGTGCTGGGACTTCGAGCATCGCCGCTGCCAGCTCTGCGTCGAGCATCACGTCCCCATCCTTTCCGCGCAGAAGCAATGGTGGGACCGCACACTCGGCCCTGCCACAGTCCATGGCCGCTGTCAGGTCTGCATGGCCTCCTTCGATCAGGCCGATCTACGCCTTTGCGGTCGCTGCCGCCGCCCCCAGTGCCGCGACTGCTGGGATAATCTTAACGGCGAGTGCTCCCGATGCGGCTGGGTCATCGCCGATCTTCCTGAATCTCTTAAGCTGATTCATACTTCTTACAGCGAAACGCTACCATCGCAACAATACGAGTAAAAGCCATGGCCAAATATCAGATGTACTTCGACACCGTTCGCGGAGAAACCAAATACAACGTAGATATCGACGAAGACGAAAATCTTAACGTCGTCCTCGACGAGATACTCTTCGACCTCCGCGAGCGCGGCGACGTGTTGCAGGGTGATGGCGAGCCCGAGGTCAACTGGAACAACCAGAGCCTCGATTTTTCTCTGCCGCTTCCCAAACAAGGCGTTCGCCCCAACGATGTCCTTCGCGTCTCCACCATCTCCACCAACGGTTGATGGCGGCAGCCCGGTAGCGAACTGCATCCTATCTCACCATGCGTACACGCCGAATCGAGAACGAGTGGATTTTGCTGGAGACGCTGCAACAGGCCAACCCGGGCCGGTTAAACCTTGCGCGGAATCACGATCTCTTTCTGCTTGAGGTCGACGGCCTGCCGGCATTGCCGCTGCCGTCTCCTGATCATGTAACCGCAAACGATACAATCAGCACTCGCCACCGGCTTCGTATCGTCTTTCCGCGTTATTATCCCAGCATGTCCGCAGAGGTCTATCTCGACACGCCGGTCTTCCACCCCAACGTGCATCCGGAGACCGGCTTCATCTGCCTCTGGGCAAAGCACCGTGTCCAGACAACGCTCGAGCAGACGCTCGCACAGCTTCAACGCATTCTTGCATGGCAGAGCTTCAACGAAAACATCGAACACGTTATGCAGCCGGATGCTCTGCTCTGGTATGCGCACGATGAGGCACGCGCGCGTCTCCCCCTCCCCTTCGTTCCGTTTACGCCCGTCCACACCGAAGCTTGGGTCCCTCGCACGATGCCAATGCGCAGGCGGCTTTCATGAAGACTCTCATCCGCAAGCCGGGCACCGCACGCGCAAATGCGCCGCTCGATACGCGGGAGATCGCCGCACGGCTTGCCATCATCTTCGCCGGACGCTACCAGGTCCTTCGTCTCGTCGGCATCGGCGGCATGGCAAGCGTCTATCTTGTGCGTCATCGCATTCATCACGGACACTTCGCCGTAAAAGTCCTGCATCCGGCCCACGTCGAACAGGCAGACCTTCTCGCGCGGTTCCGTCGCGAAGGCCTGCTCGGAGCACGGCTCGCCGGCCATCCCAACATCGTTCCCGTTCTCGACGTCGGCGAGGCCGACGGCCTGCACTACCTCGTGATGCCATACATCCGCGGCGAAGACCTCGACCATCTGCTTGCCCGTGTCGGCCCACTCAGCTTTGAAGATTCCATCCTGATCACAACACAACTGAATGAGGCACTCCTCTACACATGGAGCAAAGGAGTGATCCACTGCGATCTCGCTCCCGGTAACATTCGCCTTAATGAGTTCGGGCAATTTCTCCTCGTAGACTTTGGCCTCGCAAGTCTCTCGCGGCACAGTCGAACTATCCCTCCTTCCAGAACCAGCCACCCGGGCACGCCGCTCTACATGAGCCCTGAGCAGATCCTCGGCGATCATGTCGATATCCGCAGCGATCTCTACGCACTCGGCGCCATCCTCTACGAGATGCTCACCGGCAAGGCCGCCTTCCACGGCAACACGCTTCAGGAGATCGAACAAAACCATCTCACGCCGAAGCTGTCGTTCTCGCATCCTCGTCTTGCGGCGCATCCGGGCATCAAGCCTCTTCTTCAGACGCTTCTCGCGCTCTCCCCCGCACAGCGCTTCACCGACCCCATCGCTCTGCAACACGCTCTCGCTCACTTGGTCGCTCGTCCGGCACAGCCATCCCTCCGTCCCGAGATCGAGCCCGAACGCGAGAGCACCGCACCGCGCCGCAGGCTTTCTTTCATCAAAGAAAAAGCTCAGAGCTAAGCCGCATCATCGCAACCGAAGCAGTATCTGTAGTGTCTACGGCTGCGCCTCAAGCCAGTAATTCCTTCTGGCCGAAACCTGCATCTCGGGATGCTGCGGCAGCCGCACCGTAATCGTATGCAGCCCCACCGTCTGCGAAGTTGGATAGAAGCTCAAAATATAACGATTGCGAATATGGTTGTTCAGCACGTTAAGATCATTGCCCAGGTCAACCGCATTATCGAAGCTGCTCGTCTCTCCGCCCGACAGCGCAGCAATCTCAGCAGACATGTTCTTGTGCATCGCCCCAATCGCAGCATTAAGAGGAACGCTAAGGTCGACGTAGCCGAGAAACGAACCTGCTGCTGGATTAATCGTAATCGGAGGATGCTTATGCGACGACTGCTTGAACTCCTCCCGCAGCGTCGTCTTCTCCGCCGAAAACGTCATGCTGTAGACCGCCGTATTCGTCTCACCCAGATCGCGGACAACGTCCTTCACCTTCGCCTGACTGCCGTCATCATGCTCCTGACTGATCAGCAGAATCGCCCGCCGCGTATTCGCCGGCTGCTGCTTCAGCAACCCAATCGCATACTCCAGCCCATCAAAAATCGCCGCGCCACTATTGCCCACATCCGGATGATCGATCGCATCCTTCCACTGCTCGACATCTGACGTAAACGGCGAAGCCGCCTCCGGCCTGCTATCAAAATTCACAATCGAAACCTTATTGGGCGCAGGCCCAAGAATCGTCGAAATCATCGTCGACAGATTGGCATAGCTCGGAAACTGTCCCCGCGCCGCGCCGCCAGTCTGCATCAGCACCACCAGAGACAGCGGACGCGTGCTCTCATCCTCCAGCGTCACCTTCTGCGGAACACCATCGTCGGTCAAAGCAAAGTCATTCGCCTTCAGCGAAAACACAAGAGCGTTACCCGCCGTCTGCACCAGCGTCGGCACTACCACCAGCGTCGTCGTCGTATGCAGCGTAGTCTGCGCCAACACCACACCCGTCAACACAACAGCCACAACGCCGGATTTGAGAACCGTGAAGTTCATCAGCCAAGTTCAATCTACTAGCGAAGTACGCATCTCGATCCCAATGGCACAAGCGTACGTCATCTCGACCGAAGGCGTGCGGTTTCATCGCACGCCGTAGTGGAGAGACCCCTGTATTTGCCTTTCGTTAGCCCCGAAGCAATCTATGCGATCTGCAAGTACGCTGCGCATCAATGCGCCTCCGACATAGAAAAAGGCCGCGCCGCAACTGAAGTCGCCCAAGTCCTATTTGGCGCGCCGCCCATCACAAACCGCAGCTCGCCACCAGCAACAATCTCGTCCTGCCGCAGAAAGCTCCGCGTCAGCGGCTTGCCGTTCAGGCTCACGCTCTCCACATAAGGATGGCTCTTACTCAACCCGTCCGCCACCACCTCGAACTTTTTCCCACTCGGCAGATGCATCGTCGCCCGCTCCACAAACGGCCGCCCAATCACATACTCGTTCGACGCAGGAGCCACCGGATAGAACCCCATCCCGGTAAAGATCATCCACGCCGACATCTGCCCCAGGTCGTCATTCCCCACCAACCCATTGGGAGCAGGCCGGTACTGACTCTCCACAATCTGCCCCAGCCGCTCCTGCGTCCGCCACGGCTCGCCCGCATAGTCGTACAGATACGCCAGATGATGGCTCGGCTCATTGCCGTGCACATACTGCCCAATCAGCCCCGCCATGTCCTCCACATCCGCATACTGCTTCGGGTCCACCTTCGCGTCGAACATCGCATCGAGCTTCGCCACCAGCTTCTGATCGCCGCCCAGCAGCTTGATCATCCCCGCCTCGTCCTGCGGCTCATACCACGAGTACTGCCACGCATTGCCCTCGGTAAAGCCGCTGTCCGCGCCCGCACGCGCCGGATCGAACGGCTCGCGCCAGCTCCCATCCGCCAGCCGCGGCCGCACAAACCCCACCTTCGGATCGAAGACATTCTTCCAGTTCTCCGACCGCTTCTCGAACCGCTCAGCAACATCGTTCCGCCCCAGCTTCCGCGCCATCTGCGCAATCGTCCAGTCGTCGAACGCATATTCAATCGTCTGCGACACCGCCTCCTGATGCGAGTTCGCCGCGCCGCCATCCACCGGCACATAGCCCAGCTTCATGTACTCGCCCAGGTGCCCATACGGAGCGTAGTCCGCCGTCGCCACCATCGCATCCAGAGCCTTGTTCGCATCGAAGCCGCCGATGCCCTTCATGTACGCGTCCGCAATCTCCGGCACTGCGTGGTAGCCAATCATGCACCACGTCTCGATCCCCTGAAACTGCCACACCGGCAACATCCCAAACGGGCTCTCCTGCTGCGAAGCCAGCATCGACCGCACCAGATCGCTCGTGCGCGACTCCGGCTCAATCAGCGTCATCAACGGCTGCTCCGCGCGATACGTGTCCCACAACGACAGGCTCGACACAAACTGAAATCCCTGCGCCCGATGCACCTGGTTGTCCGGCCCGCGATAACTCCCATCCACATCCATCGACAAGCTCGGAGCCAGCAGCGCGTGATACATCGCCGTATAAAGATTCTTCCGCATCGCCGGTTCGGCATCGAAGCTCACCACGCTCAACGCCTTCTCCCACGCCGCTCGCGCCGACGCATGCACCGCATCGAAGTCGAACCCCGGAACCTCGGCATCGAGATTCGCAATCGCGCCGTCCTCGCTCACCGGCGAGATCGCCACCTTCACCACCAGCGGCGCATTCAGCTTGCCAAAGTCGAACGTGGCCACCAGCCCACGTCCCTCCATCGCCTGCGTATTCTCCGGCGTGTCTCCCGGCGTCTTGAACCCCTTGTACTCCACCGGCAGCGGCTCGCGGTCCACCAGCGAGTGCCCGGTCACAGGCCGCGAAAACCGCATCGCAAAATAAAGCTGCCGCCCCGGAGCCCACCCCCGCGTCTCGCGCATCCCCGTCACCGTGCCATCCTGTCGAACGCGCACCCGCGACCAAAGCACCTTGCCCGCATAGTTATAGATCGACGACCGCATATCCAGCAGCAGGTGCGCCTCGCGGTCCGACGGAAACGTGTAGCGATGCACGCCCACCCGCGCCGTCGCCGTCAGCTCCGCACGAACGTCATAGTCAGCCAGCGTCACCGCATAGTAGCCCGGCGCAGCCTTCTCCGTTGCATGGCTAAACCGCGACCGATACCCCGAGAGCGGCTTGTCCACATCGCCCGGCTCCAGCCGAACCTCACCTGCAATCGGCTGAATCAGAAAGTCGCCAAGATCGGAGTGCCCCGCCCCTGAAAAGTGCGTCTCCGAAAAGCCAAGAATGGTCGAGTCCTCATACCGATACCCGGCAGCCCACTTATAGCTGTGCTTGAAGTTGTTGATCTGCGTATCCGGGCTAAGCTGCACCATGCCAAACGGCACCGTCGCCCCCGGAAACGTATGCCCATCGGCACCCGTGCCAATAAACGGATCGACCGAATCATAGCCAGCCGACTGCGCCGCAGCACGTCCCCACGCTGGCAACGCAACTAAGGCAATCGTCAAAAAGCCGACACAAACAGAACGCACAGACATCCGGGCAAACGCACCATTAACCATGTCATCGATTGTCGCAGCAGATTGCGGCCCAGTACCTGCACTCCAGCAAAATTGTCTCGTCAGCAATTCAGGGAAAAAGGAAATTTTAGGAGCCTGTTCAAACCTCAAAACATCAAGGATTACTTCTCAGAAGCCGACTTATGAGGACCGATTCTTAGTATCGCGCCTTTGTGCCATCCAAAGCGTGAAGGCACTCATCAGGGCTACCACCACGCACATAATGCTCGCGATCTTGATCGTTGTCAGAATGTGGCCCTGGGACAGTGGATGCAAATGAAATTGCCGTATTAGGGCAACGACAGCTCCAAGAAAATCCAAAGCGAAGAAGATTCGAAAAGCGAGCTCAACCCACGGACGATAGGGCGGCTTAACCCAGAACCTCATGGTTTGCTTCCACTTGACGTTCCACCATAATGTCCAACATGCTGCGGTGAAAAGTGCAGCTGTGGTCACCTCTTGTTCGATCGGGTCATTCTCCGCTCTCTGCTGCCACTGCCGTTGTCCTTGAGACTCAATAGTCGCGGACTGTGCAGGTGTTGGAACGTCTCCTCTTGGCACTTCCAACTTCAGAATCCGACCATCTCGGTAGGAGATGCGAACAGGCAGTCCGGCCCGGATCGGCCCACCATGCGAGGTGGCATTGTGAAAGCCAGGTGCAATTTCATAGTCGGAATAGCAGAACCGCTGGTCAGCTACCGAAAAACACTCGTCTTGGTGTCCCTCGTATGGCATCGGGTGGAAATCGCTGACGATTCCCTCAACCGTTTGGTATTCGCCGTCCCTATAGGCGTTGTACGCGGCTGAATCTGCATGGATGGTGCTGAACCCGACCACTGAGACCCACAAGAGTCCGAAGAGAAGGCAAAACACCGCAAAGAGCCAATGTGGCTGTGCCCACTTGAAGCGTCGTTTACCCCAGATGATTACCGCGCCTGCTATTAACGGGATGAAGCCAACGCAGGCAAAGGGCCAGTCCGGGGCGCGTTGGGAAATCTCATAGGCTGTGACGTAGTCGACGGGCATCCGAACAAGTATCACATTCTGTGGGAGCAATCTCTACCTGCATTTCCATAACTCCTCATAAACGCCTATCCGTTAAGCGAAGCATAGCTTGGCAATTTAACTACTTGATGCGTTGTTTGTCAGACTTGCCATTGCCGCTAGGTACAGCGAGGCTTCAGCCTCGCGTCTCAATCAAACCACCGCGAAGCGGCTTCCGCTCTGCCGAAGGCCGGAGTGAAGGCGAAGCCGAAACGACAGATTCAATCGCCCACGCCTTCCCAAATCCTCAAAATCCCGGCAAAATCTCTGTCAAGCCCTCCATCCCTCTCGACAGATCAATTAACTAAAACAAAATAAACAACTTAAACCCTGAAAATATAGTCCCAAAAGCTGCAAACCAGTTTAGACCAATTCATTAAAATAGACCCAGCAGAAGAGGAAAAGCCCAGACAAAAAGGCTGGGCCTAACTCATTTAGAAACAATAGCTTGAGTCTAAGTCGCAAAGAATGAAGACTTTACATTTTAAGTCTCCTGAAATCAAGACTTTGAGACCAAAGTACCCCAGGGGGGAGTACCCCTAAAGTCCGGTTCGCTCCGCATGATCCGCAATCGCCCGGTTGATCTCCAGCGCCAGCGCCAGCGCAGCGCGCCCGTCCTCACCCGAGACCACCGGAACCGAACGCTCACGTACCGCCGTCAAAAACGACTCAATCTCCAGCCGCAGCGGCTCGCCCTGCTCCACCGCAACCTTGCTCAGCGAAAGCCCAGCCGAAGGATGCTGTCCCGCAGACTGCGCCATAGCCGCCAGCGCCGCAAGCTGTGCCGGGTCCATCCCGGCAGCGGCGGCCACATCGATCATCAGCAGATCCTGCCGCGCAAAGTCGAGCGAAAGATACTGATGCGGCTGAAAGAACCGCAGCTTCCGCACCCGCTCCGTGCTTACGCGGCTGGCGGTAAAGTTGGCGACGCAGCCGTTCTCGAACTCCAGCCGAACGTTGGCGATGTCCACCTTGTTCGAGAGCACCGGCAGTCCAACCGCTCGCACCTCGCGCACCGGCGAAGCCACGAGACTCAACACAATATCCAGATCATGGATCATCAGGTCGAGCACAACATCGACATCGAGCGACCGCGGCGTAAACACGCTCAAACGATGCGCCTCAAAAAACATTGGCCGATGCAGATGCCGCCGCGCCGCCGTCACCGCCGGATTAAACCGCTCCAGATGCCCGGCCTGCACAATGCGACCATGCGTCCGCGCCAGCTCCAGAATTCTGTCAGCATCGGTAAGGTCCGCGGCCAGCGGCTTCTCCACCAGCAGATCGACGCCCGCAGCCAGCAAAGGCTCCGCCGCCGTCGCATGATGCACCGTAGGCACGCAGACCGAAGCAGCATCAAGCTTGCCCACCGCACTCAGGCAGGCAGCAACGCTATCGAACGCGGGCACGCCAAACTTCGCCACAGCCTCAGCCGCAACCGCGGCGTTCTGATCGACGACAGCAACAAGCTCGACATCTTTGCCGGCATCCTGAAGCTCGCGATAAACGCGAAGATGGTTGCGCCCAAAGGCTCCCGCCCCGACGACAGCGACACGCAGTGGACTCGAACCCGCCACTTATTTAATAGGAGCTTCGACGGCCTGGCGGCAACGCGCATACAGTTCGAGCAGGTGAGTTACCTGGTCATCCGACTTGGGAGAAGCGGTCACGCCAAAGCCTGTGGCTCCCGCGCCCTTGCTGCCGACATTGGCCTGTGCCGCGACAAACTTCAGCAGATCGAGCGCGATATCTTCAGTGCGCCGCGCCGTTGTGATGGATTCCATGAACTCGTCCCTCATTTCTCTTTAGCCGATCTTAATTGGCCATGCGACAAGGTGCAAATAACGCCCCGCATGGGTAGTTGGTTAGGTTGAGTTAAGGAACAGGCTTAAGAAGGCCCAATAGAAATCGCAAAAGTCCATAATGGCCGATGCAATACACGCTCGCTGCGATAGATAAGACGCCTAAAATTATCTGCACCCACGTCGGTAGCCGATCTATAGCTTTTGAGACGATTCCCATTGCAAGTCAATCCTCTCAGAAACCTTATCGAATCACCATCACCTCACACCAGCCGCGATTCCACCCTCATGCCGCAAACAATCTCATACGCAATCGTATGCGCCAGCCGAGCATGATCGTCCGCAGTAACGCCATCGCCCAGCAGCACCGCTTCATCACCAACACTGACGCCCGCAATCTTCGTCACATCCACGATCGTAAGGTTCATCGAGACGCGACCCACAATCATCGCCCGCTGACCGCCAATCATCACCCATCCGCCCGAAGCCGTATCCGATCCCGAAAGCTCGCGCCGCAATCCATCCGCATATCCAACCGGCAAAAGCGCCAGCCGCATCGGCCTCTGCGCTGTAAAGATCGCGTTATAGCCAACCGTATCGCCAGCCTCAACCTCGCGCACGCCGATCACCCGCGTCTTCCATGCCATCACCGGACGAAGCGCAGGCTCGACCATCGCCTCGCCACCTTCAACCGGCAGGCAATATCCATAAAGCGCAATCCCGGTACGAACCATCGCCCGCGCACCAGCGCCTGCCGCGACTGCCCGCAGCCAGACCAGCGATCCGCGATCACGCTCGCTCACCGCACTGTTATCGACAGTAGAAGAATTCCCCGCATGAACCCAAACCGGGCGCAAACCCGATGCAGCAACAGCCGCCATCGCCTGCTCGAACCGCTCCCGCTGCTTGAGCGTAAGCGGCGAGTCCGCAACCTCCGACGAGGCGAAGTGCGTCATCACGCCCTCAAGCCTTAAGCTCGGCTTCGCAGCCAGCCAAGTCAACAACTCACGCAGCTCCTCGCCCGGAACAACGCCCTGCCGCGCCATTCCTGTATCAATCTCCAGATGCACTGCCAGCGGCTCCGCATTTAGCCGCGCAACCGCCTCAGCCAGCCACTCCATCTGCTGCCGCGTCCACACCACCGGCGTCAACCCATGCCGAACAATCGTCTCAGCATCCTCTTCGAGCAGTCCCGACATCACCAAAATCTTCGGCTGGCTCTCTGCCGCAGTCAGAGAAGCTCGAACCGCAACGCCCTCTTCGGCATCCGTCACACCCAGCCACTCAACGCCAGCACGCGCCAGCACAGGAGCACACACTTTCGCACCGTGGCCATAAGCATCCGCTTTGATGACCGCCAGCACAGCCACGTCCTCGCCCGCGACCCTGTCAAGCGCAGCATAATTTACAAGCAACTGCTCTTCGGAGATCTCCACCCAACTCTTCACAACTCTTATCCTAACCGCCGCCCGCATCGGCTCTTTATCCTAATCGCCGCCGGTCACCAACCCTTGACGGCTTGGCAACCGCTCGTCCCTCGGCGTCGCCGCACGGATAAAGTCCTCAAGCGTCTGTCCTTTGCGCGGAACGAAGGTGCGGTCGAGCACCAGCACGTCCTCCATGCGGTCGATGCGAAAGGCACGAAAGTCCTTGCGCAGCTCGCACCACGAGGCCAGCGTCCACACGCCGCTCCAGAATGCTAGCGCCAGCGGACGCACTGCACGATTGCTGCGCTCGCCGTCTTCGCGCGCATAGCCAAACTCGATGGCGCGCTTCGCGATGCAGGCCGCGTGCAAGGTGTCGATCCGTTCGCGCAGATGTTGCGCCATGTGAAAGCCACCCGGCGCGAACAGCAGAATCGAGTCCAGCTCGTTACGCAGCTCCGCAGGCAGCACGGCCTCAATCCGTTGCAAAGCCTGATTCGCCGCAATGACGTTCTCCGCACCACCCCACGCGCTGACCAGCCGCATTCCCAACACCAGCGCCGTTAATTCACTGCGCGTAAACATCAGCGGAGGCAGATCGTGGTCGCGGCGCAGGGTGTAGCCGACGCCAGCCTCACCCTCAATCGGCATGCCTGAGAGTTGAAGGTCCTGAATATCGCGATAGATGGTCCGCTGCGAGACCTGCAACTTCTCGGCCAGCTTCTGCGCCGTCAGCAGACGGCCGAGGCGCAGAAACTGTACGATGCGGAAGAGTCGGTCAGCACGTCGCATAAGTGTGATCTTAGTGCGAGTGCAGCCCGATGTGGTTGCCTTCGGTATCGCGCAGACAGGCAAAGTGGCCATACCCGCCGGGAACCTCTGTCTTGGGCATCAGCACCAGACCACCCGCCTTCGAGACGCGGGCCAGCACAGCATCCAGGTCACCGTCACAGTTCAGGTAGACCATTGGACCGGTCGCGCCCGGCTTGTGGAAGACCCGCTTCACCAGCGTCCCTCCCGTCCCCGATTGATCGACCGGGAACAGCGACATGGGAACGCCCATGTTCTCGCGTCGCATCTTCTCTCCCAGCAGGGTCTCGTAAAAGGTCGTGGCACGGTCCAGATCTGCGCAAGGGATCTCGAACCAGTTGATAGCATTCTGGCGAACAGTCGTCGTCTTGCTCATGTGTCGCTCTCCTCAAATTCGGCTGACTTGAGTCCAAGCATAGCGAGGGTCTGCTGACAGCATTATGTCAGTAGGATTTGAGATTTGTATGGCGAATAAAATTCGAAACAGTTTCTGTCTTTTGCGCCGTTATCGCATCTGCAAAACAGCAAACCCTCAGTAGCCTCCGCCGCCACCGTCGCCCGCAAGATTCTCAAACCTCGTATAGTCAGCCAGATACGCCAGATGAACACTGCCCGTCGGCCCATTTCTCTGCTTGGCGATGATGATCTCGGCCTTGCCCTTCGATTCAGGGTCCTCGTCGCCGTTCTCGTCCTTGTTGTAGTAGCTGTCACGATGGATAAACGCCACCACGTCAGCATCTTGCTCAATCGAGCCCGACTCGCGCAGGTCGCTCAACATCGGCTTCTTGTCGCCGCCGCGCTGCTCGCTCGAACGCGAGAGCTGCGACAGCGCAATCACCGGAACCTTCATCTCCTTGGCCAGCGCCTTCAGGCCGCGCGACACCGACGAGACCTCCTGCGTGCGGTTCTCGAACTTCTTCTGACTGCCGCTCGCCGAGCCCGTCATCAACTGCAGGTAGTCGATCACGATCAGGTCGAGCCGACCCTCCTGCTGGTGCAGCCGCCGCGCCTTGGCGCGCATCTCGGCCAGAGTAATGCCGGGTGTGTCGTCGATGAACATCTTCGACTCCATCAATCGCTCGAGCGCGGCCAGCAGCTTGCTCTTGTCTTCCTTCGGCAGAAATCCGGTCTGGATCTTGCGCGAGTTCACCAGCGCCTCCGACGCCAACATACGTCGCAGCAGGCTCTCCTTCGACATTTCGAGCGAAAACACCGCGACCACCTTGCCACCATGCACCGCTGCGTTCTGCGCGATGTTGATCGCCCACGCCGTCTTGCCCATTGAAGGCCGCGCCGCAATAATAATCAGCTCCGAGTCCTGCAAGCCGCTGGTCATGCGGTCGAACTCGATGTAGTGCGTCGCCAGGCCGGTGATCTCACGGCCCTGCTCGTACAGCTTGTCGATCGACCCGAACGACGACTTCACAATGTCGCCGATGTCGGAGAAGCCACCTGTCACTGCATGTTCTGAGATCTCCATCAGCCTGCCGCTGACGTTGTTCAAAACATCCAGCGCTTCCTGGCTCTGGTCGGCCGCGTCGATCATGCCCAGATCGCAGACCGCCATCAACTGCCGCATCAGGCTCTTGTCGCGCACGATGCGCACGTAGCTCTCGATGCTCAGCTTCCGCGGCAGGCCTTCGCTCAGCGACGCGAGATAAGGCAGGCCGCCAATCGAATCCAGCTCCTTGCGCTTGCGCAGCTCCTCGCCCACGGTGACGATGTCGACGGCGTGTCCGATCTCCGACAGATGCACCATCACGGAGTAGATACGGCGGTGCGAGTCCAGCGCGAAATCGTCCGCCTTCAGCAGCATGGTCGCGTCATTGATCGCGACCGGCTCGACCAGCATGGCGCCGAGAATGGTCATCTCGGCGTGGAGGGAGGCAGGACGTTCCTGCTCGCCGACAATTTGTGGATAGGTTGCCATCGATTGTTACCCTAGCTGAAGAGGCCCTGCGGATACCGCATATCGCTTGTGGATAAAGCGGAAAACACGCTCTCCACAAAGTCTACTCTTATACTTACAGCACACTCGCACATCTCAGAGGAGAGCATCAAGATGGGATCAGAGAAAGTTCTAAACGTTCCACCCGCCGCCCAGCGCGACAAAGCGTCCTTCGAGGTGCTTCGCGTCTGGATCGCCGAGCAGGGTCAACACGTTAGCATCCGCAGCGGAGCCTGGGAAGACCCCTTCGCGTGGGGAATCGTCCTCGCGGATTTGGCCCGCCACATCGCGCTCGCCCATGAGTTACAGGGCGAAGCCGTCGACAAGGACGCCTTTTTGGAGCGGCTGCTCGAAGGCTTCACCGCCGAGATCGACAATCCCACCGACGAACCCGAGGGCGAAGTCACCCAGTAGCTTCGTCTACTCGCCCTTGTACTTCTGAAACAGCTCAGGAAAGTCCCGCTTCAACGTCTCGATCTTCGGTCGGTCGCAGACCATGATGTAAGGATTGTTGGGGTTATTGGTCGCGTAGTCCTGATGGTAGGACTCGGCATCGTAAAAGCCCTTCAACGGAACCACCTGCGTCACAATCGGCTTGGAAAAGATATGCGCCGCTTCCATCTGCGCGATGTAGGCCGTCGCGATCTTCTTCTGCTCGTCGTTTGAATAGAAGATCGCCGAACGATACGACGTGCCCACATCCGGCCCCTGCCGGTTCAACTGCGTCGGGTCGTGCACCGAGAAGAAGATCTGTAAAAGTTGCCCATACGTCAGTCTCGACGGATCGTAGACCACCTTCACCGACTCCGCATGTCCCGTCGTCTCGGTCGTTACCTGCGCATAGGTCGCCGTCGAAGCCGATCCACCGGAGTACCCGGCAGTCGTCGCCGTAACACCTTTTACCCGCTGAAAGACCGACTGCGTTCCCCAGAAGCATCCGCCAGCAAACACTGCTGTCTCGTGGCCCGACTTGGCCGTCTTTGTCTCATCGACGGCAGGCACGGGAGCCTTCGCCTGCGCGCTCACCTGGGTCATCTGCATCCCACGCCACGCCACCAGAACCACCGCAACCACCAGCAACGCCATCCATGCGAACCGCGACAACATTTTGCCTGTTTGCATCTCGAACCTCCACTGCATCCCGCTACTTTTAATACGCGCTCATGCCGGACGCAGATTCATTAAGTTGGGCTGCCGCGCTCCGTCGCCGCCCCTGAATCTCGATGTATCCATGAATCAGACTGACCGCCGCAGGCGTAACCCCGGCGATGCGACTGGCCTGCCCCAGCGTCTGCGGTCTCACCCGCGAGAGCACCTGCTTCATCTCAGTCGACAGGCCGCTCACCGCCGCATAGTCGAACCACTCCGGGATCAAGCGCTTCTCCGCCTTGCGCAGCTTCTCGATCGACCGCCGCTGCTGGTCAAGATAACCCGCATACTTGATCTCCGTCTCGACCGTCTTCATCTCGTTGCGAACCCATGCAGGCAACCGCGCATCGCCAGCCGCATCCATCGCCGCAACCCAGACTGCAAGCGTCTCGCCCTCGTTCGCCAATCGCTCTCGCATTAGCGGAGCAATCTCTTCCACCGCAACCTCGGGTCGCTTCAGCAACTGTGTAAACGTCTGTCCCGCAACGGCACCATCGCCATCGAGCCGCGCCACCAACTCCGCTGGCAGCTCACCGGTCTTCACCCGCACCGTCTCCAGCAGCTTCTCAAACGCCACAGCACGCGCTTGCTTCGCCTCGTAACCGGCCCACGCCTCATCGTCAATCAGGCCCAGCCGACGCCCATGCGGAGTCAGCCTGCGATCAGCATTGTCGATCCGCAGATGCAGCCGGAACTCCGCTCGCGAGGTAAACATGCGGTAGGGCTCGTTCGTTCCCTTGCTGATCAGGTCATCAATCAGAATGCCCGTATAGCCTTCCGTGCGGTCCAGCGTAAAGCCCTCTTCGCCGCGCACGGCAAGCGCAGCATTGATGCCCGCCATCAAGCCCTGACACGCAGCCTCTTCATAACCGCTGGTGCCGTTGATCTGTCCGGCAAGATACAGCCCCCGCATCGACTTCACCCGCAGCGTCCGATCAAGCTCCGTCGGATCGATCGCGTCATACTCAATCGCATAGCCGGGTCGCAGCATCTCCGCATTTTCCAGCCCCGGAATCGACCGCACCATCGCCGCCTGAATCTCCATCGGCAGGCTAGTGCTCATGCCGTTGATGTAGACCTCGTGCGTGTTCAGCCCTTCAGGCTCCAAGAAAAACTGGTGCCGCGTCTTTTCCGGAAAGCGCACAATCTTGTCTTCGATCGAAGGACAATAACGCGGCCCGATGCCTTCGATCTGCCCTGTGTACATGGGCGAGCGATGCACGTTCTCGCGGATCAGCCGCAGCGTCTCCGGCGTCGTGTGCGCGATGTGGCACATGATCTGCCGCAACGGCAGCGAGCGCGTGCGAAAGCTGAACGGAGTGGGATCGGCATCGCCCGGCTGCTCCTCAAACTTATCCCACTCAATCGTGCGGCCATCGAGCCGCGGTGGCGTGCCTGTCTTCAAGCGGCATTCGCGCAGTCCCAGCCGCTTCAAACTCTCGCCCAGCAAAACACTCGCAGGCTCGCCACTGCGTCCGGCGGTGTACTGCTGTTCACCACAGTGAATCAGCCCGTTCAGAAATGTTCCCGTCGTCACAACTGTTGCAGCCGCGTGAATCGTGCGGCCATCGCGCAGCTTCAACCCACGCACCACGCGTTCTGATGAACCTTCCACCTCTTCCACAATCAGGTCCACCACCTCGGCCTGCTTGATGAAGAGATTCTTCTGCCCCTCCAGCACCTCGCGCATCTTCACGCGATACAGCGCCTTGTCGCACTGCGCCCGCGGAGACCACACCGCCGGCCCACGCGATGTATTCAGCAGCCGAAACTGGATGCCGCAGGCATCGGCCACCTCGCCCATCACGCCGCCCAGCGCGTCTACCTCGCGCACCAGGTGTCCCTTGGCCACGCCGCCAATCGCCGGGTTACAGCTCATCTGCGCAATCAGATCAAGGTTCAACGTAAAGATCGCCGTACGCAGCCCCATGCGCGCCGCAGCCATCGCCGCCTCGCATCCAGCATGACCTGCGCCCACTACGACCACATCGTATTGTTCGGTAAAGCTCACTTCTCTATTTTAGGCTTCGCCGAAAAATCTGTTTGTTCCAATGCCGCCCGTGCAGGTCACTCACCCCGCGCCCCCAGCATCCAAGCTGAATAATGAATTCGATCTTCCATTTCAAACACGCCTGGTTTGTCGCAATCTTTTTCTTTTGTGCCACGCTCGTCATCGCCAATGTGGTGCATTATGTTCTCTTCCGCGTGCTCAAACGCAAGGAAAACCAGAAGCTTGGGACAGGTCTGGGCCTGCAGCGCTATCTCGGCGGCCCATCACGCGCTATCTTCCTGCTTACCTGCGTCCTGCTCGCACTGCCCTTTCTTCCCGTCCCTGACAACATAGAAAAGCTTCTCCAACACGGCTTCATCATGGCGATGGTCCTCGCTCTCGGCTGGTTCGCCGTCGGCTGTATTTATGTCCTGCAGGCCTTCATGCTGCGGCGCTACGACATCACCGCTGCCAACAATATCCGCGCCCGCCGCATCCATACCCAGTTCCAGGTCTTCCGGCGAATGCTCATCACCTTTGTCATCGTCATCGATATCGGTGTTCTGCTCTGGACCTTCAACGACCCACGCATCTGGCACTATGGCTCCGGCCTGCTCGCCTCCGCCGGAGTCGCCACCCTTGTGCTCGCCGCCGCCGCTAAATCGACTGCCTCCAACTTTCTCGCCGGCCTGCAGATCGCACTCACCGAGCCCATCCGCATCGACGACGTCGTTGTCGTCGAAGGCGAGTGGGGCCGCATCGAAGAGATCACCTCTTCCTACGTCGTGCTCCGCATCTGGGACTTGCGCCGACTCATCATCCCTCTCACCTTCTTCATAGAAAACTCCTTCGCCAACTGGACCCGCGAGTCGTCCGACATCCTCGGCACCGCCTTCCTCTATGTCGATTACTCCATCCCGGTCGAAGCGCTCCGCGAGCAGCTCAACCTCATCGTCAAGGCCGCACCGCAGTGGGACAAAAAAGTCTGCGGCCTCCAGGTCACCAATCTCTCCGAACACACCATGGAGATCCGCTGCCTCGTCAGTTCGCCCGACTCCGGCTCCAGCTTCGACCTGCGCTGCCTCATCCGCGAAAAGATGACGGCATGGATTCAGCAGAACTATCCCAGCGCCTTCCCCACGACCCGCTTTGCTTCCCGGCCTCACTCCGAGACTCGCAGCCAGCAATCTTCCAATCCGCACCCCATGGCTCAGCTAGACTGATTGCGAACAGGAGCGGCCATGACTCCCGACAGCAAACTCATCGGCTTCATTCCCACCCGCGACGCAGCCCGTGCTCTGGACTTCTATCAAAACCTCCTCGGCCTGCGCTTCGTCAGCGACGACGCCTTCGCCATCGTCTTCGAATTGAACGGCAACATGATTCGCCTGGTTCGCATCGAGGAGTTCACACCCGCCCCCTACACCATCCTCGGCTGGCAGGTCGAAGACATCGAGAGCTCCGTAAAAGAGCTCGCCGCCAAAGGGCTCGCCTTCCAGCAATACTCCTTCCTCGAACAAAGCGAAGAAGGCATCTGGACCGCCCCGGGCGGAGCCAGGATCGCATGGTTCCACGACCCCGACGGCAACACCCTCTCCCTCTCGCAGGATTGAATTAAAACTCCACCCGCAGCCCAAGCTGCACCCGCCGCTCTCCCGACTGCCCCGTCGAAGCCGAAGTAAACGTTCCGAACGGCTGCACGTTCAATTCCTCCGCAGACACCGTCGCTGCATTCTGAAACACCAGCGGCGTCACGCCATTGACCGCTGTCCCCACCAGAAACGCGCGCTGCATGATCCCCGAATAATTCACTCGATTCGTCACATTGAAGATCTCAGCCACACCCCTCACCTTTGCCTTCTCCGATGCCCTTAGCGTCCGGCTTATGCGTAGATCGAGATTAGCCGCATCCGGTAGCCGCAGCGTATTGCGCCCCACCGTCGGCAGATACACCGCGCCACCCGAGCCATTAATGCTCTGATGCCCACCAGTCAAACGCTTGCCACCGTAGATATTCAGGCTATACGGCCTGCCGCTCCGCTCCGTAAACACCGGAGCCACCGCCCACCCATTCCCCGCCGTCCGTAGCCATCGCCGACTGCTCGAAAATCTCGGCTCCCACACCGCGCTCGCCACCAGCTTATGCGGATAGTTCAGCGACGAAAGCCCCTTGTCATAGCGCAGATCGAACGGATCGAACTGCCCGTTCGTTCGCGGCGCCGCTCCGTTGCTCTCTCCAAAGTCGATCGCCTTCGACCACGTCCAGCTTGCGCGGAACTCCAGCCCCTTCGCGCTACGCCGCCGCGCTTCAATCACCAGTGCGTTGTAACTCGCATTCGCATCTGAGACGATGTCTGTCACTGGCCCATAGCTGGCATCGACGCGCTCGGAGTACACGGGCACGGCAAACATCTCGCCGTCGCGCACTCCCGGCGCACCCGTCCCGCCCTGCAACTGAAATGTCTCCACACTCGTCGCCGGAGCAATATTAATGTCCACCGAATCCGGAAGCTGCCGGTCCAGATTCATCAGATAAGTTGCGCTTCCCACCACGCCCGCGCCCACCTTGCGCTCGACCGTCAGACTGGCCTGCTGCACTGCGGGCAGTCGAAAGCGGCGATCGAAGACTGTGGCCGAGGTCGTCGTTCCCACTGCCGCCGGAGGCGTCGTCAGGTAAGCGCACGCATAGCCGAACCCCTGGTTCGCTACCTGCGGGCAGTCCGTCACTGTCGTCGGCGTAATTCGCACATGCGTCGCCGAAGTCGGCAGCGCCGTATTCACCAGCGCACTGCGAATCGTCGCTCCCGGCAGCCTTCCATAAAACAGCCCATAGCCTGCACGAACCACACCGCGCCCTTCGCCCAACGGCTCCCACGCCACACCCACGCGAGGGCCAACGTTGTTCCTGTCCTCGGGAAAGACGCCGGTAGCTCCGCGGGCGCCGAATTCGGCATCAAGCGCTATATTCGGCCGCTGCGGCAGCGGCAGCAGCTCATACTCATAGCGCAGCCCCGCATCAACTGTAAGTCCGCGCCGCACCTGCCAGTGGTCCTGCACATATCCGGCCCATTCTTGCGTATCGAACGTCACCGCCGCCTGCCCAAAGCTCTGCGTAAACGAGGTGAAACAGAAATAATGCGGCTGCGATCCAATCGTCGGGCAGCCGCCATTCGGGTAGGCATTCACGTTGAAGGTGTAATCGGTGATCCAATCCACCAGCCCACCGGCATGGCCGCTCGTCACACCGCTGTCGTAGTGAAACGCCCCCTCCTGCCCGCTCAATGAATCGATATAGTCATGCACGAGGCTAAGGTCGCCGCCCATCTGCAACTGATGCCGCCCATGCACCCAGGTCGCCATCTCCGCAAACTCCACTCGCCGCTCATCGGGATACGCCTTGCGCCCCAGCGAAGGCGGTGTGCCGAACGTCAGCCCATTCGGCCCAATCGCCACCTCGGGAGCGTAGCCGCCCGGCCCGACCGCAGGTTCCTGCGGCAACGGAGCGGACGCTTCCTCATACTGAAAGTCCCTGCCCACCGCGACACGCAGCTCATTGCTGAACTTCGCACTCTTCGACCACAGCCATCGCCCCAGCAGCGTGTCCACCTTTACATAGCTGCTGCCCAGGCTCGCTCTCCCCCGGTCGACTACCGCCGCCGACCTCACCCCACCGGGAGCGCTCGACCGCGCACGGTCATACTGCACACCCAGCCTGTTCTTCGCAGTCGCCTGCCAGTCCAGCTTGCCGAAGTTTACCGTCTGGTCCTGCCGGCGCGGCACCATCCCGGTCAGGCTGTCGAGATAGTCGAGCGCAGCATTCGACTCCGACGGCGTCACCCCGCGCACCCCCAACAGAACCAACTGTCCCGGCGTCAGAGAATAAAACCCCGGCTCCTGCGGCGAAGAGATCGCCGGAAACCCTCGCCGCTGCTGATCGAAGGCATAAAAGTAGAACAGCTTTCCCGGCACCGCCGCACCGCCCACGCTGCCGCCGAACTGCTGCCGCAAATCGTGCGGCTTCACCACGCCACTGGTCACCACGCCATCGGCATAATGCGTCGCAATCGAAAAAGGATTTGCCGCCGCCCACGCGCTGTCCCGAGCCAGATAAAACCCCGAGCCATGCAGCGTATTCGTTCCACTCTTCGATACCGTCGTCACCACGCCGCCGGCTGCATGGCCGTATACAGCCGAATAGTTTTGCCCGCTTACGCGAAACTCCCGCACTGCCTCCTGTGAAAACGTATAGGCCGCACCCGTGAGGCGCGTCCCACCGCGTTCACTCTCCGCGCCCGCTCCTCGCGGTACCGCGCCAAAGCTCTGATCGTCGCTCACTCCATCCACAGCCGTACTGTTCTGCGTCACCCCCAGCCCGCGAAAGCTTAACAGCCCTGCAGCATCTGCGTTTGCCGTTGGAGTCAGCAAGGCAAAGCTCTGCCATCGCCGCCCCCGCACCGGCAGCTGTTGAATCTCGTTCGCCGTCACCGTACTCGCCACCGCCGTCGACTCTACCGTCGAGCTTCTACTCGCCGTCACCGTCACCGTCGCGGACACGCCCGCCACACGCAGCCGGGCATTCACGCCGGTTACCGCGCCCACCTCCACCACAACGCCGGTCAGAACCAGCCGCTCGAACCCCGTAGCCTCTACCGCCACGCGATACGTCCCCACCGGAACCCGCGCCACAAGAAACTCACCGCTTTTATCTGAAATAGCACGAAGCGCAAATCCGCTCGCCGCGTCCTTCACTTCGATCGAAGCACCACGCACCGCGGCACCGCCTGCATCCATCACCACGCCATGCACCGCGCCGTCCACCGCCGTCTGCCCCCACGCAGCCGTCAGCACACTCAACAACATCAGCATCAGCGACAAAAGAATCGCGCGCAGACTCACGCGACCAGGCCCAGACGACATGCTCTCTCCGCAAACCTCGAAAACCGCTCAACCTCCGGACCGCAGGAAGACAGAACAACGATGCACACCGCCCATCCTCGTTACGAGGCACAGCACGTCACAGCAAGACTGATTCATAGTCAGCCGCAAATTATGTAGATCAGCCGCAGAGTAACGAACTTCCGGGCAATAAGGAAATGCCACCTTCGTTCTACAAGCAAAAAGGCCGCAAAGAAAAAGGGCGGCAGCCGAAGCCACCGCCCCTGAGATCATCCCTCCCCAGCTAGAACAGGAAACGGAAGCCGATCTGCACCTGTCGCGGCGTATACAGGAAGCCGCTTGAGTTGGAGTTGTTCGGCGTGCCGAACAAAGCCGTGCTTCCCGTTCCCGACTGGAACGTCGCCGTGGCCGTATTCGCCGCTGCGCCGCTGCCAGACTGGAGCTGATAAGCCAGGCTCTGCACGCTGGTCACGTTCTGGTGGTTGTAGAGGTTGAACAGATCGAGCCGCAGCTCCGCGCGATACCGCTCGGTAAAGGCAAGCTGTTTCTGCACCCGCAAGTCCTGCACGATGTCGCGCGGATACTTGTAGGTATTCCGCCCGATCACCGGGATCCATGACGTTCCGCCCGCTCCATTCCAGCTACTGTTCAGCGCGCCATAAGACGCATAGCCGCTCAGCGTGGCAGAGTAAGGCAATCCGTTTTGCATCTGGAATGAACTGTTCAAGGCCCAGTCATTCGCCACGAACTTCAGCCAGCCAGCCTGCTGCCGATTGGGGAAGTTGTAAAGCACATACCCCGCAAGGCGATTCGGAACGTTATAGTTCGAGTTTCCGTAGTCGGCCTTCTGGCTACCGTAAGGGTCATACTGGCTGTTCGTCGTGCCGTTCGTCTGTGCATTCTGGTTGTAGTCCAGCGCATGCGACCACGTATAGTTCACGTCGAACTGGATCGAGTGCAGCGACCGGTTTTGAATCTCGGCAACCATGCCGTTGTAGTTCGAGTTGACGTTGCTGGCCAGCTCGGTAATGCTGGTGAACTTGCTGGCCAGAGCGCCGAACAGCGCAGTATTGCCATATGCGGTGTACTGCGGAACCACATAGGTCGCGCCGTTCTGCAACGGCCCCTTTCCGCTTGGGTCGGAGATGGTGATCGTTGTCGGCGTTGTGTTGGGGTTCAGGTTCTTGTCCAGATAGTTCGTCAGCTCGCGGCCCAGCGCGCCAAGATAGCTCACCGAGAAGACCGTGCCCTTGCCCATCTGCTGCTGCACCACGAGGTCGAACTCATGCACCATCGGGTTCTGCAGGTTGTGAGCGAGGTAGAACGAACTTGGCGTCGGTGGTGTCGCGCTTGCAATGATGTTCGGAAAGACTGGCGCGTTCGAAGCCGCAGGCTTGATGCTCGCCGTGTACTGACCCAGCGGGCTGCCCGTGTTGAGCAACGTATTTAGTATCACGCCGTTGGTAAGACGGCCATAGAACATGCCGTAGCCTCCACGCAACACCGTCTTGCCATCGCCAAACACATCGTAGGCGAAGCCCAGACGCGGTCCGAAGTTGTTATTGTCGCTCGGCGCATTCGTCAGCTGGGTGTATGGGTTGAATTTGACAGGTCCAATGGGAGTTTGTACCGTCGCTGGCGCAGTCAAATTCGCGTTCGCAGAATTTCCCGGCAGGTTCTCCTTGTCATAGCGCAGACCAAGCTCTAGTGTCAGGCGCGGCTTGATCTTCCAGTTGTCCTGCACGAAGACGGCATAGTCGAACGTCGAGATCGCAAAGACCGGTGGACCGAAGCCCTGTGCGAACGTGCTATAGCAGGGAGATGTACCCACCGCGCTCGTAATCTTTCCCGTCTTCGGATCCATGGTGGCGGCGGCAAGCGCCGTGGTGTTGCAGGTAGGCGTGCCGTTCTTGCTGGCCAGGTCGGCAAGGAAGTTTCCGGTATAGCCGTAGGTGATATAGCCGTTGCTCTCGTACGTATTGTTGATCAGGTCGTAGTTGTGCACCGCATCAAGACCAACCTTGATGCTGTGGTTGCCGTGGTTCAGATAGAGCGTATCGCCCACCTGCCACTTGCGCTCATCCGGCTGCGCCTTGCGGTAGGAGTAATAAGGCGATCCAAGATAGAACCCGGTCGAAGTCGCAAGACCTACTTCGGGAACATTGCCGCCTGTACCCACAAGGTTCTGTTTGGTGAAGTTGCTGTACGGCTGCTGGCCTTCGTCGTTCAGCTCGCGTCCGTACTGGTACAGCAGCTCGTTGCTGATGTTCGAGGTCAGCAGCGTCGTCAATTTGGCCACACCATAGTCCAGCTTCACGAAGTCCGTGCCGAAGGTATCGACAGCGTAGTTGTTGGTCGCCTGTGTCTGCACGCCACCCGGCGAGTCCCAGCGCAGACGGTTATAGAGCACACTGACATGGTTCTTCTCGTTGACCTGCCAGTCCAGCTTCGGCATGTTGACTTCCTGATCGCCGGTACGCGGCACGCTGCCAAGGTCGGTCAGCAAGTTGCCCAACCCGGCACCATAAGCCGCAGCTCCCACTGCGTAGCTTGAGAGCTTTTCGCGCGCTGCCAGCGTGCAGGCATAGCTGTCGAGCGTGTAGGTGGAGAAGTAGTTCGAGGCCGATGGGGAAGAGCTGCCGGTAAGGTAACCCGTCGTGAGATCGCAGGTCGGCGAGCCGTTCAGTCCGGTCAGCGAAGCATCCGGCTGGCTGAAGAACGACGAGGGCGAGTTCGCCTTTGCCGTGCCGGGGAAGTTCCTATGATGCTGGTCATAGGTGTAGTACCAGAACAGCTTGTCCTTGATCAGAGGGCCACCCGCCGAGAAGCCCCAGATCCTGCGCGAATCCGCCGGCTTGTACGGTGTGGTCGTGAACGTATATCCACCCGAAGAGTTCTGCGTCCCTACTGTGTTCGTCGTGTATGGGTTATACGCACCCCAATCGGCCTCGCGGTCGTAGAAGTATGCCTGTCCATGGATCTTGTTGGTTCCGCTCTCGGTCACCGAGTTGATGACGCCGCCCGCTGCGCGTCCAAGCTGCGCCGAGTAGACGCCGGTGTTCACCTGGAACTCGCGGATCGCCGTCGGAGGCGTCGAGTACGCCTCACGCGTACGGCCGCGCTCCTCAGAGTAGTACGCCTGATTATCGTCCGCACCGTCGATCAGTACGTTGTTCAGGATCGGGCTGATACCGCGAATGCTCACCAGACCAAAGCCGTTCGAGTCCGATACCACACCCGGCGTCGTCATCGCCAGGCTCGACCAGCGAAGATTGTTTACCGGCACATTGTCCAGCGCGCGCCGGTTCAGGTTGGCCGAGAAGTCAGGAGAGTCGAAGTTCAGCACCGGAGCCTCTGCCGTCACTTCCACCACCGAGGTCGATGCTCCCGTCACCAGCTTCGGCGAGACATCGGTCAACTGGTTGACCTGCACCATCACCTGGTTGGTCTTCGAGTCGCTGAACCCCGGGCTGGTCACGGTGACGGTATAAGCTCCCGGTTCGAGCAGCGGAGCCTTATAGTAACCGCTGCCGTCCGCCGTCAGGTGAATCTCGGCGTTGGTGCCGTTGTTGTGAATGGTGACGCTGGCATTGCCGATAACGGCGCCCGTCGTATCGAACACCGTTCCGCCGATTGCGCCCTGCGTGCTCGACTGCGCCAGCATCGTACCGGCTGTTAGACACACGGCAGCAAAAAGCCCAAGCCTTTTTAGCATCTTCATATCTGGTCTCCCGAAAAAATAATCCCGTGCATCCGCCCACAGGCATCCTTACAGTCTTCGCTTGCAGGTTCGGATACCTTTATTATGGGTTATTTTCACCCTCGCACATATTTGTAAATGGACGATAAACGTTGCACTATCGTGCTTTAGCAGTAAAGCAACATGAACTCCAATAGGTTCAATCCGTTGCAGCAAAAAATGAGAGGTGCCGGAGGGCACCTCTTTTGGAGAGCATTACTGAAACCGTTACAGCCAGCCTAGACCGTGTCTCGACCGCTGTCATCGCCACAATGACCTGTTCTCATCTCCACCTTTCGGTGGATACCCCTAAAGCACGGTCCTCGAAACCTGCACATCACCAACCCTTAAGAAGCCCCATTCCAAACCCCTCGCTGCCTGTCCTCTCGCAGCATAATCAGCGCTCCCACACCGATACATGCCACTGTAATTGCCACACCGATCACGGCTGTCTCCACGCGCGCGCCAGCCCAGGCATGTATCCATGCTCTATAGTCCACTCGAGAGAAGCCCCGCAGCGCCCACAGCGCAAAGGCCAGCACGCAGGCCACGCTCAGCCCGCGCATCACGATCAGCGGCCGCGTCGCCCGCTTCAAAATCATCGCCTGCCGCTCCGCCTGCGCCCGCCGCCAGATCGCATCGACATTGCCGGCCGCATTATCCGCACCACTCGCCGCCTGTAATGTCGTGGCATACCGCAGCAGACTCCCCGCCACTCGCCGCGTCTCTTCGCAAGCAACGCACGCAGCCACATGATCCTGCAACTCCGCCGTCCAAACTCCCGTCCGCAGGGCCTCTATCACTTTCCCCTCGCACTCGCACCGGTCACGGTTCATGCCTTCTCCTCTCCCGGCTGCAGCAGCAGCGCCGCTTTTCGTCGCGCTCGAAACAGCAGCAGACGAACGCTCATCGCGCCGAGCCCCGTCGACTCCGCAATCTCAGCATGGCTCATTCCCTCGACATACGCCAGCCACAGCAGCTCGCGTTCTCTTGGCTTCAGCGCCCGCATCGCCCGGCGTACGTCCATCTGCAGATTCAGGTCCGGAGCGTTTGCATCCAGCAAAGGCTCATCCTCTGCGATCTGCCGCTCCTCAATTCTGCGCCAGCGATCGCGCAGCAGATTGCTCGCAATCCGAAAGAGGTATCGCCGAGCATGATCCTGCGCCATCGCCGCCGGTTGCCGCACCAGAAACCGGCAGTAGGTCTCCTGCAAGACATCGTCGGCGACATCCCTGCGCCCGGTCACACCTACCAGGTAGGCCAGCAGGGGCGGAGCAGTCGCTTCATATAGAGACTCAAACGCCTCCTCGCCCATGGCGAAGCTGTCCCGCTCCCTCCACCGGAGCGGTGCCATCAGCGCGTCGGTCTTCACGATGGTAGGCATCGTAGGCCTCGGCATCCAAACCTCGCTACGCGCGCTCATCCCGCTTCAACAGGCCAAACGAATGCGACAGAAAGTAGGTCGCCAGCGCCGCCAGCTCAAAGCCGATGCCAAGCGCGATTGCCAGCGTGCCGAAGAAGCGGCACACCTGCGGGCCATCTCCATTGACCACCGATTGCAGCGATACCAGCGCCACGCCCAGCGCGATCAAAAGAATCCCGGCGCGTACGCCGCCCAGAATACTCCGGTGCGGAGCCGACCGCTCCGTCTGCTCCACCGCCAGCGAGTTCAAAAAGTGCCGCCCCGCCTCGGTCTCCGCATACGCCAGCACAGACTGGCTCGAATCGATCTTGTCCAACAGCTTCAACTGCACATCCGATTGCAGCCGCGCGATCTTGTACCGGCGAATCGACGACAGCACCACCCACGCAATCCACCCAATGGTGAAGAACACAATAAACGGTACGCCAACACCTTCCATATCTTTCCTCTTTCCGCAAAAACTGCCTTCACCCTCTACAACGCACGAAAGGGGCAAAAAGTTAACAGTCAAAGCGAAAAAAGAAGAATCACCCTATAGCCGCATCCGGTAAAAAGCACATCATCTCGACTGGAGCCACAATCCGAACCAATCCCCTAAGCTACCATCCCGACCACCAGCATCTCCGCCACTGTCCTGCCGATCACCGGATGCACCATCTCCGGCGCGATCTCGGCCAGCGGCTCGAGCACAAACCGTCTCATATGCATCTCGGGATGCGGCAGCGTCAGCTCCGCCGTCGTCATCACCACCGCGTCGTATAGCAGAAGGTCCAGGTCGATCACCCGCGGCCCCTTCGCAATCATCCTCTGCCGCCCCATCTCCTGCTCGATCGCCAGCAGTGCGCGCATCAGCTCCAGCGGCCCGAGCGCCGTCGCGAGCACCAACGCTGCATTCAAAAACCGCGGCTGCGACAGATACCCCACCGGTTCCGTGTCATAAAACGACGACACCGCCCGCACCGTCCCCAGCGTGCCGATCCGGCGCACGGCCTCACGCAGGTTTGCCTCACGGTCGCCGAACTCCGACACCAGGTTCGACCCCAACGCAATCGCTGCTACTCCTGCCAAAGTCATGCACCCGCCTCAACCGATGAGATGAAGAGAAGATTTGAAGAACTCTTATTTTAAAGAACTCTTCCGCCAATCATCTTCCCTTGGCTCTTTTAGATACGTACTTCCCTCGAGTTGAGAGAGATGTATTCCCTGAACTCTTCTAGAAAGGAATTAGAAACTCTGCGATTGAGAATCTCTGAATTGGAAGGAAGGCCCGCCATGTGTGGCCCGCGCTACGCCCTACAAAATACCACGTCCGCCGTCGCTGCGGCCACGACAACCTCGCCTCAGGCGGAAACCTGCTGTAACCCCAATGGAACCGTCTCTGCCTCTGCCACCTCGTCGTAGCCGTGGGCCAGCTCCCACGCCGACCGGTCGCGCATCAGCCGCTGCACCAGCGCCGTATGCATGGCATGGCCCGCCCTTTCGGCCACGACCCGCCCCTGAATCCGTCGCCCCGCCAGCGCCAGATCGCCGATCAGGTCCAGCACCTTGTGCCGCACAAACTCGTCATCAAACCGAAGCGGCCCATTTTCAACACCATGGCGCGACAGGATAATCGCGCTGTCGTCGGAGACGCCGCGAATCAAACCCATGTCCCGCAGCATGGCCTCGTCTTCCTTGAAGCCGAAGGTCCGCGCGGGAGCGATCAGCTTCACGTAGTCGCCGGTTGCCAAGTCACCCGTAAACCGTTCACAGCCAATCGGTGCAGGGAAGTCGATCGTGTACTCGATGCCATAACCCGACCCCGGATAAACGCCGATGAACTTGGAGCCGTCACGCACCTCCACATCCTTAAGGATGCGGATATACTCGCGCTTGCGCCGCTGCTGCTTCAATCCCACCGCATGAAACGCCTGCACATAAGGCAGCGCGCTTCCGTCGAGGATCGGAACCTCCAGGTTGTCCATCTCGACGATGACGTTGTCCACGCCAAACCCGATCAGCGCCGACAGCAGGTGCTCCGTCGTCGAGATCAAAACACTCTGCCGCATCAGGCTGGTCGCGTAGCTCACCTTGGCCACATTGCGCCCAATCGCAGCAATCTCGAAGTTATCCAGATCCGTGCGGCGAAAGACGATGCCCGACCCCGCAGGTGCCGGAACCAGCCGCATCGTGACCGGTGCGCCGCTATGCAGGCCCACCCCACTGAACCCTATCTCCGACCGGATTGTCCGCTCAAAGTGAGCCTCAAATGCCACGAATCTACATCTCCTGCAAACAGCCTCGGGTAGATTACAACCGGATCAACATCCGGCAATGTGGTAAAAATGCCACATCCGTCAAAATGGTTGACCAATTTTGTCCCTCCCTGCGGTATCCCTATAAGCCATCCATTTGCTATAACATCCGTCCATGAACCCCAAAGCTGTACTCGTCTGCGCCGAAGCCCGTAGCGAATGGATCTGCACCAGCCTCCGCGACCTCGTCCGGCAGGAATCGCCAAGTGAAGACCCGGCAGCAGTTAACGCCGCAGTAAGCCTGGTCGAAGCCCATGCCCGCGCCCTCGGTGGCCGCATCAAGCGCCACCGGCAAAAGAAATTCGGCGACGTTCTGGAGCTACGCTTCGGACCCACCCGCTCCCCGCGCAAGCCTCTCCTCTTGCTCGGCCACCTCGATACCGTTTGGCCGATGGGCACCCTCAAGTCCATGCCCTGGCGTGAAGCAGGCGGTCGCTTGTATGGTCCCGGCGTGCTCGACATGAAGGCCGGAGTCATCATGGCGCTGGCCGCCGTCGACATCCTGCGTGAGCTGAAGCTCTCCCGCCCCGTCATTCTTCTGCTCAACAGCGACGAAGAGGTCGGCAGCGACGTCTCCCGCCCCATCACCGAAAAGCTCGCCCGCGAGTGCTCCGCCGTCTTTGTGCTGGAGCCCGCCCAGGGCCTCGCCTATAAGACCGCCCGCAAAGGCGTAGGTCAATACAATGTGCAGGTTACAGGCGTGGCTGCGCACAGCGGCGTCGACTTCGAGCGCGGCCACTCCGCCATCCTCGAGCTGGCAAAGCTCATCCAGACCATCTCCGGTTTCACCGACCTCGCACGTAGCCGCACCGTAAACTGCGGCGTCATCTCCGGCGGAACCCGCTCCAACGTCATCGCCCAGACCGCTACGGTAGAGGTAGACGTCCGTATCGCCAAGGCCGGCGATGCGCCCCGCGTCGAAAAACTCTTCCGCAGCCTCAAGCCCTCCGACCCTCACTGCAAGCTGCGCATCACCGGCGGCCTCAACCGCCCACCCATGGAGCGCAAGCCCGGCACCATCGCTCTCTTCAAGCAAGCCCGCAAGCTGGCCGCTGAACTAGGCTTCGACCTGCCCGAAGCCTCCACCGGCGGGGGCTCTGACGGCAACTTCACCGCCGCCCTGGGTATTTCCACACTCGACGGCATGGGAGCCATCGGCGAGGGCGCACACGCCGCCCACGAGCACGTCATCACCGAGCACCTCGTCCCACGCACCGCGCTGCTGGCCGCCATGCTCGCCACCGCCAACTAAAACTCTTCCGCAACGAGACCTTCAGCCAACCCGAAAGAGACCTCCATCAATCCCTTCGCGGATACGCCGTGCCAACGACCGCGCATCCGCCGCATCATCGCAGATCTCGTGGCGAGGCGCTCCCTCAAACATCGCGTAGAAGTCGCGATACATACTGTAATCGGCGATCGTTCCCTCCGGCCGTGCGCCAGATCGAGCCTCGCAGATCTCGAGGCTCGGCCGCAGCACCACAAAATCCAGCGGTACCTCTTTGAGGATCTTGCGCGCCGTATCCAGAAAGTCCAACGGAAACGAAAAATCCAGCAGCACCTCGTATCCGCCTCGCGCCAGAGGAATCGATGCCGCAGTGATCGAGCGCATCAGCAGCCGGAAGCGTTCTCTTCGCTGCGCCGCATCCGGCTTCACGAACACAGGCCAGAACGTGTCCCCTTCGAGATAGCAGAGTGGCCCAGGCGATATTGCCTTCAGCTCCTGCGCAACTGTAGTTTTACCGGCACCAATAGGACCGGACAGCATCACAACCGACATAGCGAGCCTCCTTCTGCCGCATTGTAGGCCGCAACGTTAATCAAGCCATGAAATCAAAGTCGCTACCGGGAACAAAGCCGCGCATGGAAGAACGCGTTAGCTCGCCAGTCCTGCCTCTGCCTCCGCAAGCAACGCAATGGTGCACGCAATCGGCAGTCCAACCACGTTGAAGTAGCAGCCCTCGATACGTGGAATCCACCGCGCGGCATAGCCCTGAATGGCGTATGCTCCCGCCTTGTCGAGCGGCTCGCCGGAGGCGACGTACTCGTCAATCTCCTCGTCGTGGATGACATTGAAGGTCACCTGCGTGATCTCCACCTCGCTTTTGACGCCCTTACGCGTCACCGCAGCCAGCCCTGTCAATACGGCATGGGTGCGGCCGCTCAAAAGCTGCAACATGCGGCGAGCATCGGCAGCATTGGCTGGCTTGCCCAGAATGTTTCCCTCGCTCACCACCGCCGTATCCGCCCCAAGCACGATCAGCGGATCGGCATCCGAATCGTCGGCTGCATGACGAGCCCACACCGCCTGCGCCTTTTCGACAGCAAGCCGCTGAACATAGGCCGCAGCGGCCTCTTCCGGCAGTCGGTCTTCGTTCAGATCGGCGGCTTCGACGGTAAAGGAGACTCCCGCCTGGGTCAGCAGTTCACGGCGACGAGGCGAGGCAGACGCAAGTATCAGCATGGCAGTCGAAATTCCTTCTGAGGCATGATGAAACAGGCCTCTTCAATTCACAAGAGGGGTCTTCTCCACCGAAACCACGGCCTGCATCGCGTGCGTCTCTCCCGGCGCCAACGTCACAGTGTTAGCAGCCGCGTTGACCGTCTCGACGCACAGCATCTCGTGCCACTCATCTTCGCCCATGTCCGCCATCGCCTTCCACGGGTTAAAGACAACGGTAGTATTCGAGTTCGTCTTAGCCACCGTAATCCGGCGTCGCCCGGCACCATCGTGCAGAACGCAGGTCACAGCCGTGTTCTGGTAGACACGATCGGTCGGCCCGGTAAAGCTCAGAGGCGCATGCGCCGCGGGTTTCTCGCGCATCGCATCGGTCTTATCAATAAATGGCGTCGGCTCCAGCCCGGTCACGGTTACCTCGTGAATGTCGTCGACCGCGTAGTAGGTATGCAGCGCCTCTTCAAAGACCAGAGGTGTCGCGGCATCGTTGGCCACCGCAAGCTGCATCGTGAGCGTTCGGCCAATCACCAGCCGATACGCCAGCCGGAAGTTGTCGAAGCCAAGCTCGCGGCTCATCGCCGTCGGAGCCAGCGTGAAGGTCAGGTGCAGGTCTTCTCCCGCAAGCGCGGCAAAGGCAAGCGTCCAATCCTGAATGCGGGCAAAGCCGTGCGACGGACCGGCCTTGCCATCGTGCCGGTTGGCAAACCACGGAAACGCAATCGGTGCGCCGCCGCGAATAGGCTTGCCCTGTTCAAAGTCGCTCTTGCGGCTGAGAAACAGTACCGGCTGCTCGCCCGCCGGCTGCCACGCCGTCAGGTGCGCCCCTTGCAGGTAGATCGTTGCCGTCGCATGCGGCGTTGTGACGTCGGCATAGATCAACCCGCTCGGGGTCTGGTGAAATGCAAGCACGCCGGGGATGGCGAAGTGTTCGTTAAGCTGCGTAAGTTCCATGTACTTCTACAATTGCCTTTCGTTGTTCTCTCTTTGCCGCGATTAAATCTGCGAGTACGGTGCCGGGCTGAGAATCAGGTTCGAGATGTTGCTCACGATCTGCTCAAACGCGTAGCGCGGATCGCTCGACAGCTTCTTCCAACCCGGATCGGCGCCGAATGCCTTCCACTTCTCGGTCAGGTCCGACAGCTCCGGATAGCTGAGCATGTAGGTCAGGTTAGGCATTCGCTGCCCAATCAGCGTATCGCCATAAAACACCTGGTCGAAGCCCGCATTCTGGAAGTACTCGAACTCTCCTTTATGGAACATCTCCACCTTGCGAACGTGGTCGGCAAAGCTGGGGCTCTCGTAGGTACGAAGCTGGAAGACGCGCTTGCCGTGCTGCGCCGTCGAGGGCGGAGGAGTCAGCTTGGGATGGCCGGGAAAGGCGCTGAGCAGTGTGCTCTCCGTACGAATGAACGCGGGAGCCGTGGCAGGTGCGCTCCAGAACGGCTCCGCTGCCTTCATAAAAACCTCGTCCTCGACGAGCTTGTGATCGATGTTCACCAGAGTTTCAAGATTGGTCGAAGGCATCAGCACATACAGCGTTGGCGTCTCCGGCCCCAGGTCGAGATGAAATGCACCCACCGGCGCTATGCCCAGCCGGTTCAGCGCAGGAATCAACGCGTCGCCCACAAAGTTATCGGTCAACTTCGTCTGCGGCCCGGTCTGCATATGGTACTTGCGCAGGTGATAGTACTCGCGAGGACCGGCAGCAGCCGATGACTGTGCCTGCGATTTTGCCTGATTCGTGAGTGCAAGGGTGGATGCGGCAAGCGACGAGGTCAAAAATTCACGCCGTTTCATTGAATCTCCTGAAAGTAGATCGCCCGCCGGAGCGGGACAAGAACGCACCTCGAAGCATACCGCGAACCGGCTATCGATGTCCGCTCACCCCGCCCATGGCTTTATGCTGGAAGCATGGTGCGCCGCATCCCGGTCGGTCTTCTGCTCCTCTGTGCTCTGCTGCTCGGCGTCACGCGCGCCGCATCCGCCATCGAGGTCAAGATCTCGTCGCAGGCGCTCGAACGCACGCTGCGTGCACAGTTATTCAATGGCCCCGAGGGCCGCTACTACATGCGCGGCAACATCAAATCAGCCTGCTACGTCTATGCCGACTCGCCGCATGTCACCTTCGCGCAAGACCGCATCGTCGTCCACGTCCATGCACGCGCCAAACTCGGCACCTCGGTCCACGGCGTCTGTATCGGCGTGTCCATGGATACCGAGGCAGACGTCTCCATGATCCCGGAGGCGCAGGAAGAGAGCATCGGCTTTCGCGACGCCCACATCGAGCACCTCAGCGAATCGAAGGAGTTGAACTTTCTTCTGATACCTTTCCTCGACCGCAAGCTTCCGGATCAGATGAAGGTAAACGCCGCGACTCTGATGCGCCAACTCCTTAGCCAATCGACCCAGACCACGGGCTACGCCTTTACACTCAGCTCGTTGAAGCTGCACTCTCTGTTTGTCGAAGGCACGATGCTGGTGCTCGACGCCGATGCAGGATTAAACGTGGACTAAAGCCGCGCGCCTATTCAGCCGGAACGCCGCCCGGTGCTATCGGAGAAGAGAGAGTCGGCGTGGAAGGATCAGAAGGAGCCGAATCATGATGATGCAGTTGCGGCTGGCCCTCTGAGGCCTGCTGCACGGATCTCGTCGATTCATCGACAGTGCCGGCCTGCGTTGCGCCAATGCTCTGAATATCTCCCGGCAGCAGCTCACGCGGCGAATCCTTCGGAGCCTTGAAGCGGCCATCCGCCAGATAAGCGACGATCATTCCCGCCGTGATCTGCGGGCTCAGCACAAACAGCGGCACCACGTACTTCTTCGACTTCACCAGCGACTCCACCACACCATTAATCGGATGGCTGCGGTGAATGTCACCCGGCACCTGCGGAATTACGAAGGTCGAAAAGTCCAGCTCCGGGTGCCGCTTCGCATACTTGGTCAGCGAGCGTGCCACCTGCTTGGGTGTCGTGATGCCGAGGTCGATAAAGAAGTTGCGATGAATCGAATGCGGATAGTAGACGTTCAGCAGCGTCCGCGAAAAGTCGGCGCAGTTGTGAAAGAAGAGATTGAAGTGGCTAACGTTGCGGTTGTCGTTGAACTCCGCGATAAAGCGCGCATCCGCCTCGCGCGTCGTCTCTACCTGAAAGCCGTAGATCTTGCGGTCGTACGATGCGCCGATCAATTGAATCCAGTCTCCCTTGGGAGCTTCGCCTGCGTCTTCTCCCTCGCTGACATCGGGAATGATATCGAGCAGATGCCTGCGCCGGTATGCATCGCGCAGCTTTGCCTCCAGCTCCGGATCTGCCGTCGCCGGTATGTCCTCGACCCGGTCCACAGCGTAGAGATAGGGGACCAGCGGAATCGCCAGCCAATCGTAGCCCGCGACCCTGTGGTAGCGGCTGATGACGACGCCAAACTCGCCGGGACGACACGCACGCAGCTGCGTCGGGGTCTCCGCGCAGATGTGGTTCAGATAGATCGCCGCATGCCCGGTCGGATTGATGGCTCCAAAGGTGCCATATGGCTCTTCCATCAACAGCGCTGCATCGGCATGGGCACGCACTCCGCCCGCCACTGCAACCAGCGCCATCAACACCATCAGAGCCATTCGTATCTGTTTCATCCACACCTTTCCGGTTGCGCGATTCTGCTGTCTCTCGATAAGACACCGTTCTGGCCCCCAGGTTGTGGGATGCCGAATAGAACATGTCTGGAGCGAACGATCGCAATGATTTATCTGGATAATTTAATGAGGGGCGAGCCTAGTGGCCAAGTCTTGTACTGTCCTTATTCGTGCAGGCAGGCTGCCGTAGATATACGTAGATAGAGCCGATATCCATCTCTATGATAACTGCGCCCGGCAGGGAAGTCGCGCTCGTTCTGCAAGCGGTAGCAGTCGCCAAGAAGCGCTGCCAGTTGCGGCCAGCGATCGAGTTTGGCATAGTGATACGGCCCTGCAGGAAACAGCCGCGGCGTTACTACGATTACCTGCGGCGGATTGGCTTGAATCTTACTAAGAAACTCTTCGCGCAATGCCGTCTGCACGTTAGCCTCTCGCGCCGTCATCTCATTCGGTGCAGTCAATAAAAATTCGTCATAGACAAACCCTGTGCTCTGCACCAGCCGCATGTCATATAACGTCTCGATGCATCCGTCGACCGTATCCAGACACTGCACTTTGCCGGAGAGCGCATTATCGCCCAGCGCATTCAAGTCGTTTGCCAACGCGGTGACCTGTTCACCGGACCAGTGTTCGCGCAGCGCTCGCTTGAGTGAAAGCCCGGAGAGCACCGTGCCGAACAGAAGCCCAACTACACCCAGACATCTGCGATAACCCGGCGAGCGCAGCGCATGAGTAAACTCAACCGCTGCGAACAAAAACAGAAAAGCCGCAAAAGGATAGCGATGGTCGGGGTATCCCTTCGCCTGCACAAAGTAAGAGATCAGGCCATACACCATGCCCGCGCCCAGCAGAATCCGCAGCCTGCGCAGCTCGCGCTCAGGATCGTTAAACGCAAGCACCAGCGCAAGCAGCAGCAGCGTTCCATGCGAAGCCGTGATGCAGTGAGTGGCCAGAGGCCAGAACCCCAAATGGCCCATATGCGCGTGGAAGGGAACGTAGACGGTAAGCGTCCGCCAGAACGCTGCCACGGCGTGCATTCGCCATAGCCACAGAAGCGCAGCCAACGGCGCGATCAAAAATCCACTGAGAACAACGCCGATGGAACGCCACGGTCTTCGCAGTGATATCGGCGTTTCAGCATCTGGAGCCAACCAAAGCAGCGGCAACGCAACCACCGCCGTAGGCTTGACCGCCGCTGCCAGACCAATGCAAAGCCCGAACAGAAAAAAACGCAACGTCCGCCGCTTGTCTCCATAGGCAGCCAGCGCCACAGCGACCAGTACCAGCGCTGTAATCAGCAGGTCGCGCTGGCCCGACTGACCTGCGCCATCGCGCGCATGAAAGCAGACAAACAGCATCGCCGCGAAGAAGCCCGCGAACCGGCTCCAGGGACGCGCAATCCGGTACATGGCAATGCCCGCCACCGTCAGCAGCAGCAGGTCATACACTCTCCACGCCAGCGCGGAGACGCCCAGCGTATGCGTCACCAGCCAGTCAAAGAAGTACGAGCCGGGAAGGTTGTAGTCCTGAATATCGCGGTACGGCGCAAAATCGTGCGCCATCAGGAAGTTCACATAGCGAATCAGCGCCGCGTCATAGACGAACGGCCACCGCAGCGTGAGCACGACAAACACCGCCAGACAAACTGCAAGAGCAACAGCGAGGACGGCTTTCAGTCGCTTCATCGTGGGTTGGGAGACACGGCTACGAGGTCGGCATCAGCTTGCGGCGTTCTGTTTCGAGGTACGTGTAGCGAATGCGGTGGATCACCGTCGTCGTCGAGAAGAAGGCGAGCACCCAAAGCGCGGCGGCCATCACGCCCCAGTGGTTGAACAGTGCACCCAGAATCACGCAGACGATGCGTTCGGGCCGCTCCATGAATCCGACCTTGCAGCTTCCGATCAGCGCCTCGGCGCGCGCGCGTGTGTAGCTCACCATCAGCGACGCCGTCATCACAAAGGCCACCAGCCCGACGTAGAACAGGCGGTTGCCGCGCGCATAGAAGACCAGCAGGCCGAAGAAGATCACAACGTCGGAGTAGCGGTCGATCACCGAATCGAAGAACGCGCCGAAGACCGAAACCTGATTGGTCTGCCGCGCCACCCGGCCGTCCACCATGTCGAAGATACCCGCCCCGATGATGATCAGCCCCGCATAAAGAAACATGCGGTCGGCGTTGCGAACGCGGGCGAAGCCGAAGAAGAGTGCCGCAACAATATTGATGCAAAGCCCGATGAAGGTAAGCGCGTTGGGCGAGATCCGAGTCAGTGCAAGACCGTTGACAATCTTCTGCAGCAACCAGCCGCTGCCTTTGCCGAATGCACTTGTCCAGGTCAAAAACTTGCCTCCCAAAAGACTGCTCTACATCGAAGATAAAACCGGCTGCCCGGCTGGCCTACTCAGCGCTATCGTGAATGGTGACCAGCTTCAGAATCTCCAGCTCGCGTTTGCCGTTCGGCGTCACGACGGTGGCCACATCGCCGACCTTTTTGCCCAGCAACGCGCGGCCGATCGGCGAGGTCGTCGAGATCAGCCCCTGCGCCACATCGGACTCTTCGCTGGTGACCAGCTTGTACTGAATCTCTTCGTTCTTGCTCGAGTCGAAGACCGTTACCGAAGCGCCGAAGCCGACCTTGTCCTTAGGAATATTGACGAGGTTGACCATGGCCAGCTCACCCATCCGCTTCTTGAGCTGACCCAGGCGCGCGTTGACGAAGACCTGCCGCTGCTTGGCCATGTGGTACTCGGCGTTTTCGCTCAGATCGCCCAGCGCAACCGCCTTCTTGATCTCGGCTGGAAGCTCAGTCGTGAGCTCGTACTCAAGCTGCTTGATCTCTTCTTCGAGCCGTTTCTTTACTTGTTCTGGCATGGGGCCTTCCGGGTCGCGCTGGCAAATTCGCAACATGATTGCGTCAGCGGGTTAGAAAATCAAAAGACCATTATACGATGCTGGCCCCTCCAAGGACCTGATGCAGTGCCTAACGCAACGACAAGCCCAACTCCAACTGCATATCATGCCCCGGCAAGCACACCTGTTCGTTCGGGTGCAAAGCAACTTTTGTCACCATAGTAAAAATCTCAGCAGACCCAAAATGCCGGGGCCTCCCCACCTTTCATCCTGCAGCAGACATCCACCCGTAAAATAGTCCAAACACGATGCGCTAAACGCATCGCCGGAGGTCGCAGGCTTGAAGTTTCTGGGAACGCTGTTGCTGCTGGCTCTTATCGCCGCGGGTATCGCGGGCTACGTGATCTACGTCCCCTTCGGCCCGCAGACCGAGACCTTCGTCGATATAGCGCCCGGCACCGGCACGCCGGCCATCGCGGCACAACTTCAAAAGAACGGCATCATCCGCAACCGCTACGCCTTCGATTTTCTGCACCTCAGAAAGCACGGCACGCTCAAGGCGGGCGAGTACCGCTTCGACCATGCCGCACCCATGACCGAGGTCTATGCTCGCATCGTCCGCGGAGACGTCTACACCGTCAGCCTCAAAATTCCCGAGGGCTATAACATCTTCGACATCGCCCAGGCCGTTGCCGACGCCGGGCTGGGATCGCGCGACGCCTTTCTCGCCGCCGAGCGCCAGCACATCGAGCTGATCGACTGGCTGCCCCAGTCGGGCGTGTCCTTACAAACCGGCGCGCCGCCCTCGTCACTCGAAGGCTTCCTTTTTCCCGACACCTATTCCTTCTCCCGCCACGCCACGCCGGTACAGATCCTCACCGTCATGGTGCATCGCTTCCGCCGAGCCGCCGCTGAACTGGGCCTCAGTGGAGACATCCGCCAGACGGTCATCATGGCATCGCTGGTCGAAAAAGAGGTCAATCAGGACTCCGAACGCCCACTCGTGGCCGGAGTCTTCGTCAACCGCCTTGCCCAGGGAATGCCGCTGGCCACGGACCCCACCATCATCTACGCCGCCCTGCTCAACGGACGCTGGACCGGTGTCATTCACGCCTCCGACCTGCAGGCCGACTCGCCCTACAACACCTACAAGCACAGCGGCCTGCCGCCCGGCCCCATCTGCAACCCCGGCATGGCATCGCTGCGGGCGGCCATGGCTCCGGCAAAGACCGACTATCTTTACTTTGTCAGTGACGCCGCCGGCCACAGCCGCTTCTCTACCGATCTCAAAGAGCACGCAGCCCAGGTCCAGGCCTACCGCAAGGCGCAAAAGGCCCAAACTCCCTGAAGCTCAGCAGGCAATACAAAGGCAAATACAGGGTCTCTCTACTATGCTGTGCTCCGGTCGAGATAACGTGAATGATTGCTACTTTTCTCACATCTCACAGCTAAAAATCCGCAGCCGATCTTTTTGCCGATATCCTCCCACCCCACAAAAAAAGAAACGCAGCCCCGCCTGCCGACATCCAATTTGCTGAAGCAGAGAAAAAACTCCAACCTCACGCATACGTATAGATACCTCCCTCTTCTGCGTGGCGGCGTTCGCGGATAGATATACTTGAAGTTTGTGCCCATGAGTTTTAAAAAAGCAGTTGCGGTGGGATTGATCAGCCTGGTTCCAGCCTTGACCGGCTGTCTGACTCATACCCGCATCGTGCCTCGCACACACCTCGCTGAGATGGTGATCGGCACCTCGCTCGATCAACTCGTCCATCAGATCAATACCCAGTACGACGCCATTAACACCTTCAAAGCCTCAGTCGAGATCACCGCAACCACCGGCGGCTCCCTTCAGGGCCATGTCACCGAGTACCCCAGCTTCAGCGGCTACATCTTCATGCGCAAGCCCGAAGACCTGCGGGTCATCCTGCTGGTCCCCGTTCTGCGCAACCAGGCGATGGACATGGTAAGCGACGGGAAGACCTGGAAGCTATGGATTCCCCCCCGGAACCGCGCCATGGACGGCACCAGTCAGGTGACCACCCCCTCAAAGAACGGCTTTGAGAACCTTCGTCCCGCCGTCTTCTTCAACTCTCTGTTTATCCGCGGCCTCGATCCCGACGAGATCGCCTCGCTCACCACCGACATTCGCATCGTGCAGGACGCGAAGAAGAAAAAAGATCTGATCGAAGAGCCCGATTACGAGTTGCAGATCCTCTCGCAGCCTCAGGGCCAGACGGCACACACGCACCGCGTCATCCATATCAGCCGCATCGATCTGGAGCCCTTCCAGCAGGATATCTACGACGCCGACGGCAAGATCGTCACCCAGGCGGTCTACAGCAACTACCAGAAGTACGGCGACATCTCCTTCCCATCGAAGATCGTCATCACCCGGCCACTGGACCAGTACAGCCTGACTGTCAGCATCACTAAGCTGACGCTGAACCAGCAGATGGACAACGACCAGTTCGACCTGAAGATCCCCGACAACGTCCCCGTCCAGCACATGAATTAGCCCCCTTCACGGCTCTTCTTGCTTTAGCATGACGCTCACCCCTGTACAGGAGTACCTTTAACGCGAGGGTCTTCCATGCTATCGGCGCGTGCAGTTCTCTCGGGAGCCCTGCTGTTGAGCGCTCTGGTCTTTCAAGCGGCAGAGGCTCAAAGCGCTCCCTCATCAAATCAGCCTCCGGCCAGCGACGTTTCTACTCTTCACGTCACTTCGCAGCTTGTGTTTCTCGACGTCACCGTCCTCGACGCAAAAGGCCATCCCGTCGTGAGTGGCCTCACCCAGAACGACTTCACCATCACGCAGGATAAAAAGCCGCAGAAGATCTTCTCCTTCGAGGCTCCCGACGCCCATATCATCACCGCCGACAGCTCCGCGAGCAAGGCCCCCGTCACCATCTTTGTGCTCGACCGGCTAAACTCCACCTTCGAGCAGCTCGCCTACATCCGGTACTGCATGGACAAGTACCTGGCAAACCAGCCTCTCGAGCTGGATGCCCCCGCAGAGGTCATGGTGCTGGGCAACGAATCGCTCGAGATGGTGCAGGGCTACACCCGCAACAAACAAGAGCTGCTCTCCGCCGTCGACCACCTTCCCTCCGTGATTCCCTATAAGGACACCCGCTCCTTCTTCGCCGAGCGCTTTGTTCAGTCGATCGACGGCCTGCGCCAGATCGCGCTCGAGAACAGCGGCGTCCCCGGACGAAAGAACATCGTGTGGATCGGACACGGCGGCCCCAGCCTCTATACCTCGCTGCTCGACGACATCACCGCCGACAAGGTCACCACCTACATCCACCAGACCGCCAACATGCTGGTGAACTCGCGCATGAGCCTCTTTCTCATCTATCCGGGGCTGGAGGTCGCCAATCCCCTCGGCAGGCCGACCAGCGTCATCTCAGCCGAGCTTCCCATCGGCGATGACGATCCCTTCTCTGGCGACGTCAACTTCGGGGTCTTTGTAAACGAGACCGGCGGCCAGCTCTTCTACAACCGCAATGACCTCGACCAGCTCATCCGCACCTCCATCGAGCTCGGCTCGCACTACTACACGCTCACCTACCAGCCGCCTGAAAACATCGCAAACGGAAAGTTTCTCCGCGTACGCGTCACCATGCGCAACCCCGCCCTGCACGTCCTCACCAAGGCAGGCTACTTTGCACCCGATAAGGGGCAGCCATCCGATCCTCGCTTCGATGCGCTCTACCATATCGCCGAAGCCGCGCAGGCCGACGTGCCCTTCTCGAGCCTCGGCTTAACCGTGCAGAAGGTCGTGCGTCATCGCGACACTAACTCCGCCGAGATCACCGTCGCCGTAAATACAAAAGACATCGGATGGAAGCCCCGAAACGATGGAAAAAGCACGGTCGATATAGGATTCGCCGCAGCGAGCCTCTCTGCACGACACGACATACTGGCCTCGAAGACCGAGGCGCTCACGCTGATCAACGCTTCGCAGGACTCCGATCATCTGGAGAAGGTCCAGGGCCACCTTACGATGGCCCTCCGTATTCCCAGACGCACCCGATCGGTGCGTCTGGTGGTCGGCTCGCTGGTCGGCGGCCGCATCGGCTCCGTCGATGTCGACCGCAAGACGATCGACGCCGCCTCCGACGTGCCTACACCGGAGCCGAAACTGATCATGCAACCGGCAAAAGCACCGCCGCCCCGATAATCTGTCGAACGCTCCTCATCTCACCCTTTCCCATCTCGCTGCATCCTACTTGTTGTGTACCCGCAGTATCCTCATCCTCTGTCACTTCCATATGTTGCAGGGAGAGTAGTCTATTGAGCGTCTTCAGCCGAGCGCCGAAGACGCTTCGACAAACAATTCGCAAAGGGGGCGGTATGCAGCTTGGAATGGTAGGACTGGGAAGAATGGGTGCCAACATGGTCCGGCGGCTGATACGCCAGGACCACGAATGTGTCGTCTTCGACATGTCGCCCAAAGCCGTCGACGAGCTGGCCAAGGAAAAAGGAGTCACCGGTTCCTCTTCACTAGCTGACCTCGTCAGCAAGCTCGCCAAGCCCCGCGCTATCTGGCTGATGATTCCGGCCGGCTTCGTCGAAGAGACGATCGACAAAATCGCTCCCCATCTCGAATCCGGCGACATCCTGATCGACGGCGGCAACTCCTACTACATCGACGACATTCGCCGCGCCAAAGCGCTCGCCCCCAAAGGCATTAACTATGTCGATGTAGGCACCAGCGGCGGCGTCTGGGGACTCGATCGTGGCTATTGCATGATGATCGGCGGCCCTGACGACGCCGTGAAGCACCTCGATCCTATCTTCAAATCCATCGCCCCCGGCATCGGCGACATTCCCCGCACCCCCGGCTTCGATAAGATCGGCGGCACCGCCGAGCAAGGCTATCTCCACTGCGGCGCTAACGGTGGCGGCCACTTCGTCAAGATGGTGCACAACGGCATCGAGTACGGCATCATGGCCGCCTACGCCGAAGGCCTCGGCGTCCTCAAGGGCGCCAACATCGGCAAGCAGACCGGAGAGGTCGACGCCGAGACCACGCCGCTGCGCGACCCCGAAAACTACCAGTTCGACTTCAACCTCACCGAGGTCACCGAAGTCTGGCGGCGCGGCAGCGTCATCGCCTCGTGGCTGCTCGACCTCACTGCGGCTGCACTGACCGAAGACCCCGCACTGTCGAAGTTCGGCGGCCGCGTCTCCGACTCCGGCGAAGGCCGCTGGACCATCAAAGCCGCCATCGACGAGGCCGTGCCCGCTCCCGTGCTCACCACCGCTCTGTACGAGCGCTTCAGCTCTCGCGGACAGGCGGACTTCTCCGATAAGCTTCTCTCGGCGATGCGTTACGAGTTCGGCGGTCACTTGGAAAAGCCAGCCGCAAAATAACCTGCAACCTAAGAGAGTGAGATCAAAAGAATATGGCTCCACAGCACTCCGACGCGCTTGTCTTCTTCGGCGCCACTGGCGATCTGGCATACAAGAAGATCTTTCCGGCGCTGCAATCGATGGTCAAACGCGGCACACTCAACGTCCCCGTCATCGGCGTCGCCAAGGCCGGATGGAACCTCGATCAGCTCAAGGCCCGTGCAAAGGACAGCCTCGAACAGCACGGCGGCCTTGACGCCGATGCGTGGCAGAAGCTCAGCGGCCTGCTGCGCTACGTCGATGGCGACTATGCCGACCTAGCCACCTTCACCGCCGTGCGCAAAGAACTCGGCTCCGCTCAATGCCCCGCGCACTATCTCGCCATCCCTCCCTCGCTCTTTGAAAAAGTGGTGGAGCAATTAGTGAAATCGGGCTGCGGCAAAGACGCGCGCATCATCGTCGAAAAGCCCTTCGGCCATGACCTCGCCTCGGCGCAGGAGTTGAACCGCATCCTGCTCTCGGCCTTTCCGGAGACCTCCATCTTCCGCATCGACCACTATCTCGCCAAGGGGCCGGTGCACAACATGGTCTCCTTCCGCTTCTCCAATTCTTTCCTCGAACCGCTCTGGAATCGCAACTACATCGAGAGCGTCCAGCTCACCATGGCCGAGAACTTCGGCATCCAGGGCCGAGGCGCGTTCTACGACCAGACCGGCGCCATCCGCGACGTCGTGCAGAACCACATCTTTCAGGTCATGTGTAATCTCGCCATGGAGTGCCCCGCGCGCAGTGATAGCGAATCCATGCGCGACGAGAAGGTCAAGGTGCTCAAGGCTATCCCGGCCATCGACCCGAAGAACCTCATCCGCGGCCAGTTCAACGGTTACCTCAACGAAAAAGGCGTAGCCCCCAACTCGAAGGTCGAGACCTTTGCCGCACTGAAGCTGGAGATCAAGTCGTGGCGCTGGGACGGCGTGCCCTTCTACATCCGCGCCGGAAAAAACATGCCTGTCACCTGCATGGAGGTGATGGCGCGCTTCCGCAAACCGCCCACCACCAACATCACCGAGCCAGGCACGCCGCAGAACTACATGCGCTTCCGCATCAGCCCTGAGGTGACGGTTGCCATGGCAGTCTCCGTGGTATCGCCCACCGGCACCGGCAGCCGCGCCGCCGTCGAACTGGTGGCCAGCCGCCATCCCCGCCCCAACGAAATGGAGGCCTATGAGCGTGTCCTCGGCGACGCCATGGCCGGCGACGCCACGCTCTTCGCCCGGCAGGACTACGTCGAAGAGGCATGGCGTATCGTCGATCCCATGCTCAAGGCAGAGACCCCCGTCTACACCTACGAGCCGCAGACATGGGGTCCGAAAGAGGTAGACCAAACCGTCCAACCTCCCGGTGGATGGGACCAGCCCAACGGCGAAGAGCAGGAAGACTTCCGCCTCGTCGGCCAGCCGAAGTAGAGCAACTCAAGCAACGCAGCAATTAACTTGTCATCCTTCGCGAAGCGGAGGACCTGCTTTCCCCCAACCCAGCCCCAAACGCACGTCATCTCGACCGGAGGCGGCGTTTTGCCGCCGTAGTGGAGAGACCCCTGTATTTCGCCTTCGACCTCGCCACTACGGCCGCAGGTTCTCCGGCTCCCACGCCCATGGGGGCACCGGCGCGCCGAACGGCCTCGGCGAAGCCCCCGGCGGCGTGGTGATGTCGCCCTTGTTCTCCTTCAACTTCGCATATGCCTCGACCACGTGCGGAGGAAACGAAGGCATCTGCGCCTCCAGCTCCTGCATCAACTCCGCCACCAGCTCCGGGTGAACCTTCGCCACATCGCAGCTCTCCGCCGGATCGCGCGACAGGTCATACAACTCCGGATGCTGCAACCACGCACTCCCCCGCGCTCCGGTCGTCCTGTCGTTGATGTAGATCTCGCCCTTGACGCCCTGCGCCACGCGCAGCTTCCACGACTCCTTGCGAATGCAGTGGACATCGTTCCCGCCATTGCCCATCGCGCTGAAATAGATCAGCGGCCTGCGCTTCAACTCACCCTCATGCCCCAGCAGCACCTTCGACATATCCACGCCATCCAACGGCTTCTGCGGCAACTTCAGCTTGCACAGCGAAGCCATCGTAGGCAGCACATCAAGGTTCGAGCACCACGTCTCCACCACCTTGCCCGACGCAATCACACCCGGCCATATCGCCAGAAACGGCACGCGAAACCCGCCCTCGAACGTCGAAGCCTTGCGCCCGCGCAGCAGCCCCGGACTGCCCTGATACCACGGCCCATGGTCGCTGGTGAAGCAGATCAGCGTATCGCCGCCGAGCCCCTTCTCTTCGACCGCGCGCACAACCTCGCCCACGCTCCAGTCGATCTCGGCCACCGCATCACCAAAGTCTCCAAAGCCGGTCTTGCCGCGAAACCGCTCGGACGCCCGCGCCGGATCGTGCGGATAAGAGAACGCCAGATAGAGGAAGAACGGATGCTCACCGTTCTGCTCGCCGATAAACTTCACCGCCTCCTCGGTATAGCGCGGCGTCAGCAGATCGCGATCGGTGTTCTGCTCAAGAATCTCTGTATCCCGCATCAGCGGCAGCGGATTCATGTCGTCGCTGTAAGGCACGCCGTAGAACGAGTCGAAGCCGCGGCTCGTCGGCAGATACTCCATAGCCTGTCCCAGATGCCACTTGCCGATCGCCTTCGTCCTGTAGCCACCATCATGAAACAGGTTCGAGAGAAACGTCTCATCGAGCGCCGTTCCCTCTGCCTTCGCGCCGGGCGTATACGGTCCAAAAGCTCCCGTCGTCCCCGTGCGCTGGCCATAGCGCCCGGTCATCACCGCCGACCGCGAAGCCGAGCAGATAGGATGCCCTGCATTAAAGTGCGTGAACCTCAGCCCATGCGCAGCCATACTGTCGAGATTGGGCGTAGGCAGCTTCGAGCCATAGCAGCCGGGATCGCCATAGCCAAGGTCGTCGCAGATCATGAAGATCACATTCGGACGTCGCCGCGGCGCACCCGTCTTCATATCAGCCGCAGCCTCACTCGCAGGCGCCGCAAACGAAGCCACCGGAGCAGCCGCAACACCCGAAGACATCAGAGCAATAAACTTACGACGATCCATCATCTCTCCCGAAGAAACCCACAAAATTATAGGTCGCCGTTTTAAACATCACGTCGCCTTCTCACTACCGCACGTCATCTCGACCGAAGCTAGCGGGGTCCTCGACGAGCTTGCTCGTTGGGGTGCAAGCGCAGTGGAGAGCCCTCTGTATTTCGCCTTTGCCAGAGTCACCACACCAACCACAGGCCGCTCCCACCCACCCTAGTACACTAAATATTGACCAATGTTTATCGATGAAGCACGAATCCGAATCAAGGCCGGCGACGGCGGCAACGGCTGCATGGCCTTCCGCCGCGAAAAGTTCGTTCCCCGCGGAGGCCCCTCCGGCGGCGACGGCGGCCATGGCGGCGACATCCTCATGTCCTCGTCCCTCAGCCACAACACCCTCGTCCACTTCCGCTTCAACCCCGAGCACAAGTCCAAGCGCGGCGAGCACGGTATGGGCTCCAACTGCTCCGGCCAGTCCGCCGAGCACCTCGTCCTCAAAGTCCCCGTCGGCACGCTCCTCTACGACGACGACACCGGCGAGCTCGTCCACGACTTCGCCCGTCCCGACGAGACTATCGTCATCGCCCGCGGCGGTCGCGGCGGTCGCGGCAACCAGCACTTCGCCACCAGCACCCATCAGGCCCCGCGCGAGCACGAGCTGGGCCGCCCCGGCGAGGCGCGCAACTACCGCCTCGAACTGCGCCTGCTCGCCGATGCCGGTCTGGTCGGCTACCCCAACGTGGGCAAATCCACGCTAATCTCGCGCCTCTCTGCCGCCAAGCCCAAGATCGCCAACTACGCCTTCACCACGCTCCAGCCCAACCTCGGCGTCGTGCAGGTCGGCGAGTTCCCCCACACCGAGTCCTTCACCATCGCCGACCTCCCCGGCCTCATCGAAGGTGCGCATCTGGGCCACGGCCTCGGTATCCAGTTCCTTAAGCACATCGAGCGCACCAGCGTCATCGTTCACCTTGTCGACGTCTCCGATTCCGGCGCCACCGAAGGCACCGCCCGCCCCGACGCCGTAGCCGACTTCAAGGTCATCACCGAAGAGCTGCGCAGCTTCGACCCCTCACTCGCCACGCGACCCACCATCGTCGTCGCCACCAAGTGCGACGTGGCCAACCCCGACAAGCTCAAAAAGCTCACCGCGATGGCCAAGCGGCGCAAGCTGCCCTTCTTTGCCATCTCCGCCGTCACCGGCGAAGGCATCGAGCCGTTGAAGTACGCCATCGCAGAAGCCGTAGCAGCCCATCGCCCCGCCCGCATCGAGATCGAAGCCGTAGTCGAGACCCTGCCCAAAACCGGAGAGAAGATCCGCCACAAGTCCAACTACCCTCCGCCCGCACCTTCAGCCCGCCGTCGCGGCTGACGCTGTATTGAGAAAGACGGGTGTTCCATGTCCCAAAAGCGGGACATGGAGCACCCGTCACCGCACGACCCCAAATCTCACAAAACACCATGTTTTGAGTCGCATAGCGATATAAACCGTAGCTCAAAAGTGCTACATCATTGAACTCGCCAAGGTGTTAACTTCAGGCGTATTGGATTTACCTGAAGGTACTCGATGAACCCCCACCCACCCTTGCTCGTAGGTTTTTACGACACCCGCCTTGTAGTCGTCTCCGTCCTCATCGCAATCCTGGCAGCCTACGCGGCACTCGATCTCGCGGGCCGCGTTACGGCTGCGCGCGGAGTTGCTCGCTTCCTCTGGCTGACCGGAGGCGCTTTCGCCATGGGCCTTGGCATCTGGTCGATGCACTACGTCGGCATGGAGGCGCTCCGCCTGCCGGTAGACGTTCGTTACGACTGGCCAACCGTCCTGCTCTCCATGCTGGCCGCCTTTGTGGCCTCGGGCATCGCCCTGTTTGTCGTAAGCCGCAAGACCATGACGATGACGTCGGCCATTGTAGGCAGCCTGTTGATGGGCACCGCCATCGCCGGGATGCACTACATCGGCATGGAGGCGATGCGCCTGCCTGCGATGTGCACCTACTCCGCCGGGCTGGTCACTCTCTCCGTTGTGCTCGCGGTGGTCATCTCGTTTGTGGCTATGCTGCTGACCTTCGGCCTGCGCGATCAGATGTCGACCTGGAGCTGGCGCAAGTCCGGGGCCGCCATCGTGATGGGCCTCGCGATTCCTGTCATGCACTACGTCGGCATGGCCGCTGTCAGCTTTATGCCTGCGCCCCTGCCCGCGTCCGAGCTGAAGCACGCCGTCAACATGTCCGAGCTGGGCCTGATCGGCATCGGCCTGGTGACGCTTACGATCCTGACTATATCCTTCCTGGCCTCCATGCTCGACCGCCGCTTCTCGCTCAACGCCAAGGAACTGGAGATGAGCAGGGAGCGCTATCGCCTGATGGCACAGATGACCGAGGAACGCGAGAAGGCACGCACCGCCGAGGCAGGCAGCCAGGCTAAGAGCGAGTTTCTCGCCAACATGAGCCACGAGATCCGCACGCCGCTCAACGGCATCATCGGCATGACCGACCTTGCGCTCGAGACAGAGCTGACCCGCGAGCAGCGCGACTACCTCGAGACCGTCAAGCTCTCCGCAGATTCCCTGCTCAACGTCATCAACGACATCCTCGACTTCTCCAAGATCGAGGCCGGCAAGGTCGACCTCGAGGAGATCGACTTCGACCTCTGCGACTGCATCGAAGGCGCGCTCAAGTCGCTTGCCCTCAAGGCCGACGAGAAGGACCTCGAGCTGCTATGCGAGGTCGCGCCGCAGATTCCCGAGACCGTTGCAGGCGATCCCGGCCGTCTGCGCCAGGTGCTGATCAACCTCGTCGGCAACGCGCTCAAGTTCACCTTCGAGGGCGAGATCGGCCTCAAAGTCCAGACCGAGGTGATCGAAGAAAAGTTCATCACCCTGCACTTCATCGTCTCCGACACCGGCGTCGGCATCCCCACCGACAAGCTCAACGCCATCTTCGACTCTTTCAGCCAGGCCGACACCTCCACCACCCGCGAGTTCGGCGGCACCGGCCTCGGCCTCACCATCTCCAAGCGACTCATTGAGATGATGGGCGGTCGCATCTGGGTCGAAAGCGAGATGGGCGTCGGCTCCCGCTTCCACTTCACCGCGCGCCTCGGCACCGTCGTCGAGCGCGCTCCGGTCGTCGAGACGGACTCCACTCCCACGGTGTTGACCGGCGTCCGCGTGCTGATCGTCGACGACAACCGCACCAACCGCCGCATCCTCGAAGGACTGGTCAGCCGCTGGGGCATGCACGCCACCGCCGTCTCCGACGCCGACAAGGCACTGGCCGCGCTGACCGCCGCCCGCGAGGCCAACGAGCCCTACGGCCTCATCCTGACCGATATGCACATGCCCAAGATGGATGGCTTCGGCCTGGTGCAGGAGATCAAGCAGAGACCCCTGCTCTCCACCTCGACTATCATGATGCTCACCTCCGGCGCGCAGCGCGGCGACGCTGCCCGTTGCGGAGAGCTGGGCATCTCCGCCTATCTCGTCAAGCCCGTCCGTCAGGCCGAGTTGCGCGAAGCCATCGCACGCGTACTCACCCCGATCGAACAGACTGGAGCCGTTCCCATGATTACGCAGAACACGCTGCACGAAGATCGCGACCCACGTAAGGCGCTTCACGTTCTTCTCGCCGAAGACAACCCCGTCAACCAGAAGCTCGCCATCCGCCTGCTCGAAAAGCGCGGCCACCAGGTCGTTCTCGCCAACAACGGAAAGCAGGCGCTCGCCGCGCTCGAAAAGAGCGATTTTGATCTCGTGCTGATGGATGTCCAGATGCCCGAGATGGACGGTCTCGAGGCCACCCGTCTGCTGCGCGAACGCGAACGGAGCACAGGCAAACACCAGCCCGTCGTCGCTATGACCGCACTGGTCATGAAGGGCGACCGCGAGCGCTGTATCGACGCCGGCATGGACGGCTATCTCTCGAAGCCCATCCGCCAGCAGGAGCTCGACGAGGTGCTCGACGCCTATGTCATCCGCGAGCGCGTCGACTTCGCCGCTGCCCCTGACGCCGCCAAACAAGAGCCCTCTGTCGCCACCGACGAGCTGCTCGAGCGCGTCGACGGCGACCGCGCCTTCCTCGCCGAGCTGCTCGAGCTCTTCCGCAGAGACTATCCTGCCCAGTTGCAAGCCCTCCACGCGGCCGCCCGGAACGGCGATGCCGCTACCTTGCAGCGCGTAGGCCACGCGCTCAAGGGCGCGCTGGGCAACCTCTCCGCACCCGTCTCTTCCCGTCTCGCCGGAGAGCTTGAGACCATGGGCCGCTCCGGCAACATCGAGGCGGCAGCTTCCACAGTCGAGGCGCTCGAGCAGGAGATGAACCACGTCCTCGAGATCCTCGACAGCCTCTGCATGGAGGCAACCCGGTGAAGATTCTGCTCGCAGATGACGATCCGGTTTCGCTCCGGCTGATGCAGCGGACCCTCGAGAACTACGGCTACGAGGTCGTCACCGCCACCGACGGCTTGCAGGCCGCGCAGGCGCTCACAAGCCCCGGCGGCCCGCGGCTCGCACTGATCGACTGGATGATGCCCGAGCTCGACGGACCCGGCGTCTGTCGCGAGGTCCGCGCTAGGCACGAGGACGCCTACGTCTACATCCTTCTGCTCACCTCGCGGCAATCGAGCGAAGACGTCGTCGTCGGGCTCGAAGCAGGCGCCGATGACTACCTCACCAAACCCTGCCACGCCGCCGAGCTGAAAGCTCGCCTGCACACCGGCCACCGCGTGCTCCAGCTTGAAGACAAATTGGTGGAGGCGCGCGAGGAGATGCGCTTCAAAGCGACACATGACGCGCTCACCTCGCTGTGGAACCGCGCCGGCATTCTCACCCTGCTGCGCTCCGAGCTTAGCCGCTCCATCCGGCACCAGATTCCACTGTCGCTGCTGGTCTGCGACATCGACCACTTCAAAAACATTAACGACACCTACGGCCATCCCGTCGGCGATGAGATTCTGCAGCAGGTCTCCTCCTACCTTCGCCACCTGGTGCGGCCCGAGGACTGCGTTGGCCGTTTCGGCGGCGAAGAGTTCCTCATCGTGCTCAGCGGCTGCGACCACGCCTCCCTCGAGGTGCGCGCCGATGAGATCCGCGAAGAGATCAGCCGCGTCCCTTTCCTGACCCAGGAAGGAGCGGTCTCAGTCTCACTGAGCTTTGGCGCCATCACCATCGAACCTCCGTGCGAGGCCGTCGATCTCGATCTCTACGTCAAAAAGGCCGATGCCGCTCTCTATCGCGCCAAGGCCGCCGGCCGCAACCGCGTCGTCTTCGCGGAGTCACCAGTCGTAGTAAGCCAGTCCGAGCATCTCAACCTTGTTCAGTAAAAGTTAAGCGAAGAAAAATACAGGCTCTCTCCACTACGCAAGCTCCGCCGCCGTCAGCGCAATCGGCAACACCCTTCCCTGCGCGCCCGACGCAAACGAAGCCTCAAGGATCGCCATCACCGCAACCGCATCTCTTACAGAAACCGGCGGCGCACCTTCGCCGCGAATCGCATCGCGCATCGCAGCATAAAACCCGCGCTGATCGCCCCTCGGCGACGACACCTTGGTCTGCGTTCCGCTCGCGCCGTCGAACACCACGCCGGGACTGGCATCATAACCAAATGCCGGATCGTTCGGCGACATCCCGCTTTGTAGTTGCTGCTCCTGCAGGTCGGCGCCGAACTTCGCCCAACTTCCCCGCGTGCCATGCAGCACCGACCGCGGCCCGCCGCCCGCCACCAGCAGCGACGCATGAAGCACGACCCTCAGACGCTTATAGTTCAACTGCACATGCGCCCAGTCCTCCGTCAGCCCACCCTCACGCAGCGTGGCAAAGCTCGCATTCACCGAATCAGGAAGCCCGAACAGATACAACGCCTGATCGATCAGGTGCGGCCCAAGATCGAACCACAGCCCTGCGCCCGGCCCCGGGTCCTCGCGCCAGCGCTGCCGTACCGCCGGGCGAAAGCGGTCCATGTGGCACTCGTAGTGCGACACCTCGCCCAGCACCCCGCTCTGCAGAACCTCCTTCGTCGCGCGGACCTCGCTCTCCCATCGCCGGTTATGAAAGACCGAGAGGATGCGCCCCTGCTGCCGCGCCGTCTCCGCCAGCGACCGCGCCTCGTTTAGCGTCACGGTAAAGGGTTTGTCGACCACCACATGCTTTCCAGCGCGCAATGCGGCCTCGGCCAGTGCATGGTGGCTCTCATTCGGGCTCGCGATCACCACCAGATCAACCTCCGCATACGTCGCCGCCTCCATCGCCGAGCAGACGACAACCCCCGGATGCGCCGCCTGCACCTGCTCGCGCCGGCTCGATCCCACCACCGTCAGCCGCAGCCTGTCCACCGCGTCGATCAGCGGAGCATGAAACGTCCTGCCCGCATAGCCATAGCCGATCAACCCAACGCGGATCTCTCTGTCTCTCGTACTCATTCGTCCAGACTAGAGCGGCGAAGCCGCCGATGTACACCAGCACAAGCCGAAATCCCACGAAAACAGCCATCCCTGCAATCGCATCTGACAAAAAATGCGCCCCAAAATCCCCCGCCAACACCGCAACAGGTAAACTAGACGCTACATGAACTTCCGTAAAGCACTTCTCCTCCTGGCCGTCGCCCTCTTCGTCACCGCCACTGCCCACGCCCAGTTCGGCGTCTATGGAACCTTCACCGCGAACCATCTCAGCGGCATCAAGTCTTCGCCGGACGTGACCACGACCAACGCCGTCAACAACGATGTCTCTCCCCTCGGCGGCACCGGCGGCATCTACTATGACTTCTTCAAGCTCGGCCACCTCGCCAAGCTGGGCGTCGACGCTCGCGGCACCATCACCACCACCAAGCGCGGAGCCTACGTCAATGCCAACGGCGGCGGAAGCCGCATCAACTCCGGCCTGTTCGGCGTCCGCGCCGTCTTCGACGCTCCCGTGCTGCACACCATCCTGCGGCCCTACGTGCAGGGCTCGGTCGGCATCGGCAGCTCCAACTACGGCATCCTCTACGGCAGCAACGGCGTCGTCACCCGTAACAACTTCGAGTACATGGGCTTCGCCGGTGTCGACATTCCGCTCGCGCCATTCATGGATCTTCGCCTGGTCGAGCTGGGTGCCGGTGCCCTCAGCAACAGCCACACCTATCCTCTGCAATCGGTAAGCTCCGGCATCGTCTTCCACCTGCCTTTCTAAAGAAGAAAGGGCCAATCCCGGCATATAAGAAGGATGAGCTAATCCCGGTATAAAGGATGAGCCGATTTTGATATGATAACGGGAGGGTCAGGCCTTGCGCATCGCTCTGTTCGGCGGCACCTTCGACCCTCCCCATCTGGGCCATCTGGCTATCGCCAAGGCTGCCGCCGACGCCTTCCACCTCGACTTGGTCCTCTTCGCCCCCGCAGGTCGCCAGCCGCTCAAATCCCATGCCAGTCCCACCTCATTCGACCATCGCCTGGCCATGGTCACGCTCGCCTGCGCCGAAGACCCGCGCTTCATTCCCTCGACCATCGACGCACCTCGACCCGACGGTCAACCCAACTACACCGTCGACACCCTCGCCCAGCTCCGGCAACAGAAGCCCGAAGACACCCTCTTCAACCTCGTCGGAGCCGATAGCTTCCTCAGCCTACCCCACTGGCGCGATCCCATCCGCCTGCTCGACTTGGCCGAATGGATCGTCGTCAGCCGCCCGGGCTCCCCGCTCGACCTGTGGCACGACGACCTCTCCTCGCTCCGCCTGACGCCCGCTCAAGGCGCCCGCATCCATCTGCTCGAGACCATCCACGAAGATATCTCCGCGACCCATCTGCGCCAGCGCCTGCACAGCGGAGACCCCTGCGCCGACCTGCTCCCATCTGCGGTGGCAGACTACATCCAAATCCACCACCTTTATCGCTGATCTCTGAGCATTCTCCAGGGCCCTTCAGCACATACCTTGACGGCTAATTCATAATCCCAAAACAGAACCATCATCAATGCACGATTAAAAAAATACTTCCGAAACTATTGCAACTCCTCAGGGTTCTCTCATAACTAGTAGCAGAGGCCTCAAGTTCCCATTCGCCCTCGGAGAGTTACTATGGCATTGAAACTAAAATACTTCGCACTAACAGCAGCCTTTTTCATCGGGCTCACTTTCTGCTTCGAACGTCGCGCCTATGCCTACGTCGATCCTGGCTCAAGCCTTCTTCTCTTTCAAAGCATCAGTGCTATCGTCACTGGAACCATCTTCTACTTTCGCCGCCGGTTAAAAGCCCTCTTCACGCGCTCGTCCACCGACACGACCGACCTGTCGGGCAAGTCGCGCTAATATGGCGGAGACGTCTTCTTTCTCCTTTCTCCCCACATTTCGCGACCCTGCCGGACATGTAGAGATTCAACCGGACGCCGTATACCGCACTATCCGCCCTCCCTTCGACGCCGAGATTCTGGAGTTCCTCGACCTGCCGCTGGCCTCCGCCATGGTGGCCGACAGCCGTCTCGTCGCCAGCGAGAGGATCGACCGCGGCACCGCCTCGCTCACCCTGCGCCATCCGCGCATCTCCTTCCAGTCCTATCCGTGGGAGTGGTCTCCGGCGCTGTGGCTCGCCGCCGCCGAGCTGACGCTCGAGCTGTGCAGCGACCTAATCCGCGAGGGCTGGATACTCAAAGACGCAACCCCGCTCAACGTGCTCTTCGAGGGCATCCGCCCGGTCTTCGTCGATGTGCTCTCCATCCAGAAGATGGACCCCACGCAGCCCATCTGGTATCCCTACGGGCAGTTTGTGCGTACCTTTCTGTTGCCCATGCTCGCCTACTCCCGGCTCGGCTGGCCTTTGCAGGCGACGCTGACGCGGCGCGACGGCTACGAGCCCGAAGAGATTTACACCTCGCTCTCCTGGTCGCGACGACTGCGGCAGCCGGCGCTCTCTACCGTGACGCTGCCCTCGCTGCTGGCAAGCAAAGTCAGCTCCAACGGCGTCTCCCCCCGTTCCGTGCAGGACCCCGAGGTGACGAAACACATTCTGCTCAAGACACTCAAAGGCCTGCTCGCGCAGATGCGCAAAGTCACCCCGGCGCACAAGAGCTCCACCTGGTCCGACTACGCAGAGACGGCAGTCCACTATAGCGAGCAGGACCACGAGCATAAACGCAGCTTCGTCGCTCAGGCGCTGGCCGCCGCCCGCCCCGCGCGCGTCCTCGACGTCGGCTGCAACACCGGCGTCTACTCCATCCTCGCCGACGACGCTGGCGCCGAGGTCGTCTCCATCGATACCGACCTGCAGGCCGTCGACAGGTTTGCGACCGCGCTCAAGCAGAGCGGCCGGAAGATCCTTCCGCTCTCGGTCGATCTCGCGCACCCCACGCCATCGGTCGGCTGGGAGAACCGCGAGTACGCCTCCTTCCTCAGCCGTGCCTCCGGCCACTTCGACACCGTAATGATGCTCGCCGTCATCCACCATCTTCTGCTGCGCGGCCAGATTCCTCTCGACAGCATCGCCTCGCTGTGCAGCCGCCTCACCACGCGCAACCTTATCCTCGAGTGGGTACCGCCCACCGACCCCAAGTTCCAGGAACTGCTGCGCGGACGCGACAGCATCTACGCTCACCTTACCGAAGCCGCCTTCCGCGACGCCTTCGCCGTGTACTTCACAGTCCTCAACGAGCACACATTACAGAACGGGCGAGTTCTGCTCCATCTGCAAAGAAAATAAGAAGTAATTCGTAAAGAAAGTGATCATGAAGCGGTTCTTCCTTTCAGCCTTTGTCGCCTTCGGCATCGCTACGCTCTGCCTGCTTGCCATCCTCGGGCCGCTGATCTCTCCCTCGCACACCGTCATCTTTCACACCAGCGCTCCTGCAACATCGCTGTTTACCTCCGTCTTCCTCGATCTGTTTGCCCTCTGGACCCTGCTTACGACGCTCCTTCTGGTGGCCGGAAAGCCGGGACGCCGTCAGTTCATGATCTGGTCAGGCATCGTTCTTGCTCTTCCTCCCATCCTGCTCAAGAACATCTCGATGCTCCAGGGGTTTCAACTGCATCACTGGATGACCTTCTCGCTAACCAGCGCGTGCCTGGGTTCGTTCGTCCTGCTCTCGCTCTGCTGGAGCCCGAACCTGCTCCCGGCCTTCACGCGCGTGCAGCGATTTCTCATCGTTGTCTTTGGATTCGTCGCCCTCAACGGCATCGTCATCGTGGGCCAGCTTCTCTGGTATCGCTGGCAGGTACGCGATCTCAATGCTCCCGCCATGCTGCATCAACGCTCTCTCAGCGAAGTTCACAGCCCCGCACACGCACGTGTCATCTGGATTCTGTTCGATGAGCTTTCTTACCAGCAGGTCTACGAACATAGGTTTCCCGGCCTCGCACTTCCCACATTCGACGCGCTCGCACAGCAGTCCGCCGTCTTTACCCATGTTGTTCCCGCAGGTGCTTACACCGAAGCGGTAGTCCCATCGCTATTAACCGGTTGGCCGGTAGACAGCATTCGCGCATCCTCCGATGGCCAACGACTCTCCCTGCACAATCCTGCAACAGGAGCGTGGCAGCGCTTCGACCAGCACCAGACCATCTTTCAGGATGCGCTGAACGACGGCTACAGCACCGCAGTCGCCGGATGGTACAACCCCTACTGTCGCGTCCTTTCGCAGGTCCTCGACCGCTGTTTCTGGACGCTGCAACTCCCATATCCCGGCGGGATCGTGCCCGGGCAGTCGGTCCTCGCCAACTTACGCACTCAGGTGGCTCACCGACGCGATGCCATACTCTCTTTGTTGCTGCCTCACTATCACAGGCCGGCAGGCCAGGACCTCGACACAAAACTCCATGTCGACGACTACGTTCGTCTCCGCAGCGCCGCCGACGCGATGCTCAACGATTCCGCCGCCGATTTCCTCTTTCTGCACATGCCCATCCCGCATCCTCTAGGCATCTACGATCGCCGTCGCGGCGTGCTGACGGGACATTCCACCTCTTACATCGACAACCTCGCGCTGGCCGACAAGTATCTCGCCCATGTTCGCCATCTGCTTGAGCAGCGCGGCGAATGGGACTCCTCAACCATCATCATCATGGGCGACCACTCCTGGCGCACCAGCTTTGTCTGGTCGGGGATGGATGGATGGACGCCGGAGGATGAGGCTGCCAGCCACAACGGCCAGTTCGACGACCGCCCCGGCTACCTTGTAAAGCTCCCCAACCAGCAGCAAGGCGCGCGAATCGATACTTCCTTCAAAGCGATCCACACGCGCGCTCTTCTCGACGCTCTACTGGCAAACCAACTACATACGCCCGACGAGCTCAGAGCCTGGACAAAGACGCAGCAATAGAGAAAGCCCACCCAATCAAGGCACCATCAAACGCTCTTCATCTCGACCGAAGCCGTGCAGCTTTACCACGCGGTGTAGTAGAGAGACCCATATTTGGTCTTTGCCGTTTTTCCCGCCTGCACAGCACTCTGGCTTCTCCGGCCACAACCCGCTACCATTGACTACAAGGAGCCTCATGCCATCCACGGAAAGCAACCAGCTACTGCTCGTCGCCGCCGCAGCCTGCGAAGACAAAAAGGCTGAAGATATCAGGATTCTCGCGCTGGACCCGTCGGAAAGCGGCCTCGCCGACTACTTCTTAATCTGTAACGGAACCAACGAACGGCAGAACGTCGCAATCACCGACGAGATCGAGATGCGCCTCAAGCGCGACTTTGGCGTCTATCCCAACTCCGTCGAGGGGCGGCGCCAGGCCGAATGGATCCTGATGGACTACGTGGACTTCATCGTCCATGTCTTCTCCGCGGAAAAGCGGGCCTTCTACGGCCTCGAACGGCTGCGCAAGACTGCTACCTCGCTGAGCGTCGCTGACCTCAACGCCGAGTTGAAGGCAAAGATCACAACCGCTCGCGCGAAAAAAGCGCCGGCAAAGAAGACCGCAGCAAAAACAGCAAAGCCCGCCGCAAAGAAAAAACCAGTAAAGGTGGCGGCGAAAAAGACGGTGGTTAAAAAGACAGCAGCAAAGAAGGTCGCGGCGAAGAAAGCTCCGGCAAAGAAAACAGCCGCAAAAAAGAAGGCCGGCAAAAAGTAACTCGTCTCACTCCATCAAAATCAAACCATAAAAGATCAGCGGCCCGCTTGAAGTTCAGGCGGGCCGCTGATCTTGTCTCTCTCAACAAACATCATAAAAACAAGCCACTCATATACACGTCATCTCGGCGAAGACATACAGCCTCATCGTATGCCGCAGCGGAGAAACCCGTGCGTTTCGCCGTGAAAGCAAACGGCTGTTCCTTCCATTGCAATGGAAAGAACAGCCGCAGCGATACAGTTTTTGCCGTTTAGAAGATGATCTTCACAGCGCCCTGAATCTGGCGAGCGCCTGTGGTGCCATCGTTCTGGCCAACCTGCGAGGTCGCCACACCGAAGGTCGGCGAACCAAGGGTCAGCGAGTTGTGGGTGACGGTATCCGGCGCAGACATGTTGGGATGGTTGAGGACGTTGTAACTCTCAGCGCGCAGAACCACCTTGAACTGCTCATGGATAGTCTGTGTCTTCTGCAGAACAACGTCGGTGTTGACGAAGCTCGGACCGTAGAACTTATTGCGATGGATGGCGACGTTCTCGCCAAACGGCGCATTCGCAAAGGCAGCCATCGAGGGGCCGACGATCTTACCCTTCGAGGTGATTTGACCGCGATGGGAAGGATACGGCGCTCCAATCAGCTCCGGACGATTGGTGACGCTGGTGTGGAGATTATCGACCCTGCTGCGAAGATCGAATGGCAGACCACTCTGCGCCTGCTGAATCCCCGAGAGTTGGATACCCTCCAAGATGTGGCCTAGAAGACCGCTGCTCAGGTGCGCAGCGCCCAGACCCACAGGCAGGTTGTAGCTGGCCGCCACGGTGCCGCGGTTGCGGACGTCGGAGTCCGAGTTTCCATACTCCGGTCCCAGGTCAAAGCTGTTACGTGGAAGGCCGCTGTCACCCGCACCGGGGACGATGGGGTCGCTGCCGTTGTCAAGCGCGTGCGACCAGCTGTAGCTGCCGGTGAGGGTTAGTCCGCCGATCTGGCCGACCACCTTGGCCTGTAGCGAGTTGTAGCTGCCGCTGACGACCGCCGTCTGAAAGAGCTCATGATAGAAAGCAGTGTTATTGACCATTGGACCGAAGCTGTTGTTATTGACATCGGTGCCGCCGGTGTAAAGGCTGGTACTCTGCAAGGCAGCTGGATCGATACCCGCAGCCAGAGCGGCCTGCACCAGATTCGGCTGTGGTGGAGCACCATCAATCTCACGAAGGGCGTGCAGAGTGTGGCTGCCGACGTAGTTAACTTCGAGCGTCAACTGCCGGCTGATCTGATGCTGGATGCCGATGTTGTAGCTCTGGCTCGTGGGAATCTTCAGAAACGGATCGATAACCACCGGGGTGTTGAAGTCGCCGTCGGTGATGCTGTCCGACGGAGTCAGTTGCCCGGGGAAGGGGAAGGTAGACAAGGTCGAGATGCCCGATTCAAACGGATATTCGTTCAACGATGCCTGATAAGGCGGATTCGACTTTGCATTGCCGAAGAGGTTGTCGAAGATGCGGTCGTGGAAGATGCCGAAGCCACCGCGAATCGCCGTCTTGCCGTCACCGTTAAGGTCGTAGGCAAAGCCAACGCGAGGCTCAATCAACTTCCAGCTATCGGCATAGAGCTGATGCCCGGTGCCAGGACCGACCGACGTAAAGACGAACCCATTCGCCGGGGTAGCCGTCGAGGCGTTTCCGTAGAAGTTCGCGAAGTTGCCGTCCTTTTCGTAAGGAACACCGTTGAAGGCGTAACGCAGACCGAGGATCGCCGTGAACCGGGAGTTGACCTTCCAGGTATCCTGCGCAAACAGAGCCCACTCATGCTGACGGAAGCGGCTGAGGTCGTTGCCGCGACGAACGCCCTCGCGGGTGAAGAACTGATTCTCCGTGTTGTTGGAGACAACACCCTGCGCGCCCCATATGAGATCTTCAAACTGCGAGCCGACCGGCGAGAGGCTGGGATCGGGACCGTTGAACGTGTAGGACTTTGCCTGGAAGTTGCTGTAGTTATCGAAGGTCAACGCATCGCGCGAGGAGAAGTCGTCGTAGTTGGTGTCCTTCACACTGCGATACTCACCGCCGAACTTCATGGAGTGAGCACCCTTGGTCAGCGTGAAAGTATCGGCGAAGAGCAGCGTCGAGCTGAGTCGCGCCTGGCCATTACTGTCGCCCAGAGGAGAGCAACCAAAGTTGATGCTGAAGTAGGGAAGGGTGACATCGCGCCCGTTACCGAAGCTGTCCAATCCGTTGATCGCGTCGATGCCTGCATGATTGCAGAAGAAGCCGGTGTTATTGAGGTTGTAGCTTCCGCGAACCAGGTTCGTGGCATTGGCAGAGAGCGACGACGCGATGGAGACAACGCCGTTGTGTGCGGTTCCCAGGTTGGAGGTGTTGCCGTAGCCCGGGAGAACCTCGTCGTGGAAGGGATCGGTCTCCGCAAAGTGACCGTAGATGTAACGCACGGTGAGTTGATGCCGGTCGGTCAGCTTGTGGTCGAAGCGGCCAGTGAGGTTATAGGAGTTGAATGCGTCGGGCGAGGCAAAGTTGTAGGTTGTGCTAACACCGTCGCCGTTATCGGCTCCTACCGGCATCAAGGCCAGAATCTTTTGGATCTGAGGATCGATCCCGAGACCGGTCGCGTTGTTGGGGTTAGTAGGATCGGTCAAGTCCACCGGTGTCACTAAACCGCCTGGCGACTGGTCGATAAAGTTGAACTTGCCGGTCTTGAAGGCAGCCGTCGGCGTCGTCTGGCTTGAGGTACGCGTGGTGCGGAAGCGCTGCACCTCGCCGTTCAGGAAGAAGAAGGTGTGGTCCTTCCAGATGGGGCCGCCAACCGAAGCACCGAAGTCGTTGCGGACGTAGGGGTTCTGCGGGGTGCCCTTATAGTTGAAGAAGTCGCGAGCGCCCAACGCGTTGTAGCGGCCAAACTCGTACACGTCGCCGTGGAACTGGTTGCTGCCACCACGGGTAATCACGTCGATAACTGCGCCGGTGTTGCGTCCGAACTCGGCATCAAAGTTATTGGTGATGACGCGGAACTCCTGCGTCGAGTCGGGATTGGCCGACGAGATGCCGCCCGGAATGCCGGGGACCGAGGTGTCGTTGTTGTCGGCGCCGTCGAGCATAAAGTTGTTGTTGCGATCACGCTGGCCGTTCACCGAGAAGCCGCCGTCATTGTTGGTCGCCGTGACCACGCCCGGAGACAGTAGGGTGAGCTGGTAGGGATCGCGCAAAATAAGAGGCAGGTCATTCATCTGCTTGGAGTCGATGACCGTCGAGATCTGGAAGCTATCGGTCTCGACCGGGGCCACCGTCACGTCCTGCACGTCGACCGAGGCCACCGCGCCGGCAAGTGCGAGCGTAAAGTTCACCGGTAGCGTCGCCGCAACGTTCAGCACGACGTGATTGCGCGTCATCGCCTGGAAGCCCTGGGCTTCGACGGTGACCGTATAGACCGAGGGCGGCAGCGCAGCAAAGTTGTAGATACCTGCCGAGGTGGTGGTCGTCGTGCGCGTCAGCGCTGTCGTCTCGGACTTCGCCGTCACCGTGGCATTGGGAACGACTGCCCCGCCCGGATCGAAGACCTGGCCGGTAACGCTGCCGGTCTGCGCGAAACCTACTCCAACCAGAGACAAAAGAACCAATAAGACAATACCTGCACTCTTAAAACGATGACCCATGAATCGCTCCTGCCCCACAGCGCCCGGCTCACAACCCACCTGACGGCGCTTATTTTTTGTTTTATCTATATAGATAGCCGCGAGATGGCCGCTCAAAAAATAGATAGTTGTCCGATCAATAACTACTCACGATTTCGATTCGCTGTTTCGTCCAGACCTTTGCAAAGAAGGCAAAACAAGAAGCTACATCTCGAACGCATGCGTTAGTACAAGCACGTAGTGTGCCATTATGGATCATCTGCAATAAATTGCAAATGCTGGCGATACGATAGAAATATCAGTAATTAGATATGAAATATGGGATATTGCGGTCGGATAATCTGTGAAACAGGATTGTTTGATGACAGTTACCGGTTTCAGTCACGTTATGCTTATCCTTCGTCTTTAGAGATCTGCCTGGAGCGTGCTTCTAAACTTAACCCTGGGCCCCTGCTGTAACGAAGCTGTTCCAAGTAATTCAATGAGAATTGTTCTGATTGCAATTGTCCCCCGACGCGCACGCACCAAATCGGAGGCGACCGACCGTCTGCTGGCGGACTATATCGAGCGTTGCGGACGGTACGTACCCTGCGATTCACAGATCTTCGAGCAGGAGGCCGACTTTTTGGAGTGGCTCTCCAAGCAGCCTGGTCGCACCCCGGCCTACACCATCCTGCTCGACAGCCGCGGCCAGCAGTTCTCGTCCGAAGACTTCGCGGCGCGCTTCGGCGCCCTGCGCGACGGAGGCAGCCAGCGCGTGGTGCTGGCCGTGGGACCGGCCGATGGATGGTCCTCGGCGGCTTTGCAGCGTGCCAGTCTGTTGCTCTCTCTGGGCAAGATGACGCTGCCGCATCAACTGGCGCGAGTAGTAGCAGCCGAGCAGGTCTACCGCGCCCTTACGATCCTGGCCGGACATCCGTACCACTCCGGTCACTAAGACAGGCCGAGAGATCGGTACAATGAACAGGCACGACGCAAAGGGCGGCAAAGCACATGAGTTGGTTCAAACGCGAAGACAATGAGATCGTCAACGATCCGGAGAAGACCGTCCGCACCGAGGGGCTCTGGGTGCGCTGCGACGGATGCCGCGAGATCATCTTCAAGGCCGATCTCGAGGCGAACCTTCAGGTCTGTCCGAAGTGCGGCAAGCACTTCCGCATCGACGCGCGGGCACGCATCGCCAACCTGCTCGAGCCGGGTTACGAGCTGGTCGACCTCGATCTGCGCTCGACCGATCCGCTGGAGTTTACCGATCTCAAGCCCTACAAGCGCCGCCTGGCCGAAGCCCAGAAGAAGACCGGCCTCAACGACGCCATCATCAACGCTACCGGCTCCATGGGTCCGCACGCCGTCGTCCTGAGCGTGATGGAGTACAACTTTATCGGCGGTAGTATGGGCGCCGTCGTCGGCGAGACCATCGCCCGCGCCGTCGACCGCTCGCTCGCCACCCGCAACCCTCTCATCATCATCTCGGCATCGGGCGGCGCGCGCATGATGGAAGGCATCGCCTCGCTGATGCAGCTCGCCAAAGTCTCCGCCGGTCTGGCGCGCATGGACGACGAAGCCATCCCCTACATCTCCGTCATGACCGATCCCACCACCGGCGGCGTCACCGCCAGCTTCGCCATGCTGGGCGACCTCAACATCGCCGAGCCCGGAGCCTTGATCGGCTTCGCCGGCCCCCGCGTCATCGAGCAGACCATCCGGCAGAAGCTGCCCGAGGGCTTCCAGCGCTCCGAGTTCCTGATGCAGCATGGCTTCCTCGACGCCATCGTCCCACGCAAGCAGATGAAGCAATATCTGACCCAGGCGCTCTCGTGGATGACCGACAACAACACCAAAACCGCCTGACGACTCGATGGAAGAAGCCAAACCCTCTCGAACCGCACTGCGCGTAGCCATGCGCCGCGCCGCGCACCAGATCTACGACGACAAGCCGCTCGTCTTCGAAGATCCCTTCGCCGTCTCCATCCTGGGCGACACCTACGCCGAAGAGGTTCGCCGCACTCCCACCAACCCCGACCGAATCTTCTCCGTCTCGCTGCGCGCCTTTCTGGTAGCACGCAGCCGCTACGCCGAAGACAACCTCGCCCGTGCCGTCGAGCGCGGCGTCACGCAGTATGTCCTTCTCGGCGCAGGCCTCGATACCTTCGCCCATCGCAACGCCTACCCCGGCCTGAAGGTCTTTGAGGTCGATCATCCCGCGACCCAGCAGTGGAAGCGCGATCTGCTCGAGGCAGGCGGTCTCGCCGCGCCCGAGAGATTGACCTACGCGCCGGTGGACTTCGAGCGCGAGTCGCTGCCCGAGCAACTCGCCGCAGCAGGATTCGACACCACCGCACCCACTTTTTTCGCATGGCTGGGAGTCGTGCCCTACCTCACCGCCGAGGCCTTCCGCACCACCTTATCCTTCATCGCATCGCAGCCTCAGGGCAGCGGTCTCGTCATGGACTACGGCCAGCCTCGCCACGTTCTCCCCTGGCTCGAACAGCTCGCGCACGACTCGCTGGCCTCACGCGTCGCGCTGGCAGGCGAGCCCTTCCAGCTCTTCTTCACTCCAGAACAGATTGCCGAGGAGCTGGCAGCCTTTCGCGAGATCGAAGACCTCGGCACCGGCGAGATCAACCACCGCTACTTCGTCGGACGCAGCGACTCGCTCTGGCTTCGCGGAACCGCAGGACGGTTGCTCTGCGCCTGGCTTTAGGGCTTAAAACACCATCTGGAACCACCGCACATGCATAGGTAGGTGAAGTTAAATGACAGGTGAAGAAGTTCCCTGTTCAGCCCTTGCGCAGCTTGCGCTTGATCCAGAGCGTTCCCAGATATGCCAGCGTCAGCGCCAGCACAACGATGCCTGCCGGTAGCCCCACAAACTTATAGGTGATGGTGAAGTCGGGCATGCGACCAGTGATCGCCTTGTCGAACAGAAGAACCACGATGGCGACGAAGGTCGCGGCAAAGAAGGCGGCAAAGCCCACCGCGAAGCTCATCAGCAACGTGGCGAAGAGTCCAAGGTCGCCCAGAGGAACGCCGAACAGATAACCTGAGCCGAATGCGCGAGGTGCTGTCAATGTCCCGTTCAGTGTCCCATCCTGCGAGGTCTGCGTCATACCAGTAGAATACTGCTTTATGGCAGAGAGCGTTCAGAACGGGTTGGTGCAGGCGGCGCAGGTCGCGCGGGAGACGGCAGTACAGAGAGCGGCAAACGGCGTCCGCTATGCCATATTCGGCGACAACAGTTTGGAACAGAAGGACTTCGACCGCATGGTGCAGGCCGTCCCGGCGGCCATCGCCAACGCTCTCGAGCGCAAGACCTACTACTTTGTGCCGCTCGCGCTCAGCGAGAGCCGCGGCAGCGAGACCACCCTGGTCGCCCCTGCCTTTACCCCCGAGCTGGGCGATCAGGCCACCTGCCACCGCAACGTCTCGCTCGACAACTCCGAGGGCGTCTTTATCTCCACGCGCCTGCTCGGCGACCGCTTCGCCCTGGCCTTCGAGTTCTTCATCAACGTTGGTCACGCCTTTGTGGACCTCGCCGGCGTGCCCGAGGAGTTCAACCAGATGGCATGGTCGCAGGCCACCGCCGATGTGCGCGGAGAGACCAGCCAGGACTCGTGGGAGAGCCGTAACCTCGCCCTCGCCGGACGCAACAATGGCGTAGGCGCAAGCGACGCCAGACCGGCCATCGACGAGAAGGCCAAATCGAGCTTTCTCGAATCGGCCTTCTCCGACGCCGTGGCCATCTACCTGCTCTCGCTCTCAGTCGACTTCGACTACTCCGAGCTGCGCGAGCGCGAGTACCCCTTGCTGGCACCGCAGGCGCTCGCCAACCGGCTGCGGCTGGCGGCAAAGCTCTTTCCGCCGAACCCCGGCTATGAATTCGCTATCCGCTATCGCCGCCGCGCCTAGCCGCCCGAGTCTCGGCTGAGAGCCAGTCGATCTCTCAAAATATCCGGCTTGAAATTTACGCCTTCTTTTTAAAGCCCGACCCTCTTCAACCCGATCTGAACCTTAAGGGGGCGAGAAACTTTGCCGCCGCAGGAGTGTTTGTCAGAACACTGCGACATGTGCCCGTGTATCTTGGGCGCGTATCTTGGCCACGTATCGAAGGGATTAAAGTGGAAAGCTAAAAGGTTGTATTACCCGAACTGGTAATTGCATTCATTTCAAAACGCTGTAACTTCAGCAACAACGGGCAGAAACAGACAAAAGCAAATCCAGTTTTTGGCATCTAATGTTGTATTGGTAACCGATTGCAGCGCTGCATCTCCTTATTCTTCTTCTGGAAGCAGATATTCATGCGTTTCGTGACCACGAAAAATTCCAGGCGTTCGACGGACCGTTCCTTGAAATCGAAGCACGTTGTGTGGGCATCGATCGTGTATCTCGGAACGCAGGCCCTCTGCATCAAGTTGTTTCCGTCGCATGCCATGGGTGTCTCCTATCCGTTCATGATCCTGGCGCCGTGGCTCGCACTTGCGGTCTGCTGGTGGCATGCTCGCGACTGTGCCCAGCGCACCCGTCTGCTGTGGACGCTCGTCTGCACGGCGCTGGTCGTCTGGGGCATCGGCATCCTTTTTGCGGCGTGGGAGGACCTCTCCTTCTATAACCCCATGGCAGGCGCCGACTTCTCAGACTTCCTCTTCTTCGTCTACGGCATGCCGATCCTGCTCGCCATCTCGTCGCCGACCGAAGGCGAGCATAACTCCGCCTTCGTATGGCTCGATGCCGTTCAGGTAGTCATGACGGCGCTTCTGATCTACGTTGCCGCCTTCTCGGTGCTGCCCTTCACTCCTCGCAACGGACATACGCTTTCGATCTCGCGTCTTCTGGTCATCTACAACTTCGAGGGCTTTGCCCTTGCTGCGGTAGCAACCCTGCGCCTGCTGGCCTACACCAACGACGGCGAAGAGCGCCGCTTCTACCAAATCCTGTGCAGCTACCTCTGGATCTATGCCTCTCTGGCCGCGCTTTATAACCACATCACCATCTCGACCAACGAACATACCGGCCTGTACGACCTGTTCACCGTGCTTCCGTTCGCTGTCCTCTCTATCCTCGCCGTCACTCTCTTCTCCGAGCGCGAAGAGACCGTGCAGTCGGCACGGCGCAAGCCGCTGACCCTGTTTATCGACAACGCCAGCCCCATCTTCTTCACCATCACGCTGCTGGTATTGGCCGCGGCGCTGGTGCGAGAGCACTACTACATCGGCATGAGCGGTATCGCAGTCGCGCTTGCGGTCTATGCCATCCGCGCGACGATGCTTCAGAGCCGTTACATGCATGCCCAACAGGAATTGCAAGTGGCGCGCGACAAGATGGAGGCCATGTCGCTGACCGACAGCCTCACCGGCGTCGCCAATCGCCGCAGCTTCGACCGCACGCTCGAGGTGGAGTGGCGCCGCTCCGTGCGCCGCAAGAGTCCGCTGTCGCTGCTGATGATCGACGTCGACTTCTTCAAGAATCTCAACGACAAGTACGGCCATCCCTATGGCGACTCCTGCCTCATCGAGATCGCCAACGCGCTGCAGACCGCGCTGCCGCGCTCTTCCGACCTGCTCGCACGCTACGGCGGCGAAGAGTTCGGCATCATTCTCTCTGCTACCGACGCCCGCGGTGCCGACACCGTCGCCTTCCGTGTGCGTGAGTTTGTCCGCGCTCTGCACCTCAAAAACGAGACCCCCATCGGCCAGTTCGTCACCATCAGCATCGGCGTCGCCACCTACGAGTTTCCCCACGAAGGCGCCTCTGCCGATCTTATCCAGTCCGCCGATGAAGCGCTCTATCGCGCCAAGCGCCATGGACGCGACCGCATTGAGTTCGCCGTCCCGGCCACCATCACCCGCGAAAGCGCGGCGACCTCTGCAAAGGTCCGCTAACCCCTCACACCCCGCACCACACGCAAAAGGTAGACTACTCTCGGTGATTGGAGAGGTGCCTATGCGCTTTTCTTTCTGGGGACTCATTGCACTCTGCAGTGTCGCTGCCGCGCAGACGACAACACTGCGTCCGATCGACAACTTCCCGCTTCAGGACCACGGCCTCGTCATTCGACGCCATATCGAAGCCAACCAGCCCTTCACCGTCGCAGGCACACGTGGCCTCGTCGTCGGCCAGCAGGACGGCCAGTTCGAAGCCTGGGTGCTTCCCATAAAGATCCTCAGCCACTTCACCATCGAGGCCAACGTCGAAGGCTACGATGTTCCCATCGACGTCAATCAGGCCGCGCGCGAGATCGAGGTCTACCCCGACCACACCACCATCACCTATTCGCACATCGCCTTCACCCTGCGCCAAACCATCTTCGCGCCCGACGAAGCAAAGCAGGGAACCGGCGCCGTCGTCCTCTTCCAGATCGACTCCATCCGTCCCGTCGACTTCACCTTTCGCTTCACGCCCGAGATGCGCCCCATGTGGCCCGAGCGCGGCAGCGGAGTTCCATCCGCCGAATGGGTCAAGCAGGGCGCGAGTGGCTTCTACATCCTGCACACCGACTATCCCGACCTCGCCGGGGCCGTCGCCATTCCCGGAGCCCAGCCCGGCATCATGGCTCCCTATCAGGAGAAGCCGCACGTCTACCCGCTCGAGCTCAAGCTGCACTACGATCCCAAGCGCGATGGCAAGCGTTTCTTCCCGCTCCTTCTGGCCGAAGGAACGACGCAGGCAACCGCAACCAACGCCGCACTCGCCGAAAAAATCTCCACGCTCGACACCACGCTGCCCACGCTCTACGCCGAACACGCGGCCCGCTACGCGTATATGCTCTCCACGCTCACCTCGATCGAGACGCCCGACAAACACCTTAACAACGACTTCCAATGGGCCGAGATGTCGATCGAACAACTCCGCGCCGCAACCGTCGACAAGACCGTCAACCGCAATACAGAAGAGATCGGCCTCGTCGCCGGTTACTACTCGTCGGGCGATTCAGCGCGTCCCGGCTTCGGCTGGTTCTTTGGCCGCGACACGCTCTACACGCTCTACGCCGTCAACAGCTTCGGCGACTTCACCCTCTCGCGCAATGCACTCGAGTTCCTCATCGAGCGTCAGCGCGACGACGGCAAGATCATGCACGAGTACAGCCAGACCGCGATGAACACCGATTGGCGCTCGCTGCCCTACATGTACGCCGCTGCCGACTCCACGCCGCTCTTCCTTACCCAGATGCTCGACTACGTGCGAGCCAGCGGCGACATCTCCTTCCTGCGCGAGCATCGCGAAGCCGTCGAAAAAGCATGGCGCTTCGAAACCACGCACGACGCCGATGGCGACGGCATCTACGACAACACGCAAGGCACGGGATGGGTCGAGAGCTGGCCCCCCGGCATGCCGAAGCAGGAGATCTACCTCGCGTGCTTAGATCAGCAGGCATCCGCCGCAATGGCAAAGCTCTCCGAGTTGTTGGGCGACACTGCCACATCCTCTGCCGCATCGTCACGCGCCGCAGCAATAGCCAAGAAGATCGAAGCCGAATACTACATGCCCGCCACGCAGAGCTACGCCTTCAGCAGTAACACGGGCACGCTCGACCGCACCGCCACCATCTTTCCCGCCATCGCATGGTGGAACAGCGGCGAAGGCTTGAGCCATGCAACACCGAGCTTCGAGCACTGGGCCTCGCACGACTTCTCCACCGACTGGGGACTGCGCGACATCGCCGAAAGCGATCCTCTCTACGATCCCATCAGCTACCACCAGGGCTCGGTGTGGCCGCTCTTCACCGGCTGGCTCTCCATGGCCGAGTACAGAACCGGTCGCGCGCTCGCAGGCTACGCCTACCTCATGCAGACCGCCAACCAGACCACCACGCAAGACCTCGGCGCAGTCACCGAGCTGCTCTCCGGCGCGTACTTCGAGCCATTCGGCAGAAGCACCAGCCACCAGCTCTGGTCGTCTTCGATGGTCATCACGCCCGCCATGCGCGGCCTCTTCGGCATCGACATCGACGCACCCGCCAAGACAGTGCACCTCGATCCGCACCTGCCCGCAGACTGGAATGACGCCGAAGTGCATCAACTACACATAGGCGACTCCATCATCGACCTCAGCTACCACCGCGAAGGACAGCAGATGGTAGTCCACGTCAAGCAAGTCTCAGGCGCAGCAGTTAAACTGGCCGCAGATAAAGAAACTGTAAAAGTCACAAATAACGGACAGACGGCAATCTTCCAGCTTCCCGCAATCGAAGTCACACTGCCGCAACATCTGCCACTACCCGGCGCTCGCACATCCCAGCCAAAGGTCCTCTCACAAACCACCGACGCCCACTCCATGAAGCTCGATCTCGAAGCACAAGCCGGATCGACCGTCACCTTCAAGCTGCGCAAAAACGCAGAGGCACCAAATCTAACCGCCGAAGGCGCAACCATTGTTCCGCCCACCGCCTCCGGCAACCTAAGCCAATTGCAGATCACCTTACCTGCAGGCAACGGCTACCAACGCAAGACCATCACCCTCCACTGGTAAGCTTCGCACTCGCACGAGAGCGTATCGTACCTCTATGCGAGCACACTGTTTTGCAGCTGCGATTATTGCAACAGCACTCACCCTGCAACTCCACGCTCAAACCGCCACCCAGACCAGCAGCATGAGCGTAGCCACTGCACACGCTCTGCTTGAGCGCGGCGACGTCACCGACGCCATCGCGATGCTCGAGATGTTGCAAAAGCAAACCCCCAAAGCACCCGGCATTGCGCACGAGCTCGGCCTCGCCTACTACCGCAGCGGCAAGCTCGTCGAAGCAGAAAAATCCTTCGCCGAAGCCATGCAGCAAGATCCCACCGACGAAGAGTCCGTCCAGCTTCGCGGCCTGACGCTCTACCGCCTCGGCCACCCCGCCGAAGCCATCCCCTATCTCGAAAAGATTCGCAAGTGGACGCCGAACGGCAACGCCGACGCGAACTACGTCCTCGGCCTCTGCTACATGAACGCGCAGCGCTTCGACGAGGCCCGCGCCGCCTTTGCCACCCAATACGGATTCGCGCCCGACTCCGGCGCCGCATGGCTGCTCATGGGCAACATGCTGCTGCGGGCTAACTTCGCAGAGATGGCGTTGCAGGCTGGGCAGAAGGCGCTCGCGGCAACTCCCAACCTTCCACTCGCGCACTTCCTCATGGGCGAGGTCTACCTCTACAAATCCGATCCACAGAAGGCGCTCGCCGAGTTCAACCAGGAGCGCCGCATCAACCCTGCCTATGCTCCCATCTACGATCGCCTCGGCGACGTCTACACGCAACTCGGCGACTACCAGCAGGCGCAGGAGTCACTCACCCGCGCTCTCTCGCTCGACCTCTCTAGCACCGGCCCCTTCATCCAGATGGGCAAAGTCCTGCTCAAGAAAAATGATCCGCAGACGGCAGCGATGTATCTCGAGCACGCCGAGAAGATGGACCCCGGCAACTCCCTCACCCACATACTGCTCGGACAGGCCTATCGCGGGTTGGGCAAGAAGGACGAGGCACGGCAGGAATTTGAAAGCGCTGCAAAGATCAGCGCCGCCAGCCGTCCCACACTGCAATCAATCCAATAAGGGGAGATAATTCCCCTCGTTGCCGTGGTTGAGTCCTTCCCGGAAAAATCGTTTTCATCCGCTGGAACCCGGCATCTCATCTCTACGTAGTTAAGAGTAGAATTCTTCGCGTAGGTGCGCGTCCTTTCAAGCGCTCCTCGTTCGCATGCTGTCTTTTCCCACGCACGTTCTGTGCAAGCAAGCCGAACACAAGATCCGGCCACTTTAGAAAAAAGAATATTGATTTCGACACTCGAAGATCAAGATTCAGACTTTCTTTGGAGGCATATATGGAATCCCAGAACTCACTGTCTATACGTTTAGTAAAGTCAGAAATGCTGGGCTTTGGCCGCGGTATTTTGCTGGCCGCCGGAATCGTCTTTCTCTTCCTCCTGCTCGCCGACACGACCGCACACGCGCAGGCCGTCTACGGCTCCATCATCGGCACCGTCACCGACCCCAGTGGAGCCGTCGTTCCCAACGCCACCGTTACCGTCACCGACATCGCCAAGGGAACCTCCGTGCAAGTGCAGACCAACGGCGACGGCCAATACACTGTGCAGCACCTGATCTCCGACGTCTACCAGGTCACCGCTGATGCCACCGGCTTCGCCACCGCGACGCAGAAAGGCGTTCAGGTCTACGTCGATACCGCGCCCCGTGTCGACCTCAAGCTCGCCGCGCAGGGAACCGTGCAGACCGTCACCGTCACCGCCGGTGCGCCGCTGCTCGAAACCGATCGCTCCGACGTCAGCACTGTGCTCAACACCCGTGCCGTCGAGCAACTTCCGAATCTCAATCGCAACTTCACCGCCTTCGAGCTATTAACGCCGGGTACAACCTACATCGGCTGGAACGTCGGCGAGTCGCAGAACCCGCAGCGCAGTCAGCAGATCGAGGTCAACGGCCAGCTCCCCTTCGCCACCGGCTACGAGCTCGACGGCACCGACAATCAAGACCCCATCATCGGCGTCGCCGTCATCAATCCCAACCTCGATGCCGTCTCCGAGATGAAGGTGACCTCGCAGAACTATGACGCCGAGCAGGGCAAGGCCGTCGCCGGCCTCGTCACCGCGCAGACCAAGTCCGGCAGCAACGAGTTCCACGGTTCCGCCTTCGAGTTCCGCCGCTCCGACGCCAACCAAGCCCGCGATCCCTTCGCCCAGTCCACAAGCGACCCCGTCTCCGGACGCTACATTCCTTCCTTCCTGCACAACCAGTTCGGCGGCTCCATCGGCGGGCCAATCAAAAAAGATAAAGCCTTCTTCTTCGGCGACTATCAGGGCCTGCGCGAAAAGACCGGCCTCAGCATCCTGCAAACCGTTCCCACCGCACTCGCCCACAGCACCTGCACCACCGGTCCCACCTGCAACCTAAGCGACTACCTGCAAGGCGGCCAGGGCCAAATCTACGATCCCACTACCAATCCCAACAACAACACCGGCCGCACGCCCTACGCCGGAAACCTCATTCCCACCTCGCAGCTCTCAGCACCCGCCGTTAATCTCCTGAAGCTGCTGCCCCAGCCCAACACCGGCGCAGCGGGCCTCATCGTCAATAACTATGTCGCCTCCGGCTCCGGTGCCTTCAACTCCAACCAGGCCGATGGGCGCGTCGACTTTCAAGTGACGCAGAAGTTGCACACCTTCGGCCGCTACACCTACTTCAGTTCGAACCTCAACGGCGCACCCTACTTCGGCGGCGCAGGCGGCGGCGGATTCGGCAGCGGCAACTTCGCCGGAACCGACACAGCAAAAGATCAAAGCATCGCCGCAGGCGGAGACTACGTCGTCTCTTCCAACTGGCTCACCGACTTCCGCTTCGGCTGGTTCCGCATCCACATCAACGAGCAGGGCCCCGACTACAACCAGCCCGAGGGCACCAATCTCGGCATTCCCAACGTCAACCAGGGAGACCTCTCGCTCAACGGCGGTCTGCCGCAGTTCAACATCGACGGCATGTCCGAATACGGAACCTCCACCAACCAGTTCCTTCAGACCGAGAGCCAGTTCCAGTTAGTCAATAACTGGACCCATGCCATCGGCAATCATTCCATTCGCTTCGGCGTCGATGGCCGCTACGCGCTCAACCATCTCGTCGGTCTCGACAACAACAACGTCCGCTCCGGCAACTTCCACTTCTTAGCCACCGAAACCCAGGGCAGCACCGGCAGCGGCCTCGGCCTCGCCACCTTTCTGCTCGGCGACGTCGGCCAGTTTCAGCGCACGCAGACCCAGAACACCAACGCGCAGGAGCGCCAGAAGCGCTTCTTCTCCTACGCGCAGGACCAATGGCGCGTCACCAACAAGCTCACCGTCAATTACGGCCTTCGCTGGGAGATCTACTTCCCTGAGAGCGTCAACGGCAAAGGCCAGGGTGGCCTGCTCGATCTCGACACCGGCAACATCCGCATCGCAGGCTACGGTCCCTACGGCACCAACCTCAACGTCAACAACGAGCTGGCCCATCTGGCTCCGCGCATCGGCGTCGCCTATCAGGCCACCGACCGCATCGTCGTCCGCGCCGGTTACGGTCGCGTCTACGGTCAGGGCTGGTCGGGCGACACCTTCGGCGAAGTCCTCACCTTCTCTTATCCCACGCAGGTCTCGCAGAACCTCAACGCGACAACGTCTTATGCCTCTCTGTTCAACCTGCAACAGGGACCACCCAGTTACACCTTCCCGCCGATTCCCACCAGCGGCGACTATCCGTTACCTAACGGAGTCGGCGTGCCCACACGTCCGCTCACCACACGCATCCCCACACTCGATGCATGGAACGTAGCCGTCGAGCAGCAGCTCTCGCCCAGCTCGTCGATGCGCATCATGTACGTCGCCAGCCACGGCATCCATAACATGTTCGACTCTTCGAACCAGGCCAGCCCCAACCAACCAACCATCGCCGGATTCAAACAGGTCAATCCGAATGCAGCCATCCCCGGCACTTTGTACACACAGAGTGATCGCCGCCCCTACTTCGACGGCATCGCGCAGACGCTCGGCGTCGGTTACGGCCATCCCTTCGGATGGACACAGGACCTGCGCTATAACGCCAACGAAGCCACGACAAGCTACGAAGCGCTGCAAGTCGTCTACGAGAAGCGCATGAGCCACGGCTTCCAGATCCTCACTCACTACACCTGGTCCAAGGCCCGCGCGCACGAGTCCGACTACTTCTTCATCAACCCACGCGCAGACTACGGCAACAGCTACTACAACCGTCCGCAGGCCTTCGTCTTCACCAGCAACTGGGATCTACCCTTCGGTCGCGGCAAAGCCTTCGGCAGCAACATGCCGCGCTGGATGGACGCTGTCGTCGGAGGCTTCGCCTTGAATGGCTCCGCTACCTACCAAAGCGGCCTGCCCTTCACCCCCAGCTACGCAGAGTGTATCAGCGATCAGGACATCGATGGCCAAGGTGGTTCGCTCTGCCGCCCCAACCGCACCGGCCTCGGCTACGACCTCGCAGTAGGGGCCTTTGACCCGGTTGCTCACACCGTCAAATACTTCACCGCAGGGCCGCCGCTAACCAACAACGGAGACTCCTTTGGAGCCTACTCTCGCCCGGCTGTCGGCACCTTCGGCAACATCCAGCGCGACTCGCTCTTCGGCCCGCACCTCTTCAACACCGATTTCTCCGTCGCCAAAAACTTCTCATTGACTGAGAAGCTCAGGCTGCAACTCACCGCACAGGCCTTCAACGTCTTCAACCACGTCAATCTCGCCGGCCCCAACAGTTGCGTCGATTGCCAGAACGCAAACGCAGGATTAATTACCGGCACCGTCGGCAGCCAGGACGGATCGTCGATGCGGAGAATCCAGTTCGCAGGCCGCCTCCAGTTCTAACCTCAACCGAAGCAGGATAAGAAACCGGGTGCCCACGTCCCGATTCTGGGACGTGGGTTGAACCACCACGTCACACCCTCAACGACCGCATCCCGTATTTGTCACCCCCAAATCCAAAGGGAACAGGCATGGCTTCCTTTTCTTTGTCATTCCCGAAGGGAATCTGCGTCTTGCTCGAATCACCAAACAACATCCGAAGGAGAACCACCCATCACTTCCCAATACAAAACGTACTGAAGATCAAATGAAGAATATCGTCCGTAGTAGTAGCTCCCGTCAGCCCATCGAGCGCCTCGAGCGCCTCATAAAGATCCAGCAGAATCATCTCATGCGGCACTGCGTTATCGACCGCGGCCCGTGCTTGCTTCACTGCCGCCAGCGAAGCCGAAACCGCCTGCTGCTGGCGAATGTTCGTCAACAGCGCCGTCTCCCCACCCGGCGCGCCACTCGTCATCAACGCAACAATGGCGCTGCGAAGCTCCGCAATGCCCTCACCAGTCAACGCCGAAGTCTTAATCACGCGATGCCGTTCGTTCGGCAGCGACACCTCCGGCGCAAGATCACACTTGTTGCACGCAATCAGCAGAGGCCGCGTCTCATGCGCAGCCATCGCAGCCACATCCTCGGCGTGCAGCGCCTCCGTGCCATCAAGCACCAGCAACACCATATCCGCCTCGGCCATCGCCTCACGCGATTTGCCGATGCCGATGGTCTCTGCCTCATCGGTCGCTTCGCGCAGCCCCGCCGTATCCACCAGCTCCAGCGGTATGCCATCGAGCGAGACCCGCTCCGTCACCAGATCGCGCGTCGTCCCCGGCATCGCCGTCACAATCGCGCGGTCGCGCTCAATCAGCCGATTGAACAGCGACGACTTGCCCGCATTCGGCCTGCCCACAATCGCCAGCGTAAATCCGTCGCGAACGATGCGCCCATAGCCGAACGTCTTCTCCAGCGCCTCCAGCGAAGCCGCAATCTCCTCCATCTGCGCAGCCATCGCCTCGTTCGGCAACAGATCGATATCGTCCTCGGCAAAATCAATCCCCGCCTCAAGCGTCGCAATCAGATGCACCAACTGCTCCTTAACCGGAGCCACCCTGCGCGACAACGCACCCCCAAGCTGCTGTGCCGCCACCCGCGCCTGGTGCAGCGTCGTCGACTCAATCAGATCGTGCACCGCCTCGGCCTGCGTCAGGTCGAGGCGGCCCGCAAGAAACGCACGCTGCGTAAACTCCCCCGGCTCCGCTAGACGCGCTCCGCCCGCGATACACGCACGCACCAGATAATCGAGCAACACCGGCGAACCATGCGCCGCTATCTCGACAACATCTTCGCTCGTGTATGAGTGCGGCCCCGCAAAATAAGTAACGACCGCCTCATCCAAAACCTCACGCGCTTCTTCCGATCGCGTCTTATCTTTTTTTTCTATATCGAGTATCTCGGCAAACCGCGCCTGCCCCGCCGCCAACGGATGCCGCAGCCGCAGCAGCGGCTCAGCAATCGCACGAGCAAGCGCACCGGACAACCGAACCACGCCAATGCCTCCGCGCCCCGGCGGCGTCGAGATCGCCACAATCGTGTCATTCACAAACTCACTCATACAACTTCGATTGTCACTCTTTTTGCTCCCGCAATACAGCACGTCATCTCGACCGAAGGCGAAGCCGAAGTGGAGACCCCTGTATTTCGCCTTTCCCCAACACTCCATGCGATCCTAGGTAATGCATCTGCGGCCAGCCCAGCCCGAAGACGCACTCGCCGTAGCCCGCGTCCACGTGCGCTCGTGGCAGGCGGCCTATCGCACGCTGCTACCCGACGATTACCTCGACCAGCTTCGGCCCGAAGATCGCGCACCGCACTACAACTTCACCACTCGCGATCCACAAAAACCTTACACCATCGTCGCCGCAGAAGAAGGCATCATCCAAAGCTTCGCCACCGCCGCGCCCTCGCGCGATTCCGACCTGCGTGGCCACGGCGAGCTCTACGCGCTCTACGTCGATCCCGTCTACTGGAACCAAGGCGTAGGCGTCGCACTCATCACCGCAGCCCGCACATACCTCGTGCAATCGGGCTTTCAACAAGCGCTCCTCTGGGTATTGACCGGCAATCTCCGCGCCGAGCGATTCTACGAACGCAATGGCTGGACAACCGACGACCATCACCGCACCGTCACGCTGTGGGGCATCGACGTCGAAGAAGTCCGCTATCTCAGCGTTCTTTGAGCAGCCCCAAGACCATCGACATTCGCCATGCGTAGAATGTTTCACGTAGAAACCCCACCCATTCTGGAGATTTGAAGATGAACAAGATGTTGTTGTCCGGATGCCTGTTACTCGGCTGCCTTGGTGTAGCCTCGGCCCAACAGAACTATTTCGACCAGTGGCCCGCCGGCGATTCGCCGCAAGAGGTAGGTAAGGCCCTCTCCGAACACTTCGTCACCAGCCCACACCAGTACACCAAGACCATTCACTACTCCGAGGTCTGCGCCTGGTACGGCGCGCTCCAGTTCGCCGAGCTCACCCACGACGACGCCCTCCGCCAGGAGCTCATCAAGCGCTTCGATCCGCTCATGCCCGGCGGCGCCGAAGCCGACCGCATCCCCAAGCGTCACCACGTCGACGACCAGATCTTCGGTGTCGTCCCCATGGAGATCGCCATCCAAACGAAAGACCAGAAGTACCTCGACTTCGGCAAGTCCTTCGCCGACGAGCAGTGGAACCATCCCTCTGCCGACGGCATGTCCGACGAGACCCGCTACTGGATCGACGACATGTACATGCTCACCATGCTGCAGCTCGAGGCCTACCGCGCCACCGGCGACAAAAAATATCTCGACCGCGACGCTCATGAGATGGTCGCCTACCTCGACAAGCTGCAACAGCCCAATGGCCTCTTCTTCCACGCGCCCGACGTGCAGTTCTACTGGGGCCGCGGCGACGGCTGGGTCGCGGCAGGCATGGCCGAGATGCTGCGCAGCCTCCCCGAAAATCACCCCGACCGCGCTCGCATCATGAAAGGTTATCGCCTTATGATGAGCGGCCTGTTGAAGTACCAGGGCAAGGACGGCATGTGGCGTCAGCTCATCGACAAGGACGACGCGTGGCCCGAAACCTCCAGCTCCGCCATGTTTAGCTTCGCCATGATCACCGGCGTCAAACACGGCTGGCTCGACGCTGCCACCTACGGACCCGCCGCGCGCAAAAGCTGGATCGCCGTCGTCGGCTACGTCGACCAGAACCACGACGTCACCCAGGTATGCGAAGGCACCGGCAAGAAGAACGACCTCGAGTACTACTACCAGCGCAAGCGCCGCACCGGCGACTTCCACGGCCAGGCCCCTGTCCTATGGGCCGCCGACGCTCTGCTGCGCGACAAATAACAAGGCAGCAGCAAAACAATAAAAAACCGCACGTCCTCTCAACCAGAGGCCGTGCGGTTTTTATTGCACGCTGCAGACTTTCCGCACCTTCACTTCCCGTCCTCGACCTTCCAGCGAATCCGAATATCCTCTCCAATAATGTGGACCCTGTCGTACTCGTACTTGTTGTCGCTACTCACCGGCTTGTGCGACGCATACATCTTCATATTCGGCAGCGGCACCAGCGTAACCGTCGTCTTCAGCGTCGTCGTTCCAAAGGTCTGCACCCAGTAGTCCTGCTTCCTCTGCCGCAGCGTGAACTTGAAGAACGACTCCAGCTTGTCTCCCGTCTTCAGCTTCGCAGCAGGCGCAGCGTAGTCGGTCGTCATCGGATCGCGGTGCGTTACGGCTGATGTATCCGACGCCTTCCACTCGGCGAGCTTCGTCGATGCGCCTGTGCGCTTCGCCCACAGCTCCTGCAGCTCGCCATGTTCCGTATCCTCAAACTCCACGCCGAGTTTATAGTCGCACCCGGTCAAGGCAGTGACCCGGCCTTCGAGCGTAATCTCGAGGATTACCTCTTCCCCTTCAATGCGCAACGCCTCAGCCTTAATCGAGAGCGAATCGCGATAGTACTCCAGCTCGCGCAGATAGATGCGCAAGCGGTCCTGCATCGCCGGTGGCAGATCGAAGCCGATGACGTGATAGAAGATGCTCTTGTTCACCTCATGCGTCAGCCGCTTCTTCACAAACGGATCAACGGTCAGCGTCAGCGCCGAAGCAATGCAGATCGCCTCAATCACGCCATGCCACGGCCCGCGTTCAGGATAGAAATAAAGCCCCGCCAGACTGCCGAGCAACACCGCACCCGCCAGCAGATAGAGCCAATACGCCGCAAGAAAACTCTCGTCGTCCTTCGTCTCAGACGTAGACATAGCAACACTCCTGCGGGGAGGAGCCAAATTCTACGCCGCCCAATCAAGAGCGTCCAACGCTTGACACACATTAGAGTAGAATGCTACATAGGTTGAGACCGGAACCCATTATTCATGATTCTCACCAGACTTCTTCTTCCCGGCATCCTCCTTCTGTGCAGCACGGCACCTGCACAGCTTCTCCATCCCGCATCTCCCATGCCCAGCTTCGACGTCGTCAGCGTGCGCCCCACCGACCCCAACCAGGAGCTCTCAAACGGCGGCGTCAGTCCCGACAGCTACCGCGCCGAGCGCACCACCATCGATCAGGTGCTCGCCTACGCCTTCGGCCTCGGCTACGACAAAGAGCTCGTCAATGCGCCCTCGTGGACTGCAAACGAGCACTTCGACATTCAGGGCAAGCTCGATGACCATCAGGTCGCCGCCCTTCACCAGCTAAGCCGCGACGACCGCGAGCAGCAGATGCGCCTGATGGTGCAGTCCCTGCTCGCCGAGCGCTTCCACCTCACCTATCACCTCGAGACGCATGTACTTCCCGTCTACCTCCTTGAAGTTGCGAAGGGTGGCCTCAAGTGTTCACGCGACATCACCTCGAAGCCCGCCATCGCTGATCCCTCCCGTCCGCGCTTCCGCTGGTCCACCGCGCCCGCGCCTCCGCCACCTCCGCCCGGCTGGCACCCGCCCTCACCCTCCGAGCAGAAGACGCTCATGCAATCGCTGCATCTGCGCACCAAGGGCTGGCCGTTCTGGCTCACCGTTACGATGCTCAGCCACCAGCCCGAGCTTCAGGGCCGTCCCGTGATCGATAAGACCGGTCTCGAAGGCGCCTACGACTGCGAGATGAATTGGTCACAGGCCAACTCTGATAGCACAGGCCAATTCTTCTTTACCGCAGTGCACGACCAGCTCGGCCTTACGCTCCACCCCTCCAAAGGCCCGGTCGAAGTTCTCGTCATCGACAGCATCAGCCGTCCCTCCGAGAACTGACATTCAAAATGCCCTACGGGTGCGGAGGCGGAGTACTGTTCCCCTTAAGCCCGGCAAGAATCTGCGTCATAAAATCGTTCGCCGCGCCGGGACTGTTCGGCAGAAAGATCGTATTCGAGCCGCCCCGCGTGCCGATATCGCGCAGCGTATCGAAGTACTGCGTCAGCAGCACCAGCGCCATCACATCGTCAGCCGTCGTCCCCGGCACCGACTCGCGGAAGTGCTCGATCGAAGCGCGCAGACCGTCGATAATAGCCTGCCGCTCCGCAGCAATACCCTTGCCCTGCAGCGCCTTCGATTCGGCCTCAGCCTCAGCCTGCTTCACCTTCAGAATCTTGTCGGCCTCGCCCCGCGCCTGCGCCGCTACCTGCGCCCGCTGTGCCGCATTGATATCGTTCATCGCAGTCTTGACCTTCACATCAGGAACGATATCGGTCACCAGCGCCGTAAGAATGTTGTAACCAAACCCCGACATGATGCTGTCCAGCTCAGTCTTCACATTCACCGAAATCCCCGACTGCTGCTCAAACGTCTCATCGAGCGAGAGCTTCGGCACATGTCCAAGAATCGAATTGAAGACGAACGACTCAATCTGCTTCTGCGGCGCGCTGAGCTTATAAAACGCATCATAGATCTTGTCATCGAGTACCTGATACTGCACCGAAACAGGTATCTGTACAAAGACGTTATCGTGCGTCTTCGTCTCAACAGAGAACTGCGCCTGCTTCACCTGCAAATCGACAAAGAAGACGCGCTCCGCATAAGGCACCAGCACATGCAACCCCGGTCGCACAATGCGGTTGAACTTGCCAAACCGCTCGACGACTCCAGCCGTATAAGTGCGAACCGTAAACAGTGTCTTAAGAACGGTAACCAGCACAACAATCGCAGCGATAAATAAAAGGACGAGCAGAAAAGCGTTCAATGGCTCCATGCAAATAACCCTCGCAGCGAGAATACACGACACCGGTTGCGCGAAAGTCTCTGTGACAGTACATGTCAGCACGACCGAGTTACGATAAAAGCCATGGCGACGCACTTCTCCAACGAAGCCCTCAAATTCCTCCGCGGCCTCAAGCGCAACAACGACCGCGAGTGGTTCACCGCGCGCAAAGACGTCTACGAGCGCGAGCTGAAGGCCCGCATGCTCGCCCTCATCGCCGAGATCAACGACGCCATGATCGACTTCGCGCCCGAAAACGTCCGCCCCCCGCAAAAAGCCATCATGCGCATCTACCGCGACATTCGCTTCAGCAAAGACAAGCGGCCTTACAAAATCCATCAGGCCGTATGGTGGGCGCGGCAAGGGTTGGAGAAGACCTCGGGCGGCGGCTTCTACTTCGACGTCAGCGGCACCGAGGTCACCATCGCCGCAGGCGTCTTCATGCCCGAGCGCGAACAGCTCCTCGCCATCCGCCGCTATCTCCTCGAACACCACGAAGAGATGCGCCGCCTCCTCGCAGCTAAAAAGTTGAAGGCGACCATGCAGCCCATCGACCGCGAAAGCCTCACCCGCCCGCCCAAAGGCTTCCCCACAGACCACCCCGCGATGGACCTTCTGCTCGCCAAGCAATGGGGAGTCATCGCACGCCTCCCCGCCGACTTCGCGCTGCGCCCCACGCTGGTCAAAGACGTGGTGACACACTTCAAACTCGCCGCGCCCATCGTAGCGCTGCTCAACACGCCATTAATCCCAAAGCACCGTAAGCCGCTCTTCTAACTCGCCACCCTGCATCAGTCGTGATGTAATATCGAACCCAGATTCATCCGCAGCGTACGCGCAGCAGGAACAAGCATCGATGCCGCAACGATCAGCGAAAGCACCACAATCGCCGTTGTATAGCTTGCCGGATCAAGGTTACTCACGCCGTAGAGCGCGACCCGCAAAAACTTCGACCCAAGCGCTGCGAATCCTGCTCCCACCGCCAACCCCACCAACGTCGGCCAAAGAAATTGATGCAGCACCGCAGTCAGCACCGCGCCCGGCTGCGCTCCCAGCGCCATGCGAATCGCAATCTCCTTGGTGCGCTGTGTCACGATGAGTGCGACCAGACCAATGATGCCCACCGCAGCGAGCGACACCGCAACCATTCCTACAAAGCTCGCTATCGCAGCCACCCTTGCAATCTGCTCCACGTCACGGCGATAGAGCACCTTCAGCTGTCGAATCTCAGGAAACAGCGAGCCATCAAGATTTGCACTCATCGCCTTCACCGCAGGCACCAACGAACCCGGCTCTCCGCTCGATCGAGCGATCAGCACCATATCCGGCATGTTTTCCTTCTGCGCTGCCCAATACTGTTCGGTTGCATCGTCATTGCTCAGCGCATTGATGTGCGCATCTCCCACCACGCCAATGACCGTGTCTTTCGTCGTTCCATCTCCCAGCATCTGCCCCAGTGGATTCTCTCCCGGCCACTGCGCGCGCGCAAACGACTCGCTCACCACCACGGCATTTTTTTCCTCCGGGTAAAAGGTGCGGCCCAGCCTCAGCGGAATCCCCATCGTGCGAAAGAAATCCGGCGCCACCCAATTGGGATAGGCCGTCACCTTGTGTCCGCGAATCTCGGTCTCGCTCCGCGAAACAATATGCCCCATCGGCGGAAGCTGCACCAGAGACACCGCACTCACACCCGGAATTGCGCGCAACCGTGCCTGCATCGCATCCAGGTACGTCTCTGCCGCCGTTGTCGTATATCCATGGTGGCTGAGCTGCGGATCGATCGATATGATCTGTTCATATCCAAATCCCGGATCGGTATAAAGCGCGTGATGCGTCGCATGCACCAGCAATGCCGCAAGAATCAGCAGCACCGAGCTCGCCGCAATCTGCGCTCCCACCAGAAGCTGCCTTGCAATCGTCTTCTGTTGCCGCTGCCGCGCAATCTGCAGCGCAGGCAGCAGACCAAAACAGAACGTCGCCACCACCGTCATCGCAATCGTAAACAGCACCACTCGCCAGTCCGGCACCGCGCTCAGCCACCCCGGCGCATTGATCTTACGCAACACTATCTGCATGACTGCACAGGCAAGCGCCAGCCCCGCTGCTGAGCTAATTACGCCCAGTAACAGGCTCTCGGTGCACAGTTGCCGAAAGATGCGCCAGCGTCCGGCACCGATGGCGATACGAATCCCCATCTCATGCTGGCGGCTCACCGCCCGCGCCAGCATCAGGCCGCCAAGGTTGGCACAGGCGACGATCAAAATCAGCAATGTGAGTACGCCAATCATCACCGCCACCCGATACATCTCCGGTGTAATCACCTGCAAATGCCCACCCGCAGAGACCTGAATAAACTCGTCCTTCCAAACCGCATCGGGATGCTCACCGCGCAGAAGATTCGTCAGCGACCGCAGCTCCTCCTCCGCGGCCTTCGCGCTTACACCCGGCGCCAGCTTGCCCCACATCCGAACGCTTCCGCTATTCCAATCTGCTAACACCGTGCTGTGCTCAATAAAATAAGGCTGCTGCGCGATCGGCATCCAGATATCGGGCCCCTGCCCGCCGAGGCTGGCAAACTCGTACGGCGTAATGCCAACCACGGTCGCGGACTTTTGATTCAGATGAATTACGCGACCCACCACCGCAGGGTCGCCGCCGAAACGTCGTTGCCACAGGCCATAACTCAGCACCACCGCTGGCGGCGCAGACGGACTGGCGTCGTTCGCCGCGTTCAACATGCGCCCATACACGGCCTGCGTTCCCAGCTCCGTAAAATAATTCGGCGTCACAAAAGAAGCGCTCGTCGGCTGCAGGTCGTCATCGATCTGCATCGGTGGCACACCCAGTACCGCCATCGTCGCCGAAAGCGTCTTCGCATGCTCGCGATAAAAGTCGAAGGACGGATACGCCATCTCGCTGGTGTAGTTATCGGGCGACCTCCGCTCCAACCGCACAATGCGATCGGCCTGCGGCACAGGCAGAGGCTTCAAAGCAATCATGTCGAACAGGCTGAACGCCGCAACATTCACACCAATGCCAATCGCGAGCACCAACACCGCCACCAGCGTAAATCCCGGCGCGCGAGCCAGAATCCTGATGCCATAGCGCAGGTCCCGCATCAGCCGGTCCAGCCACATCCACCCGCTCGCTTCATACGCCTGCTCGCGCAGCCGCAGCACGTTGCCGAAGTTGTTGCGGCCCGCGCGGGCCGACATCTCGCGATGGAACTCCATATCGTTTTCAAGCTCCTCATCGAGACGGCGCCTGTTGATCAGGTAATGAATCTTACGAAGCAGATCGCGCATGCGTGAACCTCCCAAACCTTATCCGCCTTCGATTACGCCGTTCGCAAAACATCCCGAATCGCCTGGCTCACGCGATCGTAGCTATGCAATTCTTTCTTCAATTGCTGCCGCCCCTTCGCCGTCATGCGATAGAAACGCACTCTGCGGTTCGTCTCCGAGATGCCCCACTCCGCTTCGACCCACCCCTTCAGCAGCATCTTCTGCAGCGTGGGATAAAGCAGTCCCTCCTCCACAGCCAGCACCTCGCTCGACAGCAGATGAATCCGCTGTGCAATGGCATAGCCATGAAGTCCCCCGGTCTGGAGAACACGAAGAATCAGCATCGGAAGAGCACTGGCAGGGCTAACGGGATCAGGCATATTTTCCATAGGCATAATATTTATATGCCTATGGAAAATATGTCAACACCTTCCCATAGAAGCTGAACAGATCCGCGCACGGCAAAACACAACTCCCGAACCCCTATAAAATTCCCCCAGGCATTCGACGCAGCACCAGCTGCGATCCTAACCCGCAATAGGAGAGCACGATGTCCGACAAGACTATCCTCGCCCCAGCAACAGAGCTCGCCGCCAAAAACCCAGCCCACTTTCCCAACGAGTCCGCCGAGTACCGCGCCGCACGCACCGCGCTGCTCGCCGAGGAGATCGAGCTGCGCCGCCACATCGAGCGCGTCTCCGCCCTCCGTCGCGCCCTTCCTCCCGGCGGCATCGTCCCCGACGGCTACACCTTCATCACCGAAAGCGGCCCGCGCACCTTCGCCGAACTCTTCGGCAACAAGCAGACCCTCGTCCTCTACAGCTACATGTTCGGCCCCCAACGCGAGCGGCCCTGCCCCGTCTGCACCTCGCTGCTCTCCGCCTGGGACGGCACCGCCCCCAGCGTCTCTCAACACACCGCGTTCGGCATCGTCGCCCGCTCGCCCATCGAGCGCCTGCTCGCCTTCAAAAAAGAGCGCGGCTGGCAAAACCTCAACCTCTACTCCGACATGCAGGGCGACTACACCCGCGCCTACGTCAGCGCCGAAGACGGCGACGCCGCAGGCATCAACGTCTTCACCCGCCACAACGGCGTCATCCGCCACTTCTGGAGCGGCGAGATGGGCCCCGGAACCGCCGACCCCGGCCAGGACCCACGCGGCGCGCCCGACATCGACCCCCTCTGGACTCTGCTCGACCTCATCCCCGAAGGCCGCCCCGCCACCTGGTATCCCAAACTCGACTACACGCCCACACCACTCACCACCATCAAATAGCAATCCAAACACCGGATGCCCCACGTCCCGATTCTGGGACGTGGGTTTACGAAGCACCACCACCCCTCGGCTAAACTAGAACTTCCACGGTAAGCCGATGCCAGCCGAAATCATCCTCCAGCAAACCCCGGACGATCTCGCCCTTCTCAACAAGCGCGAGCAGCTCGCCGCCGTTCGCAGCACACTCGCCGAACGCGAGTCCGAGCTTGCCCAGCTTCGCGCCCAGCTCAAAACCTTCGAAGGCCGCTATCTCCGGCAAGTTGGCATCCTCTACGCCGAGCTCGACGAGCTCGAGGCCCGCATCGCCGAACGCGAGGTCGACCTCTACGACTCCGAATCCGCCCGCCGCCGCGCCGAAGAGGCTCGCCAGCAAGCGCAGGAGACCCACGACGCCGCATTCGGTGACGCCGCTGTAGCTGAAGAATTCGATCCGCCGCCCAGCCTCAAGACCCTCTTCCGCGACGTCGCCAAACGCATCCATCCCGACTTCGCCCGCGACGACGACGAGCAGCGCCACTTCACCCTGCTCATGGCCCGCGCCAATCAGGCCTACAGCCGCGGCGACCTCGAAACTCTGCAGCGCATGCTCGACGACCACCGCGAGATCAACGCCTCCATCGCCGGCGAAGGCGCCACCGCCGAGCTGCTCCGCATCACCCGCCAGATTCAGCACGCCCGCCGCGACATCGCTCTGCTCGACGCCGAACAGCACACGCTGCTCTCAAGCGACATCGCCCATCTGCATCGCGATGCCGAGGCCGCCGCACGCGAGCACCGCGATCTGCTCACCGAGCTCGCCGCCAGTCTTCGCGACCAAATCGCCGACGCCCAGCACCGCTTCGAGCTCATCGACCGCCAGATCAGCGCTCATGGAAAATAGAAATAGCAAAAAATAAGGCCGCGATAGACAACAAACATCAGGCCAGCGCGAAACATAAATAGCCCCAGCATGGACGATCAAGACAAAACCAAATCCGGCCTGCAGCACGTCCCCACCGCCGGAGCCACGCTCACGCTCGGCTCCACGCGCTCCGGCATCATCGCCCGCGGCCGCCGCGACGCCGCCAACGCAGCCTCCAACCCGCACTACAAGCAGGCCGTCACCGACTACAACGCAGGCAACTTCACCGCCGCCGCATCAGGCTTTCGTCTTGCCGCCGAGCAAGGCCACGCCGAGTCGCAGTACCTTCTCAGCACCATGTACGACGAAGGCAAGGGCCTCCCCGAAGACGACGCCCAGGCCGCCCACTGGGAGCGCAAAGCCGCCGAGCAGGGCCACGCCTACGCGCAGGCCAACCTCAGCTTCCGCTACTACGCCGTCAACAATTTTGCCGAAGCCTTCGTCTGGTGCCAGCGCGCCGCCCACAGCAACCTCGCCTGGGCGCAGTACAACATCGGCCTCATGTATCGCAAAGGCGAGGGCGTCGCGCAGAGCAACACCGAGGCCGCCCACTGGTATCGCCTCGCCGCCAACCAGAACTTTGCCGAAGCCCAGCAAAAACTAGCCGACCTCTACTACTTCGGGCAGGGTGTCCCTCGCAGCTACCCGCAGGCAGCCGCGTGGTATCGCAAGGCCGCCGATCAAGACAACGCCGAAGCACAGTTCCAGCTCGGCCACCTCTACGCCATCGGCCAGGGCGTCGAGCACGACTACACCCAATCCCGTCACTGGATTCGCCAGGCCGCTCTGCAAGGCCACGAGCAGGCACTCCGCGAACTAAAGCGCCGCGAGTACCGCGACCCCTAGCCCCATTTTTCACACAGTAGCTTTTTTGTGCGGCGCATTGGCTCTGTGCGATCAACCGCGAAGAAGAGGCGCTCCAAAAGGCGCACCCGTCAGTCCTCCGTCAACCATCAACTCGACAGCCGCCACAGCAACTTACCTAGCCGCAACCATCTCTACACCATCCATCGCACCCCGGCTATACCGTCGCGGCGAACAACCCATCACCCTGCGAAACGCCTTGCCGAACGCGCTCTCCGACTCATACCCCAGCGACGACGCAATCGCCGCCAGCGAATCGCCCGTGCACCTCAGCCTGTCGCCCGCCAGCAGCATCCGCCATCGCGTCAGATACTCCATCGGCGTTATCCCCACCATCTTCTTAAACCGCTGCGCAAAGACCGACCGCGACATGCCCACCCGCTCCGCCAGCGTCTTCAGCGTCCACCCATACCCCGGCTCGTCGTGCATGCACGCAATCGCCGCGCCCATCTGCTTGTCCGCCAGCGCAAACAGCCAGCCAACATTGTCGCGTCCGCCATCGGCCAGATGCAGCCGCAGAGCCTGTATCAACATCATGTAAGCAAGCTGCTGTGCAATCAAACTCCCGCCCGGCTGCGGATCGCGCAGCTCCTCCTTCATCCGCTCCAGCGACCACCGCATCGCCTCCTTGTCCGACTCCTTCTGTATATGCACAATCGGCGGCAGCGACCGCAGCAGAAACCCGGCATGGCTGCCAGTCAGCACAAAGTGTCCACCCACCAGATACCGCTCGCAGCCCTCCCTGCCGACAGCCGCGCCGTCCTTCTTCCACGTCGCCCGTAGCACCTGAAAGTCACCCGGCGGCAACGACAGATCAGTCGCCAGCCGAAACGGCAACCCTCGCGGCAGCAGAAAGCAATCCCCAGCCGTCATCCGCACCGGCTCCTCGATGCCCTCGACCGACAGCCAGCACTCGCCCGCGATCATCGCATAGCACTTGATGCCTTCATGATTAGGAAACTGAACGGCCACATCGCCATCCATCTGAAAGCCACCGGAGATATAGCTCCGAGGTTTCAGCAGCGACAACACATCCGAGAGCGGGTCCATTGGTCGTATCAATCCTCAACTTCATAGATACCCAACCCCCACCCAAAGACTCTAAAACTCAATCAAAACAGGTACAAAACGGGTGCCCCATCTCCCGCCTCTAGGACATGGGTTAAACCACCACTGCGCTACTCAAAAGCACGTCATCTCGACCGAAGGCGTGCGGCTTTATCGCACGCCGCAGTGGAGAGACCCCTGTATTTGCCTTTAAATCCGCCCCAATCCGCGGCCGCTCTGCGGACGATCAAACCAAAACTCCGGACTCCCAACCCAGATCGTACGTCCTCCACCCCACATCTACTCAGCAGCAACAAAAAGGAGTACACCTCATGCGTATCTTCGTCACCGGAGCCACCGGCTTCATCGGCTCCGCCCTCGTTCCCGAGCTCATCCGCCACGGCCACCAGGTCCTCGGCCTCACGCGCTCCGACGCCGGAGCCCAATCCCTCCTCGCCGCCGGGGCCCAGCCCCACCACGGCGACCTCGAAGACCTCGACAGCCTCCGCCGCGGTGCAGCCTCCGCCGACGCCGTCATCCACCTCGCCTTCATCCACGACTTCTCCAAATTCCTCGCCAACTGCGAGATCGACAGCCGCGCCATTGAAGCCCTCGGCTCCACGCTCGCCGGCTCCAGCCGTCCGCTCGTCATCACCTCCGGCACCGGCATGGGCAGCGCCGCGCCCGGCCAACTCGCCACCGAAGACCACTTCGATCCCGACCACGCCAACCCGCGCAAGTCCTCCGAGCTAGCAGGTGCAGCTCTCACCGACCGCGGCATCAACGTCTCCGTCGTCCGCCTCCCCCAGGTCCACGACCCCTTCAGGCAAGGTCTCATCAGCTACGCCGTCGCCGCCGCTCGCGACAAGGGCCGCTCCGCCTACGTCGGCGACGGACAGAACCGCTGGCCCGCCGTGCACGTCCGCGACGCCGCCCGCCTCTATCGCCTCGTCGTCGAAAAACAGCAGCCCGGCGCCCGCTACCACGCCGTCGCCGAAGAAGGCGTCCCCGTCCGCGATATCGCCGAAGTCCTTGGCAAAGGCCTCAAGCTCCCCACCGCCTCCCTCTCGCAGGAAGAAGCCGCAGCCCACTTCGGCTGGCTCGCGCCCTTCGCCGCCTGGGACATGCCCGCCTCCAGCACCTTGACCCAACAGCGCCTGAACTGGCACCCCACCGGCCCCACCCTCATCTCCGACCTGGAACAGATGCGCTTCTAAACCCAAACGCGCACCGGCGTAAACAAACCACCGGTGCGCTTCAGCCTACACATAAGCGCGTTCATCAAAACTGAACTGTACCTTAACTTAACGAAGCCATCCTCACCATTGCCTCTGCACCGGGAACGGCGCTCCTCATCTCAAATTCTGCAAAGCTCCAGCGGCCTTGTAATGGTTGATGATGATGCCCGACGGCAAAGCCTGCGTGCTCTCCAGCGTAAACGCGCGTGGCGGAGTTCCCTCCGCAAAAAGGCGCTTTCCTTTGCCCAGCAGCACAGGGTTGACCAGCAGAACCACCTCATCCGCCAGCCCATGCTCGAGCAACACCGACGTCAGTGTCGAGCTGCCCGCGAGGATCAGGTCCGCACCGTCCTTCGCCTTGATGCCGCGCACACCCTCCACGAGGTCCGGCCCAATCCCCTCAACCGGCCCCCATTCCAGGCTCTCCGGCCTGTGGGTCGCAACATACTTCGTCGCCGCATTCAGGCGGTCCGCCATCGGACTCTTCGGTGCCTTCGGCCAGTAACCCGACCACATATCGTAGGTCCGGCGCCCAATCAGCAGATCGAAGTTCTCGCCGTAGATCGCAAGCACTCTCTCCAGCCCGGCAGGACTGCGATACGGCGCGGTCCAGTCGCCATAAGGAAAGCCCTCATCGCCCGGACGTCCAATCTCAATCACGCCGTCCAACGAAATATGTTCCATGATCTTGAGTTTGCGCATGCTGAATCTCTCCTATCGATTTTGTGCCACTACGTCACGATCACAACAAACAGCAAAATCGGAAATCGACAGATTGTTCCCGGAGAATTTTAGTTCTTAAGTTCGAGTGCAGTGCGAAGTAAATAGTCTCCAGTGCCCCTCGGAGACTACTTCTATGTTGCCGTCGATCACCTTGATAGCGGTCTGATCGTCAATCGCATACACTGGCACAGGTATCTTCGCAGCCCACTGTTCTGCATTCGCTAGAGAAGCATCCGGATGATCCTCGTGATCAAGATGCGGAATCAATGCAAAGTCGACCATTCCCGCTCCCTGCGCTGTGGCTAGGATCCTGCTCATTCCTCCCTTTGGTGTAGCGAACACGATGTTTTCCGATGTGAGCACGTTGCGGCTGCCGCTGGGTGGATTGCTGTAGGCTTCTCCGAAGGTGGTCGATACCGCCATGCTCCCGGCACTGACTCCCACATAGACCGATTCGCGTCGCAACAGCGGTAGCAGGTCGGTCAGTCCTGACTGTCGCATCCATTGAGACAGATAAAGAGGATCGCCACCCCAAACCAGTAGAGCGTCCGTCTCTTCGACCATTGGGACCCAATCGTTTTTATCGATGCTGGGCAGCGCGGTAAGTTCCAGCACTCCCAGAGACTTCCAACCCAATTCGCACAATGGGGTCTTAGCTTTTCCGCAGAACGCCTGCCATGCCATAGCAGCATGTCGCGGGAATGGGTACATTGCAGTGGGAATGAAGAGGGCACTCGATTCGGTAACCGGTTTGCCCAGAAGATCGACCAAAGCATCGTGGATGCTCGTGTTGCTGATGCCAGAGGAGGTGAGGAGAAGTTTCATCAAGGCGCTCCCAAGGTATTCTGCTCTGCTTTATAAGCCTATCTTCTATTCGCTGTTCCTGGGTTCAGCAAGGAGAATTACTCCCGTGAAACGCGTCTCAGCACTCATTAAATATTAAAGGCGCAGTTATACCGACAAGCGTTTTATCGCAATGAATCCTCAAGCTGATACCATGCCTCCCATGAATAATCTCGCGCCATTCCTCTGGTTCAACGACAACGCCGAAGAAGCCGCCGATTTCTACCTCAGCATCTTTCCGCGCGCCCGCAAGGTCGAAGAGATGCGCTCCAAAGGCGTCGGCCCCTGGCCCGTCGGCAAAATCGCCACCATCACCATCGAGCTTGAAGGTCAGCAGATGGTCTTCATGAACGGCGGCCCCGCGCAACAGCTTACCCCCGCCTTCTCCTTCTTCGTCCGCTGCGACTCGCAGCAGGAGATCGACAGCTACTGGGACAAGCTGATGGAAGGCGGCGGCAAGCCCATGGCCTGCGGCTGGCTCACAGACCGCTTCGGCCTCTGCTGGCAGATCGTGCCGCGCAACATCGGCGCGCTGATCAGTCACCCCAAAGCCATGGAAGCCATGATGGGAATGATCAAAATGGATCTGGTCGCTCTCGAAGCCGCCGCACGAGAGGGCTAAAAGCCTTTTTCATCCATCATCTGCAATTTTTTCCTCAATAAAATTTGTTCGGCCTCGTTCTGCGTCATCCCCAGAGCGCGTTGCAGCTCTTTGCGGGCTTCGGCAAATCGTCCGAGCTTGATGAGCAGATCTCCCCGAACCGTTGGAAGCAGGTGATAGTTCGCCAGCCCAGGCTCGTTGGCCAGAGCGTCCACCGCATCGAGCCCGGCGGCGGGGTACGCCATACCGACCGCTACCGCCCTATTCAGCGCCACAATCGGAGACGGCCTGATCTGCAACAGCGCGTCGTAAAGAAGAACGATGCGCTCCCAGTCAGTCTCGCTGGCCGTGCGTGCTCGCGCATGACAGGCTGCAATGGCCGCCTGCATCGCATAGTTGCCCGCGCCTCCGCCTAGCCCCTGCGCGCGCTCAAGCGCGGCCATGCCTCGCTGAATCTGTGCATAGTCCCACAACGACCGGTTCTGTTCGAGCAGTAACACCGGCGCGCCATCGGGCCCTGTTCGCGCTGCGGCACGCGAGGCCTGCAGCTCCATCAATGCCAGCAGCCCATGAATCTCAGGCTCCGCAGGAAGCAGTTGCGCCAGCATGCGTCCGAGGCGAAGCGCCTCTTCGGAGAGCGCTGCCCGCATCCACTCACCGCCCGATGTCGCCGTATATCCCTCGTTAAATATTAGGTAGACGACCGAGAGCACCGTCTCGACTCTTCTGCGCAGCTCCTCTCCGCGTGGAGACTCGAAGCGAACATGCGCCTCGGCGAGCGTTCGCTTGGCGCGAAAGATACGCTGGCCCAGCGTCTTTTCCGGAACCAGAAATGCGCGGGCAATCTCCGCCGTGGTCAGGCCGCAGATTAAGCGCAGCGTGAGCGCGATGCATCCTTCTACCGCGAGCACCGGATGGCACGCGATAAAGATGAGGCGCAGCACATCGTCATCGATGACCTGATCGAGAGACTGATCGAGCGCATCGCCAAGCCGCCGCTGCTCCAGCTCAAGCTCGCGAGCGATCTCGCCATGCTTCAGCTCGAGCATCCGCCCGCGGCGCAGCTGGTCGATGGCGCGCCGCTTCGCCGCCGTCATCAGCCACGCGGCAGGGTTGTCGGGAATGCCCTCCTCCGGCCACTGCTCCAGCGCTGCAACCAGGGCCTCCTGGGCAAGCTCCTCCGCAATCCCGACATCGCGGATGACACGCGCAATTCCGGTGATGAGGCGTGTGGATTCGATTCTCCACACCGCCTCGATCGTCCTGTGAATGTCGCTCATGCCTTCGCGGCGGTCACGTTCGTCAGATCTTCAAAGCCCGCCGCAGCCTTCCGCACATCCTCAGGGAAGTCGGTCATCTCGTGGATCTGCCGCACCTCGATGATCTCGTTATTCCGCATCGGCGCCCGCTTGGCCCATTCAATCGCCTCTTCGCGCGAACGCACCTGGATGATCCAGTAACCTCCGACAACCTCTTTCGCCTCAGCGAAAGGCCCATCCGTAACCGTGGCCTTGCCATCCGTGTACGAGACACGAGCGCCGGCCGAAGGCGGAAGCAGCCCGTCCAGCGCCAGCAGAACGCCCGCCTGTTGCAGGCTCTTGTTGTACTCCATCATCTTCGACACTGCCTCCGCATTCGGAACTGCGTCCGGAGCTGCCGTCTCATATCCTTTGGGAATCACGATCATCATGAAGCGCATAGATTTATCTCCTCGTCGATCTCCAGCCAAACCGGCTGTTCTACCTATACGTCGAACGCAGCCGACCGATTTCTACCATGCAGCGAAAATTTTGGCCCACGCCCCGACAGCATAGCCTAATCCTTCCGCATCAACCTCCGGTCACAATCCCATTACGCCGCAGCAGGCGGCCCGAACCAGTTGCTCAGCGCATCTGCCAGTCCCTGTCCACCCATCTCTCCCACCCAAGCCACGTATCCGTCAGGCCGAATCAGCACCGCCGCAGGAGCAGCAACCTCTCCCAGCGCAGGAAGCTCCCACCTCCCGTCATACCTGCTGTCGACCAACTGAACGCGATCCGCCCACGGAGCGATATCGAAGCCGTTCCGCTCACCGAGGTTCAGGAGCAGCGGCCGCGCATCATGCAACAGCGTAAACACTCGCAGCAATCCCGCGGCCGTTGCCACCTCAACATCAGGCATTCGTCGTCCCAGCAGAGGATGCCCCTCGCCCAAGTCGTAATGGATGTCCAGTCCGGCCTTTTCCACGGCCACCTGCCGACGAACCTCATCCAGCTTCATCAACTCGGCAAGCGTCTCTCGCAACGCCTTGGTACGTTCATCCGGTCGCTGAAGCGCAACAGACGTCATCGTCGCGCGCAGCACACCAGCCACCACCGGATGACGCTCGGCCTGGTAGCTGTCCAGAAGGCTCTCCGGCGAAACCCGCTTAACCACCTGCGCCAGCTTCCATCCCAGATTCATCGCGTCCTGTACACCCAGATTCAAGCCCTGCCCACCCATCGGCGGATGCACATGCGCCGCGTCGCCCGCCAACAGCACTCGTCCGTTGCGATACGCTACCGCCTGCCGCGTTACATCGGTAAACCTCGTGATCGGGCCTGGGCTGTGAGCTCCAAAATCAGTCCCGTAGACAGCAATAAGCGCCTCGCTGACATCGCTCAGCGTCGGTTCGCCGCCGACCTTTCGCTCCTGTTCGGTCAGCACAACCCGCATTCCCGTGCCATGCTCCAGCTTGCCGATCGCATGGGTACCGGTCGCATCTTCGCGAAAGCCCCACGCAGGCTCCTCAGTCACCTGCACCTCCGCCATCAGCCAGCTCTTCGTCGCATCCCATCCGGCAAACTCGATGCCCGCCGCCTTGCGAATCGCGCTGCGCCCCCCATCGCAGCCCACAAGGTACGCCGCTCGCAGCGTCTCACCATCCGACAGCGCAACATCCACGCCCGATTCATCCTGCGCAAAGCCATTAACCTCGCGTCCGCGATAGATCCTCACCCCAAGCTCGTCGACCCAGCCAGCGAGGATGCGCTCGATCTGCTGCTGCCGCAGCGCCAGAAAGTAGCTATGCCGCGTAGGCATGTCGCTGATATCGGAGATAGTGTGGTGAAAACCTAACCCCTTCCGATGCAGCTCTCCCTGCGAAAGAAACCGGTCCGCAATTCCGCGCTGATCGAAGACCTCGATCGTACGCGAGTGCAAACCGCCCGCCCTCGCCCCCACAAGATCCTGGCTAGTGCGCCGCTCGACGATGGCCACATCCACACCCGCCAACGCCAGCTCAGCCGCCAGCATCATCCCCGTCGGCCCTCCTCCTGCAACCACAACCGCATGCTCAGTCATCATGCCTCCCGTTTCAACGATCTCTAACTGCAGTCGTTGATCATGAGGCACGAACCGGGTCTTGCCGCAAGCCCCCGTGTGCGTTATATCTTAAAAGTGGGGAGAGGAAATAACTCCCCTTTGGCTCGTCCGCAACGATCGGACGAGTTTTTTACGCAGCCATAACACTATCAGCATGCGTAAACGCCCCATCTTCCGGGGCAGGCCATCACACTTTCGGGCTCCATCCCACGAGGTAGCTCAACATGGCAGCCGAACACATCCCACAGCAATCGACCGAAGAGAACCAGATACGCGAGGCCCTGAACGCGCACTGGCGCGCATCGGCAGCCGGCGACGCAGACGCCGAGCACGCTATCTACACCGACGACGCCATCTGCGACTATCCGCAGTCGGGCGAGCGCATCCTCGGACGAAGCAATCTGCAAGCACTGCGGAGTCACCACCCCGGCAAGCCCTCCGGCTTCAACGTCAGGCGAATGCTCGGGCAAGGCAACCTCTGGATCACCGAGTACACCATCACCTATCAGGGGCGCCCTGCATACACGGTCAGCATTATGGAGTTCCGCGACGGCAAGGTCGTGCACGAGACACAATACTTTGCCGATCCCTTCGAGGCTCCCGCATGGCGACGCCAATGGGTTCAGCTCACCACCTGAGCACCTCCCTCGAACCCAGGTGCCACGCGACTGAAGGAAGTCGTCGAGGACCAAATTTTCAGCTTCATGTTGACATCCGACCCAAGCGATGCCATTCTTGGGTTGGATGCCTTCCCAAACCAATCCCGACGACCGCGTCACCCTTCTTCAGGGCACGCTCGACCTGCTCATTCTAAAAACGCTCGTACTCGGTGCCTGCCACGGCCAGGGCATAGCGCGCTCCATCCTTCGCCAATCGGAAGAGGCGTTCTTTGTCGATCATGGCTCGCTCTATCTCGCGCTACAGCGGCTTGAAGACAAAAAATGGATCAGCGCCAAATGGGGCGTCAGCGAAAACAATCGCAAGGCGCGCTTCTACTCGCTAACGGCTAAGGGACGTCAACAGCTTGCAGAGAAGACGAACGAGTGGCAGCGACTGACGAGGGCAATGGGACTGATTCTCAATGGAGGACCAGGCACCGAGGAGGTCTAGGTTATGTTCAGGCGCAGACGCAGTGCAGACGATTTTGCCGAAGAGATCAAATCGCACATCGAGCACGAGACTGACGATCTACAGCGTGAAGGCTTGAATGAAGAGCAGGCACGCCGCAGGGCAAAAGTAGAGTTCGGCAACGCGCAGGCTGCCCGCGAGCGCTTCTATCTCAAAGACTGCATCGCCTGGATCAACAACCTGCTTCGCGATCTTCAGTTCGCCATTCGCCAGCTAGCAAGAAGGCCCGGCTTCGCCTCCATTGCACTTCTCGTCCTCGCTCTTGGCATCGGTACAAGCGTTGCCATCTTTGCCTTTGTTGATGCCGCACTGCTCGAACCGTTGCCGTATGCGCATCCTGATCGCGTCATGTCGGTCAGCGAAAGCGACACCTCGCTGCCGGGCTGGCCGCTCTCCTATCCTGACTTTCTCGACTGGCAGGCCCAGAACAAATCCTTCAGCTCGCTCGATATCTACACCGGCAGCGGCTATCTTCTGCGCACCGCCACAGGCGCGGAGCCGGTACACGGCGAACGCGTAAGCGGTGGGTTCTTTCACACTCTTGGAGTCCGCCCTATTCTTGGGCGCGACTTCAACCCCGGAGAAGATCAGCCCGGCGGCCCCAACGTGACGCTCCTCAGCTACGACGCATGGGTCCATCGCTACGGCGCGCAGCCGGACGTGGTTGGGCGAACGATCGATCTCGATAATAAGCCTTACACAATCATCGGCGTCCTGCCGCAGTCATTTACCTTCGCACTGAGCGGCGACGCAGAGTTCTGGGTTCCCATTAACAACCTCAGCTCCCACGAGCATTCACGCACCTTCTACGCCTTCTTCGGCATTGCAAGGCTGCGCGATGGAGTAACGGTGCAATCAGCGCAGAGCGAGATCAGGGGAATCTCACAGCGGCTGCAACAGCAATACGCCATCACCGGGCACGACCTGACCGCCAGCGTCACACCCTTTTCCGAAGTTGTCACCGGCGATGTGCGCCCCATCCTGCTGACGCTGCTCGGCGGAGCCGGTCTGCTGTTGCTCATTGCCTGCATCAACGTCGGCAGCCTCGTTCTGGTGCGCGCAGAGAACCGCAGGCGCGAGATTGCAGTACGCGGCGCGTTGGGCGCATCTCCTGCGCGGCTGATCAAACAGTTCGTCACCGAAGGACTCGTGCTTGCCCTACTCGGCAGCGTTACCGGTATCTTCATCGCCGCCGCACTCATGAGGCTCCTCGTTCATCTGGTTCCCAAAAACATGGCAGCAGGCATGCCGTTCCTCAACGGTGTCGGACTCAATGCGCACACTGCGGCCTTCACTGTCGCAGTCGCATTGTTGGCTGCGCTGCTGCTCGCAGTGACGCCCATGCTGCGACTCTCCCTTCGGCAACTGCGCATTGGACTCACCGACGGAGATCGTGGAGCAGCGGGCCAGCTCTGGCGGAGGCTCGGCGCGAATCTCGTCATCTTCGAGCTCGCCATCGCCGTCATGCTTCTGGCAGGCGCCGGATTGTTAGGGCGCAGCTTTTATCGGCTTCTACATGTGCCGCTGGGATTTGAGCCAAGCCACCTTGCAACGGCCGACGTCTCTGTACCCGGCTCGATGTATGCGACCAGCGAACAGATCGTCGAACTCTATCGCGAGGTAGTGCGCCGCGCCACCAGCCTGCCCGGCGTCGAATCGGCAGGAATCACCAGCAGGTTGCCCGTCCAGTGCGATTGCAATACCGATGGCATCAGAATCGTCGGCAGGCCATATCACGGCGAGCACAATGAGGTGGACGAGCGCCACATCAGCGCCAACTATCTGTCCACGCTTAAAGCAACATTGCGCAGGGGACGATTCTTCACCGAGGCTGACGACACATCGAAACCAGGCGTAGCCGTAATCAATCAAACGCTAGCGCAAAAATACTTCCCCGGCCAAGACCCCATCGGTCAGAGCATCGCCAATGACGAAGGCGGAATACCCTCCGTCTGGCAGATCGTCGGCGTAGTCGACGACGTGCGCGAAGGCCCGCTCGATGCCCCCGTTGCGCCAACAGAGTACTTCCCCATGAACCAGATCGGCGAGCACTCCTTTACTCTCGCCGTGCGTACCTCGCAACAAGCAAGCACACTCCTCCCCGAACTAGTCAGCACGCTGCATCAGATTAATCCGGACCTCGGCATCTCCAACGAAACCACCATGATCGAGAAGATCGACACGACGCAGGCCGCCCTGCTGCATCGCTTCTCCGCATGGCTGGTGGGGGGCTTCGCAGCCATGGCGCTGATCCTCGGCGTCGTCGGACTCTACGGTGTCATCTCCTATTCGGTAGGCCAGCGAACGCGCGAGATCGGCGTGCGCATGGCACTCGGAGCACAACGCGGCACGGTCTACAGCCTCGTCATGCGCCAGGCAGCATGGCTGACGCTCACCGGGCTGAGCATCGGTCTGCTCTGCTCTCTGGCAACATCGATGCTCATGCGCAGCCTGCTCTTCGGCGTTCAGGCGTGGGACGCTGCAACTTTAATCTGCGTCTCCTTGCTGCTTGGACTGGCATCGCTCGCGGCCAGCTTTCTCCCCGCGCATCGTGCAGCAAAGGTAAATCCTGTAGAAGCTCTTCGCGCCGAATAGCCGCGCGTAGCCAGCGCATTCATCTTTAATTTGCAGATAGCCTCTCCCCATGGTCGATCACGATCCGATCGAAGTCGCGGAGAATCTCGCCAAGCTAAGCGCCGCGACTCGCGCCAATTGCGTCGAGCGTAGCAACGACCTCTCGCGAAAGCTCAATCGTTGCCGCCTTCAGGTTCTCGCGCAGATGCCCGACCGAAGACGTCCCCGGAATCAGCAGCATGTTAGGCGAGCGTTGCAACAGCCACGCAAGCGCAACCTGCATCGACGTGCTCCCCAGGGAAGCCGCCACCGCATCCAGCACCGACGACTGCAACGGCGTAAATCCACCCAACGGAAAGAAAGGCACATACGCTACGCCGCGCGCTGCAAGATCGTCGACAAACGCATCGTCGCTGCGCTGCGCCACGTTGTACAGGTTCTGCACGCACACAATCTCAGCAATCTTCTGCCCCTCGGCAAACTGCGCGGCACTAACGTTGCTCAGGCCGAGATGCCGGATGAGCCCCTGCTGCTTCAGCTCGGCCAGAACCGTCAGCGGCTCCTCAATCGATCCCTCCGTCGGCCCCATCACGCCTCCAACGCGAAGGTTGACGACATCGAGCGCATCGAGCCCGAGGTTGCGCAGATTGTCGTGAACGCCATCGATCAGCTCCTGCCGCGAGAGAGCATGAATCCACGACTTGTCCTCGCCGCGGCGCGCGCCCAGCTTGGTGACGATCACCAACCCATCCTTATAAGGATGAAGCGCCCGCCGGATGATCTGGTTTGTCACATGCGGCCCATAGAAGTCGCTCGTGTCGATATGGTTCACGCCCGCGTCCACAGCCTCGCGCAGAACCGCAACCGCAGCGTCAACGTCGCGCGGTGGCCCCCACACCTGCGGCCCCGCCAGTTGCATCGCGCCATAGCCCATGCGGTTCACGGTCATCGATGTATTCGGAAAAGTAAATGTACCGCCAAGGGTCGCCGACGTGCTCATGCTGTCTCTCCTGATCCGTTCAAGTTCTATGCAAAACTTCGTTCAAAGATTCTTCGCCGCTCGCCTACTTCCATCCAGCCGCTTGTGGTTAGATGAAGAAAGCTTCACATAAGGAGTTCGCATTTGCCTCCGCGTTCCCAGGTGCTCTTGCAGCCGCGTAAATTGCCGGTCCAGGCGCGTTCGGCCGCAAGCGTTGACGCCATTCTTCAGGCGACCATTCAGGTTTTGCTCGCCGTCGGAAAAGAGCGTCTGACCACCACGCGGGTCGCAATGCGCGCCGGTGTCTCGGTCGGAACCCTCTATCAATACTTCCCCAACAAGAGCGCGCTCCTGCAAGCCGCCCTGCGGCGTCACATGGATGAGGTCACAGCAACAGTCGAGCGCGTCTGCAAGGAGCAGAAGGGAAGCACGCTCCGGCAAATGGCGACCGCGCTCATCACCGCATTCCTCACCGCCAAGATGAAGGACGCAAAGACCAGCGTCGCGCTCTACTCCATCAGCTCCGATGTCGACGGAGCGAAGATCGTGCAGCAGACGTCCGTGCGCTCCAACAAGGCAATCGTCGGCATGCTGACCACTGCCAGCGATCCGTTCAGCAAAGACCCGCATCTCGTAGCTTCGATGCTGCAAGGCGCCATGGTCGGCATCAGCCGCCGCCTGCTCGAATCAACCGCCCCGGAAAAACACTTCGACACCCTAAAGCAGGAGCTCATCTTCTTCGTCTGCGCCTATCTAGAAGCCTGCTCCGCGCCGCAACAGCTATAGCGATCTCCTCTCAAGCCCAGCTTCCTTTGCTTGCCCTTTTATTTGTCCCTTTGTTTGTCTTTTTATTTGCCATTCCCGAAGGGAATCTGCGTCTTGCCCGAATCACCCAACCACATCCGGTGCAGAACCCCTCTAAACTGATCGCATGTACAACCACGAACACGCGAGGCAGGCGCTAGGCCATGTTTCGATCGCACCTCCCGACCCCTGCTGGCCCATCTACTTCTCGCAAGAGCGCGATCTGCTCCGTCCCTTGCTCGGCAGCATCGCCGACGAGCTTCAGCACTACGGCAGCACCGCCGTTGCCGGCCTCAGCGCAAAACCCATCATCGACATGATGGCGCCCGTCGCCTCGCTCACGCAAGCCGATGCATTCGACGCCCCTCTCGATAACGCAGGCTATCGCAGGATCGACGCCGGCTTCTTCAAGCGGCGCTTCTTCCGCAAAACAGTGGCAAACTCCGATCTCGCCTACCATTTGCATCTAGTGGTCGCGCCCGACTGGCCCATCAAAAATGAGCTGCTGCTGCGCGACTGGCTGATCCAACACCCCGAGGTCGCCCGCGCCTATGAAGCACTGAAGCTCGAGCTGGCATCGGCCTGTGGCGACGACATGCCGCGCTACACCGACGGAAAAACTTCATTCCTGCACAAAGCCGTCAACGACGCACGCCGCAGCCAAAACCTCCCCATCGAGCACGACTGGGCAGAATAGATGCATCCGATATAAGCAAGTCAAAGGCTCAACTCAACGCCAGCCCAAAGCAGGCGCCACCGTCGTAAGAATCGCCTCGAGCACATGCACGTTGTACTCAACACCAAGCTGATTCGGAACCGTCAGCAACAGCGTGTCAGCCTCGGCAATCGCCTCATCCTCTCTAAGCTGCTCGACCAGCACATCCGGCTCAGCAGCATAGCTTCTGCCGAAGATCGCTCGCGTCGATTGATCGATGAAGCCGATCTTGTCGCCCTCCTGGCCACCCCGCCCAAAATAAGCACGGTCGCGGTCGTCCATCAGCGCGAAGATGCTGCGGCTCACCGAGACGCGTGGCGTGCGCGCGTGGCCGGCCTCCTTCCACGCCGCGCGAAAAGCGCGAATCTGCGCCGCCTGCTGCACGTGAAACGGCTCACCGGTCTCATCATCCTTCAACGTCGAGCTCTGCAAGTTCATCCCAAGCTTCGCCGCCCACACCGCCGTCGCATTCGATCCCGCGCCCCACCAGATGCGGTCACGCAGCCCATCCGAGTGCGGCTCCAACCGCAGCAACCCCGGAGGATTCGGAAACATCGGACGCGGGTTCGGCTGTGCAAAGCCCTGCCCGCGCAACAACTCGAAGAACTCCCTCGCATGACGCCGCCCCATCTCCGCATCGCTCTCGCCCTCCTCCGGGCGATAGCCAAAGTAGCGCCAGCCGTCGATCACCTGCTCCGGCGAGCCGCGACTGATCCCCAGTTGCAGCCGTCCTCCGGCAATCAGGTCCGCCGCGCCCGCATCCTCCGCCATGTAATGCGGATTCTCATACCGCATGTCGATCACTGCCGTGCCAATCTCGATCGTGCTCGTCTTCGCGCCCACCGCAGCAAGCAGCGGAAACGGCGATGCCAATTGCCGCGCAAAGTGATGCACTCGAAAGTAAGCGCCATCCACTCCCAGGCGCTCGGCCTCGACGGCGAGATCAATCGACTGCAACAGCGTATCGGCCGCACACTGCGTCTGCGACTGAGGCGAGGGCGTCCAATGGCCAAAGGAGAGAAATCCAATCTTCTTCATGCAAACTCAGTCTACCGTCTCGGAGTCGTACCCACTTTCCCCTCGGCTAAGTCCTCCCGCAGCGAGCGGAAACCACTCTGTCTACCCTCGAAGCCGCAACCATGAGCACAAAACCATCTCACGCTCCACTATCTTCATCCAACAATGAGAAGATTGCAGGAACACTCCATCGACCTTCATGAACAAGAACGCCACCAACGAGCAGCTTACCCACCGACTGGCAGAGGCGGAAGACGCTCTGGCCAATGCTCGTGCTCATGAGGGCGTCTATCGCACCCTCTTCGAATCCATCGACGACGCCTTCTGCATCGTCGAGTGCATCGTCGACGAGACCGGCCAGGTCGTCGATTGTATTTGGCGCGAAGTCAACCCAGCGTGGCTGCGTCATACCGGCCTTCCCGACCCCATCGGCAAGCGCGCAAGCACCCTGATGCCCAGCCTTCACCAGAGCTGGTCGGCCATCCTCACCCGCGTCATCGCTACCGGAAACCCTGAACAATCCGAAGGCGACTACAGCGTCGACCTCCATCGCTGGTTTCGCTCTCACTATGCGCGCGTCGGCGACCACGGCAGTCGGCTCGCCGCAATCCGAGTCGAAGACATCACCGAGCAGCTCGCTGCCGAGCGAGCGCGTTTCCATCTAGCGGCCATCGTTAACTCTGCCGACGACGCCATCGTCGGCAAAGATCTCAATAGCATCGTCACCAGTTGGAACCCCGCCGCGGCACGCCTCTTCGGCTACAGCGCCGACGAGATGATCGGTCAAAGCATCCGGCGAATTATCCCCGACGAGCTACAGTCCGAAGAAGACATGATCCTGCACAAGGTGCAGTCCGGCGAGCGCATCGAGCACTTCGAGACGACGCGCCTAAGAAAAAACGGCCAGCGCATCAACGTCTCTGTCACCGTCTCTCCCGTACGCGACGATGCCGGGCGAATCATCGGCGCATCCAAGATCGCCCGCGACATCTCCGAAAAGATGAAGCTTCAGCAGCTCCTGATTCAGGCCGAAAAGATCGCCGCCACCGGAAGGATGGCCGCCACCGTAGCGCACGAGCTGAACAATCCTCTCGAAGCCGTGTTGAACCTGATGTATCTTGCCCGCCATTGCTGTTCGGTAAATGACGAGGCCAGCTCATACCTCGCCACGGCAGAGATAGAGCTGCAAAGAGTCGCGCACATCAGCCGGCAGACACTCGGTTACTATCGAAGCACCGCCCGGCCCGCCGAGTTCTCCATCAGCGGCGCACTCGACGAGCTGCTGAAGGTCTACACCTCAAAGCTCCAGAACGCCGCCGTCGTCGTCGAGCGCCGTTACACCCCATCCCGCAACGTCGTCGCCAATCGCGGAGAGATGCTCCAGGTCTTCTCCAACCTGATCGTCAACGCAATCGATGCCATGCGGCACGGAGGCACCCTCACCGTCGCCGTTGCGCCGGCCGAACGCGAAGGCAAGCCGGGCCATCTCGTCACCATCGCCGACACCGGCACCGGTATCCCGCCCGAAGACCTCAGCCGGATATTTGAGCCGTTCTTCACCACCAAGGGTGATCTCGGAAACGGCATCGGCCTCTGGATCAGCAAAGAAGCCGTCGAAAAACATGGCGGCACCATAACCATCGAGAGCATATCCACCGGCGACAACACTGGAACCATCGCCAGTGTCTTCCTCCCGCAAGCCACCCTCCCGGAAGAAGACTGAGCTCCGCACCTAAGCTGACTTTACCGGGGCCTATCGATTTTCTCGAAAGAAGTCCCAGCCCTAATCCAGGCTAGAATTCCAGGTGCTGCTGGAAGAATGGCAACACATCAGCAATTACGCGGCCCTCTGCACCCCAATAGGGGTCCGCGTCCCAAAGCCCGTTGTACTCCTCGGCTTCGTGCATAATGCCAAACTCATTTAGCTTGTGTGTGAACGCCTGGTTCGAGTACACATGGTCCCAGATCGCATCGTTGCGCGACCAGTCAAACTTAAAACCACGCAGCGTCTTCAGATTGTCCGCATACTGCGGGATCATGGACTCAAGAAAAAAGCTATCTCTTAATCGCGCGGTGAGCTTCGAGTCGATCACCAGCTTTCCGCCCTCCCGATGCGCAGGCAAATCAACATAGAGCGGTGGCTTCTCCGGGTTCGGCAAGTGGGCCTGAAAGATCGATGTGAAGATCGCAGAGAATCCATCCTTCTTCACCTCATCCAGAGAAGTCGCATGTGCGAGCAAATCCCAATTCGGACGCGAATCCATAATCTGCACACCTGATCCTGTGCCCACGGGATTCATGCCGTAGACCGAACCAAAAACATCCGCGTGCGTCATGCCGATACGGATGGCGCCATAGGCTCCCATATGTTGTCCCACAAGTCCGCGCGCATCTCGCGCCGATATGGTGCGGAAGTTGGCATCGACATAGGGAACAAGCTCCTGCACCACAAAGTCTTCCCAGTTTCCGGTTACAGGAGAGTTCACAAACCACGAAGCTCCCAGCGGAGTCGTCATATCCACAGAGACAAGGATGAAGCTGCGAACTGTGCCTCGCGCAATTGCGCGGTCGAACAGAGCCTGTGCGCCACTCTTATCGAAGAGCGTCTGGTATCCATCGATTGGACTCGGGAAAAAATAGAGAACCGGATAGCGCTTCGACGATCCGTCATACCCAGCAGGCAGATACACCGCCAGCCTTCGGTCGGCGCTGACGCCAATCTTGTTCCCCTCAAAGTTCTTCGAATGAATCACTCGTTCCACAATCTGGCTCTTGCTCCCATTGCTTTGAGCGACCGCGGAAACCGCACTCAAAATAAGTGTGCAGAACATCGTTACAAATTGTTTCTTTTGCGTCTTCATACCGCCGCCTTTTTGCTGGGGAGTTTCGATCGTTCTGCATGAGCCACAAGCCACCATGCGGGCAGGAAAAAGAACCAGTTCCGCATGTACATGCCGCCCCAAACCAACATCAGCGCAGTCATCGCTATTGCCAACGTCAGCGCTGTCCTATGGGACAAGCGTGCACGACGCATTCCCTGCACGGCACCGGCCACACCCGGCAGCAGAAACAAGAGCACGCACAGACGCGAGAGAGAGGTGTCCTGAAACCGAAGCACACAGGAGAGGCACGGGACCGCGCAGAGAATGCCGCTCACCCATCGCGTCTTCCCGGAGAGTGACCCCACCACAAATCCGCTCGTCCACGCCCACAACAGCATCAACAAAGCTTCACAGAGCACGCTGCCATACCCACGCTCGCCGCGCAGAAGATAACGCGAGTCCATCGATAGTCCAAAGGACACACTCAGTAAGAGCAAACTCCCCGCCAAGGCAGTGCTGCTCGCAACCCACGGCTGCCACGCGCGCCAAAGCTCCATCTGCTGTCGCACTACAAGTCCCAGCACAGAACCAAGAGCGCTCCATCCATTGGCGCCCGTCTCCGCCAGATCGCCCAGCACCGCATCCCGATCCTTCGGCGCAAGCAAGATCGTCGCTATCTCTGCCAGTGAGTTCATGACGCGCGCTCCGGCTTGCCCGTAGCCCATGAAGCGTTACGGCTTACGCGCATCATTGCTTCGTAGAACTCCTTCGCCGCACGCATGCCCTTCGGCGTCATGCGCACCATGCGTTTTGCTCTGCCGCCGCGTTGCGCTGTAGCCTCGCCCATCCACGTCTTGAGGAGGCCTTTCTTCTCCAGCCGCTCAATCGTCGTGTACAAAGCCCCAATCGAGCAGCTTCGGCCAGCCACCTTCTCAATCTCTTCGCGAATGGCCGCACCATAGGCGCTCTCGCCCAGGCCAGCCGCTACAGTCATCAGAACGTATTCAAATTCACCGAGCATAATATGTACTGCATTGTGTAATTAATCGAAATGGCTGTCAAGCGCGATCCGCAAATGACTCGCCCTGAAGTTTTAAATTTGAGGCTTAGACAAACAGGATCGCGCCCCGACCACTCAACCCTTCAGGCGCAGCGTACTGATCAACGCTGCCAACGCGCCAGGCTGATTCCGGCGGCTCGGGTAGTACAGAAAGTAGCCCGGAAACGCAGGACACCAGTCCTTCATTACCTGGATAAGCCTTCCGTCTTTGATCATCGGCATCAGCGTGTGTTCCATCGACATGCCAATACCGGCGCCAGTCAGGATCGCCTGAACCACAAGGTCAATATCGTCGAACGAAGCTGGCCCTAAAGGGTTGAAGGTCACCATCTTCTTTCCCTTCTCGAACTCCCAGCGATACATTCCGCTGCTGAATCGAAACCCGATGCAGGCATGGTCCTTCAAATCGAGAGGGGTCTTCGGCGGCTTCCGCGACGCGAAATAAGCAGGCGAGCCGACAAGCGCGAGCTTCAGGTCTGCACTCACTCGGACTGCGATCATGTCCCGTTGAATGAACTCGCCAATCTGAATACCGGCATCGAACTCTCCCGCCACAAGGTCCACCGGATCGTTCGTGATCGTGACATCGAGAACAATCTCGGGATATGCCTTCGTAAACGCCTCCAGCTTTGGCAACAGCACGGTCATCGCCGCCGATTTGCTGGTCACTAAGCGAAGCCTGCCTGAGGGCCGGTCACGCAGGTTTCGTACCTTCTGCAACGATTGCCGAATTCGTTCCAGCGCAGGTGCCAGGTCTTGCAAAAGAGCGTTTCCCGCTGGAGTCGGCGAGACGCTTCTCGTCGTCCGCGCCAACAACTGCAGCCCGAGCCGTCGCTCCAGCGCCCGAATCGTATGACTCAGTGCCGATTGCGACACGCCCAGCCGCGCCGCTGCGCGGGTAAAGCTTCGCTCTTCGGCAACAACTGCAAAGGCGGCCAAATCGGAAAGATCTCCGCGAACGGATTCATGAATCATGCTCATAAAGCTTTCCTGTGTATTGAGTCTAGTCACATAAAGATACCAGGCCTAGACTCAACAATGTCGGACGTTAGACGCGAGTCGATACGAAGGAGAACAGACATGCAAACACGTGAATTAGGAAAAAGCGGCCTGAAGGTCTCTGCCCTGGGCCTCGGCTGTATGGGCTTGAGCTTCGGGCTCGGCCCGGCGGTCGATGACAAGACAGGCATCGCGCTGGTCCGCGCCGCCGTCGAACGCGGCATAACGTTCTTCGATACCGCTGAAGCATACGGCCCGTACGCAAACGAAAGCCTCGTCGGCGAAGCTCTGGAGCCTTTCCGCGATCAGGTCGTGATCGCCACGAAATTCGGCTTCAAAGAAGGCAAGCCCGCCAACGGTATGGACAGCCGGCCCGAGACCATCCGCTCTCATGTTGAGGCCGCCCTCAAGCGTCTGCGCACCGACCGCATCGACCTGCTCTATCAACACCGTGTCGATCCCAATGTGCCTATCGAAGACGTTGCCGGGGCCGTGAAGGAACTCATCGCAGCAGGCAAGGTCAAACACTTTGGCATGTCGGAAGCAGGCGTCGGAACGATTCGGCGTGCCCACGCCGTGCAACCTGTAACGGCGCTGCAAAGCGAATATTCGCTTTGGTGGCGAGAGCCTGAAGAAGAGATTCTGCCGACACTTGAAGAGCTCGGAATCGGCTTCGTGCCGTTCAGCCCTCTGGGCAAAGGCTTCCTCACAGGAGCGATCGACGAGAACACGCAGTTCGACAGCAACGACTTTAGGAATATCGTGCCGCGCTTCTCAGCCGACGCTCGCAAGGCAAATCAAAAGCTCGTCGATGTACTCGGAGAGATCGCAGAGAGTAAGCACGTCACCCGCGCTCAGATTGCACTCGCGTGGTTGCTCGCTCAGAAGCCCTGGATTGTGCCGATTCCCGGGACCACCAAGCTCCACCGCCTCGAAGAAAACGTGGGAGCAGCCAACGTAACGCTTTCACCTGAGGACCTGCAAAACATCGGGGACGCACTCGCCGAAATCGAGATTCAAGGCGCTCGCTATCCCGCACAGTTCCAGGCAACAATCAACCGTTAGCCTCCCATCGCAAAACAGGAGAGCGCCGGCCGATCCTGCACCGGCGCCTCCATCCTCAACTACTTGCCCTGAATCAACAGCCCCAACGGTGCGAGTGGCCCCACTGGCCAGAACTGATACTTCGCCAAACCGTCGATGACAAGCGGCATGTCATCGACAATCGCCCTGGCCTCTTCGACCGAATCAACATCCATCAGAAAGACCGGCCCCGTGTCCGGCCTGAACCAGAACTGTTCGATCTTGCCATCGAGATAGAGCTTGAGCGTGTGCGGCACCTCCCTCGGCATAACCTGCTGCCGTTGTTCCGGGGTCAGTGGTGCGCCGACTGTTCCAATAGCCATCACCTTCATGAGTTGTCTCCTTGTCGCATCGTCACGATGTCCGACAATGACTAATCTAGCCACCGGCGCGGTAAAATGGCAGAGTCGTAAACGTCAACTTTGAGGTCAATTACGCCATGCGAATTGTTGTGCTCGCGCTTGAGGGAGTCTTCGACACCGGACTTACCGTAACGCTCGACGCCTTCTCCACCGCCAACGCCCTCTCTGCCAGACTCTTCGGTGGAACGCCTCGCTTCAACCTCACCGTTGTCGGCGTTCGGCGCAGGGTCCGCACAGGCCAGGGACTCACCGTGCCCGTAAATCCCATCACGCCCAGCCTTAGGCCAGACTGGGTCATCGTTCCCGCACTCAAAGCTGTAACCCCCGCAACGCTGCTATCTGCTCTCAACCGCCCCGACGTGCACGAAGCAAAGTCTCACTTGCTGAAGTGGAACGCGAAAGGTGCACAGATCGGCGCCGCCTGCATCGGCACCTTTTTGCTCGCCGAAACTGGCCTCCTCGATCATCGCGAGGCGACGACGACATGGTCGCTCGCTCCCTTCTTCCGACAACGCTATCCGCACGTCCAGCTCGACGAGTCGCGCATGCTGGTGCCAACCGGCATAGGCGCCACCGCCGGGGCCGCGATGGGGCATCTCGATCTTGCATTGTGGCTCATCCGCCAGGCCAGTCCCGAGCTTGCAGGCACCGTCTCGCGCTACCTGCTCGCCGATATCCGTTCGTCACAGGCCCCTTACATCATCCCCAACCATCTCGCGCAGGCAGATCCCCTGATCCTGCGCTTCGAACGCTGGTCCAGAGAACACCTCCGCGAAGGTTTCTCGCTACAGGAAGCCGCAAAAGCACTGGCGACCAGCGCTCGCACACTCCAGCGTCGTTGCGACGCCGTGCTCGGCAAATCCCCCCTCGCCTACTTCCAGGACCTTCGCGTCGAGCACGCGCAATCGCTTCTGCGCGGCAGCGGCAACGACATCGAAGCCATCGCAGCCGAGGTCGGCTACGCCGACGGCGCAACGCTGCGCGCTCTACTGCGTCAGCGACTAGGCCGCGGAGTCCGCGAAATCCGCACCGAACTCCAATAATCTCAGCATCCAATCAGGCATAAGCGCGACATCTCATTCACGGTCTCGAAGCGCTGCCATCGGCGCACTTCATCGCGAGGTCTTTTCTTCTGATAATCAGCCACGCCAGCATCGCACTCAACGCCGCCAGTCCGGCCGCTATCCAGATCACAGTGCGGTAGCCGCTCAAAAATGATCTTGCAATCGCATCCTGAACCATCGGGTCAGCACTATGAATCGCTGCAAGCAGCGACCGGTTCGCATCCACCTGCGCGCGAACACTCGCGCTTACGCTCAGCCGGGAGAGCTGCCGATCCAGCGAGCGATTGAAGACCATAACCAGGACCACCCCTAAGATCGCCACGGCAAGCAGCGAGGCCAGCCGCGAGACCGCGTTGTTCACCCCCGAGCCCAGCCCCGACTCCGACTCCGGAATAGCGTTCATCACCGTCGTAGTCAGTGGCGCAACGCTGATCGTCATACCAAACCCCATCACCACGACCGCCGGAAAGAACGCCGTCCAATAACTCCCATTCTGCGGCGCAATCGCGAACAGCACGAAGCCGCACGCCGCAACCAGCGGGCCGACAGTAAGCGGCAATCGCGATCCATACCGCGCAACCAGCCCGCCTGCCCAACGCGACAGCCCAAACATAATGGCGACAAAAGGCAGAAAGGCCGCACCAGCCTGCGTAGCCGTGTAATGTTGAATCTGGATCAGGTCCATCGGAAAGAAGAACATCAACCCGCCGAGAGCCGCATACAGAAACAGCGTCAGCAGGTTCGCACCGGCAAAGTTTCGCGAGCAAAATAGCTTCAGCGAAACCATCGGCGCAGGCGACCAGTGTTCGACGGCAAGAAATGCCGCCAACGCCATCACTCCCAACACCGCGGCAGCATCGATCAGAGCAACATCATGGTGCGTGCGCGTCGGCCACTCGATCAACGCATACGTCACGCTGCCAAGTCCCAGCGTCACCAGCAGCGCGCCCAGCCAGTCGAGGCGATGCGAAGCCTGCTCGTTGCGGCTCTCCGGCACTTTGACAGACAGCAGAACAACCGCCAGCGCAAGCGGAAGATTCAGAAAGAAGACCCAGCGCCACGTCGAGTGTTCAATCAGCCAGCCGCCGATGATCGGCCCGATGGCGGCAGTGATCGCAGAGAAGCCGGACCACGTTCCAATCGCATGCCCTCTCTTTTCTTCAGGAAAGTAGGCCGTGATCAACGCAAGGCTTCCCGGTACCAGCAAAGCCGCGCCCAGCCCCTGTACCGAGCGCGCCAATATCAGCATGTCGATGTTCTGCGCCAGCCCGCACCATGCAGAAGCAGCCGCAAAGACGCTGACGCCGATGACGTATATCTTGCGTCGCCCGAAGATATCTCCGAGAGAACCGCCCACAAGCAACAACGCAGCCAGCATCAGGGCATACGATTCGACCACCCACTGCACGTCCGAGATCGAAGCGTGCAAAGCATTCTGCAACGCCGGAAGCGCAACATTGACGACCGTTCCGTCGATAAACGCCATGCTCGATCCCAGGATCGTGACCGCAAGCACAGTCCGTTCGCCCGCCCGCGAGTTCGAACCGTCATGTTGCATCTGTGGAATCTCGCCCCTCGATCAGGGATGTCCGTCCGCCGCGTACATGGCTCGCTCAGAATACAAGGCAACTCCAATCCCCGTCATCAACATCACTTGACGGGAATCAGCACCGGCGCGCCTTTGTCCTTCACCAGGAACACCACAAACTTCGCCGGCATGGTCTTGCTCGCGTTCCTTCCAACGACGTGGACATCGTCAGGGCCTTCATAAAAGCTCTGCCCCGGCGTCAGCGTCACTTCCTTTCCGCCGCGCACCTGCATCACAATCGAGCCCTCCAGCACATAGATAAATCCATATGCATTATGGCGATGCACAGGGTCAGACGCGCCCGGCGGATACACAACCGTAATCATCAATCCCTCTTTACCGGGAATCGTTGAGAGATCTTTCGACATGATCTCGGTCACCTTGGCCTGCTGCGCCATCAGCCAACTCGGACTCAGAAACACCAGACACAACACCAGCTTCGCAATCTTCATCGCTCCATCTCCTCGCTGTTCTCTATTCCTTGTTTTCAAACAGAAGCCGGGCCCACCGCACCCGGCCTCCATCTCTATTGCGCTGCGCCCACCGCAGACTTCGCGGACTCAGCAAGCCACGCATCAAAGCGCGTCTCGCCCAGCCGAGCATCTTTACCCGGAACAAGCGCGCTCTCATCGATCTCGACACCGAAGTAGCCCGCGGCAGGGTCCGCCACCACCGTGCGTGGATCGTTGTAAGCGCGAAGCCCCTGTCGAACGAACTCGTCCAAACGGAACTGCTGCGGCCCGCCCACTTCGACCACTCCATTCACAGGCGAGCCAACCGCAACCCGTCCAACCGCTGCGGCCACATCCTCAGCCGCCATCGGCTGAATGAGCACAGGCGCCACTCGGACCGTCGTGCCTACAGTCGAAACATCCGCAATACTTTTGACGAACTCGAAGAACTGGGTCGCATGAACAATCGAAAAGGGAATCGAAGATTCCTCGATCAACTTCTCCTGCGCCAGCTTCGCGCGAAAGTACCCGCGAATCGTCTTCTCCGCATCCGACGGCTTTTTTTCTGCAAGCCGGTCGGTGCCCACAACAGACAGCGCGACATAGTGCCCCACGCCCGCGGCCTTGCCGTACTGGATAAGGTTGCGCGTCGCGGTGTTGAAGAAGTTCATCGCCGCCGTCTCCTCGAATGAAGGAGAGTTCGATACATCCACCACAATGGATGCACCCTTCAGCACCTCCGCAAGTCCCTCGCCCGTAAGCGTGTTGACACCCGTGTTGGGTGAAGCCGGCACAGCCTCATGCCCGTGCTCGCGAAGCTTGTTGACGAGCTTTGATCCGATAAGACCAGTACCGCCGATCACTACGATTTTCATAATTTGCTCCCTTCCGTCTTTTGAATGGCATCTGTCGTATCTGCCGCTTGTACCCGCTAAGACCGAACAGCGCGAAGATTTGTGACACGAGCACTCAAAAAAAGAAATTTTCCAAAACCTGTCACAAAACACGGCGCCATCTGGTCTTAGCGAACAAGCGCAGCAACAGGGGAGATCACAGCGATGGACACATACAACGACGACTACTACGAAGAGCAGGCCAGCCAGGAAGAGATATACCTCGAAGAGACCGAAGAAGAACTCCGCCTGATCCTGGAGTGCGACGATCTGTATCCAAATTCAGGCCCACCTCAACCTGAGAGCATCAATGAACAACAAGCCATCGCAACACGGAGCACCGGCAACTGCGACGATCCTCCACTCAGTCAAGAGATAGTCGAAGCAATGCTCCGATCAATTTGAGCTTTCGTTAACTCTCGATCCGCCACGATGGAGCACGGTAGACTATGACCATCGCAATGGCAGAAGAGAGACCATCTCCGCCTGTTCGGTCGAGTGCAGAGGCCAGCGCATACGACGACGGCCTCAGCGCCTTTGCCGAAGCACGTCCACGCCTCTTCGGCATCGCCTATCGCATGCTCGGCAGCGCCGCAGAGGCCGAAGACATCGTGCAGGATGTCTGGCTGCGATGGCAGGCCACCGATCGCAGCGTAGTCGAAAGCCCATCCGCATTCCTAGCCACGACAACGACACGCATGTGCATCAACTTCGCGCAGAGCGCCCGCGCCCGCCGCGAGAGCTACGTCGGCCCCTGGCTCCCCGAACCCGTCGACACCAGCAGCGATCCATCCTTAGGCGCCGAGCGCAGCGAAGCACTCGGGTTCGCCATCCTGCTGCTGCTCGAAAAGCTCTCTCCCACCGAACGCGCCGCCTATGTTCTGCGCGAGGCCTTCGACTACTCCTATCGCCAGATCGCGGACATTCTGCAGATGGAAGAAGCAAACGCCCGTCAGCTCGTCTCCCGCGCGCGCAAGCACATCGTCGAAGGACGTCGCACTCCCGCCAGCTCCGCAGAGCGGCAACGCCTCCTCACCGTCTTCATCGCCGCCGCGCAAAAGGGAGACCTCGCCACCCTCGAAGGCCTCTTCGCAGAAGACGTCGTCTCTTACTCCGACGGTGGTGGCGTCGTGCGTACCGCCGCGCGCGCTCCCGTCTCCGGCCGCCAGCGCGTCGCCAAATTTATCGCCTCTTTCGCTTCGCACTTCTGGACCGGCATCACGCTTACACAGATCGAAGCCAATGGCCAGGCATCAATCCTCATCTCGCGCGACGGCGTCCCCGTCGCATTCGCAACCATCGACGCCTCCGAAAAGGGCATCGATCAGATCATGTGGATTCTGAGGCCAAGCAAGCTCGCAGCCATTCCAGCCTCGAAGTAGAGATGATTACCTCGCAGCCCAGGGCCGCGTGAAGAGAAAGACACCATACCCATCATTGCAACTGAATCACGCAACCATAGGATCGGCGCGTGACATGGTGACATTCTCCGCCGGATCGATTCGTTCCGCATCTGCGCGGCTTACGAGAAACTCGGCGAATATCCAGCATGCCCCTATCGCAACCAGGTTGTAGACAGCAGCACCCCACGTCGCCTGATTGTGCGATCGAATAAAAATAGGAGGTATCTCTACAAGGCCTTCAAACAGCAACAGCATCAACGCAAGAAGCCTGGCCGCCGGAACATCCATAACTCCCGAGCAAATTGCACACCCTGCCAGGAAGAAAGCGACTCCGGTCAGCCCAGCCCAAAAAATCCCAAACCCCATCCAATGCGGAACGATCCTCGCGAAGAGGTGAATGCTCGTAAGGTGAAATAAGCCGAAGATGACAGGAGGCAATCCCAACATCCAGCGTGCAACGACAGCTGCTCTCTTTTGCAACCGGGAATCCGGCGACGTAGTGGACGCATAAATGATTGCTGCCGGAGCGGCCAGCATTACCTGTTGAGCAAACCCGAAAGAGATACCTATGATCACATCGAGTCGCCAGCCAAGCACATGAATCCCGCCATAGTACCGAGGCAGCCACAATGCCGCAAAAATCAAGTAGATGATGCCGCATGCCACGGCGCCAATCCTTGCGCTGCGCCGCCACAGGATTGCAAGCCCCGCCGCAATCAGCCAGATACCCGCGACATAGGCCAGCATGTGTTGACCAGGAACATTCTTGCCCAGCGCTTGGATGGGTTGATGAGAGGGATCGAATGCACCCCAGGCGATATCCAGAATGCCGGTGAGAACGGTGCCCACGCCATAAAACCAAACTCCAGCTTTCATCTGTTGATCTCCCATAAGTCGCTCAGCGAGAAGCCGGAGCCCAATGACAATCCATGCACTTCTCAATTTCAGAACTGATACTATGGCAGCCGTGGTACATCGAATAGAGCCATTTTCGCTAAATTTATTGGACCATTTGAGATGCCAAAAGCCATTAGCTCATTCGAGCTCACGCTCAAAAGCCGGTCGCGCCATCAGACCCTGACCAACTGGTTATACGGCGAACTGCGCTCTGCCATCCTTGACGGTCGGCTCGCACCCGGCGCCAGGCTGCCCGCGTCCAGAGACTTCGCCAGCCAGTACGAACTCTCCCGGGGAACCGTCGTCAGCGTTCTCGAGCGTTTACAAGCCGAGGGCTATGTCACCTCCCGCGTCGGATTCGGTACATGGGTCAATCATGTGGAGACGCCCCGGCCGCCCCGCCAGACAACCAGAACACCGGCATACATTCGCAGCGTCATCTCGGCATATAAACGGCCGCAACCCTGGGTCGACCTGGCTTTTATTGAAGGGATCCGCCCCTTTCGAATTGGGGTTCCAGCCATCAGCGAATTTCCCTCCGAGGTCTGGGGACGTATTGCCGCAGACCGGGCACGTAATTTCAGGACATGGCTAAAGAAAGAGGCCGACCGGGGCGGGTATGGCCCCTTGCGCGATGCAATCGCCGAGTATTTACGCACCTCGCGCGGGGTACGATGCACTGCGGAACAAATCGTCATCGTCTCCGGAATACAACAGGCGCTCGACCTGTTGGCACGGCTGCTCTTGAAAAAGAGCGATCCGATATGGATGGAGGACCCCGGATACTTCGGGGCCAGGATCGCGTTCGACAATACCGGAGCCAGGACGATCCCTGTACCGGTCGATGATGAAGGGCTGTCCGTCTCCGCCGGAATTAAAATCTGTCCCGATGCGAAAGGCGCGTACGTAACACCGGCTCACCAATTCCCGTTAGGCGTAACGATGTCGCTCGAGCGGCGCATGGCCCTTCTTCGCTGGGCCTCACGCACCGGCGCTTTTATTATCGAAGACGACTATGACAGCGAATACAGGTTTGAGGGCCCGCCTCTACCTGCCCTGCAAAGTCTCGACCATCACTCAAGCGTTATCTTCATCGGATCATTCAGCAAGACGCTCTTCCCGGCCTTGCGCGTCGGCTACGTCGTATTGCCCCCGTCGTTAGTAGATTTCTTTCTCGGCTTCCGTTACCGAACCGATTTCCGTAATTCGTCCTTTGATCAGGCGGTGCTCCACGACTTCATCGTTGATGGGCATTTGGCGCGTCATCTGCGGAGAATGCGGAATCTGTACGCGGAGCGCCTCGCAATCCTCATGGAAGGTACCACGCAACATCTTGATGGACTGCTTGAGATCTCGAACGTCAGGGCTGGCCTCTATACCATCGGCTACCTCAGGAATGGAATGACTTCACGACAAGCAGAAAAGTTGGCAGCGGCTCAAGGCATTGAGGTTCTCGGCGTCGACCGCTGCACCCTGAAACGCCCTGATCCGAATGCATTGCTCCTCGGCTTTGGCGGATTCAACGAACTTGCGATACGGCAGGGGCTCATTCGACTCGCAAAGGCATTAAGCTAACCACTTGCAAAGACTTGCATAGCACCGCTCTCGAGAAATTTCTCGAGAGTTTAATCAGCAGGTCCATATACACATGTTCCACTTTGGTGGTATTGACAATTCACTTAAAAGAGGGACTAAGAATGAATCTGAGGCCAGTTTTCTCGACATTTCGTTTCAAACAATCATCGCTTCCTCTGCTTCTGGTTGCACTCGTCGCCATGTTCAGCCTGGATGCTTCCGCACATGCAAGCAACCTTGTTGTCGATGGCGGCTTTGAGGCGGCAGGCGGCGGCAATATCTACTATGCAGGGCAGAGCATCGATGGTGGATCATGGACCGTCACCGCGGGAAATATCTACGTCGATACCCAGGATCCGTTTGTTTATGACGGCAACAACTCGGTCAATCTGACCCTGGCAAATCCTTACGTGCCGAACACGCTTTCGCAGGTGCTCTCCACGCTGGTGGGCCAGACGTATGTGGTGAACTTCTGGGCCAACGCCGATTCGTCCAATACCTTTTCGCTTACAGCGAATGGATTGACGGTGGCCGGCACTCCAAGCAGCATCGCAGACAATGGCTTCCCCGGCATGACGAGCAATAGCTCACTGTTCACAGACTATTCCGGCGAGTTCGTCGCAACTTCCACCTCCACCACCCTCGACCTCACATCTGTCGGCGATCCTGCCATCGGTTCGGAGAACGGATCGGTCATGGTTGACGACATCAATGTTCAACCAGTCCCGGAGCCGGGATCGGTGGTTTTGATGCTGACGGGAATCCTTGGTCTGGGATTGTTGGTTGGAAGGAAGCGACTGGGAAGTTCCGTTTTCGCCAGCTAAATCCGGGCCAAAGTTGACATCGAGCTAACACCACACCGAGCGCTGCGGGCTACGGCTCGCGCTTTCTCGGCACCTTTATCGGCTTTCCGCGCAGGCACGCGGAACCATACATCAGGTTCGTAAGGAGCCACTTCATGAACGGATTTACCTCTTCACCTCGAATCGCCATCACCTGCCGCGCGCTGACTCTTCTGGCGTTGAGCGCCGTGGCCACTGGCCTCACCGCGTCCGCACAGACCTTCACGCCCGGCAACATCGTCGTCAGCCGCTCGGTCTATTCCGCTACCCCTGACTCCGTCACGATCGGCCAGACATTACCTCCAGGCTGCGTCCCCAACTCCAAAAACAAGGTAACCTGCGGCACTGCGGCGCTTGATGGGACGTATCCATATGTCTTCAACAACGTCACCGTCTCCGATCCCAGCTTCGGCATCACTTCTCCCATCTTTCTTGATGTGATGACGCCTACCGGCAGCCTGATCACCAGCATGCAGGTTCCCAACAGCTCTACGACTTCGGGCGATCAGCTCGTAACGAGCTTCAGCTCCAAGTCGGAAGAGTCGCTCCATCTTTCCACCGACGGCAGCTATCTGACCTTTATGGATTATGTGGCCCCGCTCAACACAATTGATGTCTCAAACGCCAACACCCCGGCAGTCATCGACCCAACCAATCCCGTACCGGGAGCCTACTATCGCGCTGTCGCAACGGTGAACGCACAAGGCCAGTTCAGCTTTACTGAAACCAACGCCTACAGCGGCAACAATGGCCGTTCCGCTCTGTACGTCAACACCAACGGCAACAACTTCTTCTATACCGTTGGCAACGCCGGTAACGGCGGCAATCCAGAGCCCAAGCAAGTCGTCAACGGCGCTGGCGTTCAGATCATCCCGGCGATCCTGAACCAAAGCGAGTCCTCGCAGACCCCCGGTTTTCCAACACCGGTGGCCAGCTTCAGCGTTACCCAACTGGGCGATGCGGCGGACAAGGTAGGTAAGGATGATAACTTCCGCGGAATGACCCTCTATAACAACGTCCTTTACGTAACGAAGGGCAGCGGAGGCAATGGTGTGAACACCGTGTATTTTGTCGATACGACGGGCAAAGCGTGCCCTGCCGGCAGCGCTACTCCCGGCGTTGGATTGCCGATCCCCGGTGCACCTCTACCCACTACCAACCTTGCACCAACGTATAACTCGGCCACCGGTCTGGAGAGCAACATGTGCATTCTCGCGGGCTTTCCCACGGTGTCGAACAAGACCTCAAATCCTGTTGCCTATCCCTTCGGTCTCTGGTTCGCCGATGCAACGACACTCTATGTGGCCGATGAAGGTGACGGCGTCAACACATACGACCCCAATAGCAACAGCTACACGGACGCTGCCGGGCCGACCAACACAGGCGGACTGCAGAAGTGGATTTTCAACTCCAGCACTCAGACGTGGCAGCTTGCTTACACTCTCACAACCGGGTTGAATCTGGGCACTCCGTACACCGTGGCAGGTTTCCCCACGGGATACAACAACGGTACCGATGGCACGAATCTTCCATGGGCACCCGCGACGGATGGCCTGCGCAATATCATTGGAACGATCGTAGGTAATCGGATTCAGGGTTACAGCGTCGTCATCTGGGCTGTCTCGTCGACCGTTAGCGGTAATGGAGACCAGGGAGCCGACCCCAACAAGCTTTACCTCATCACAGACAGACTCAGCAATACCTCCGCCGCGGTTGCCGCTCATGAGACCTTTACGGATCTTCGCGACGCTGCCAACGGAGAGGTCCTGCGCGGCGTTTCGTTCACGCCGGGAACTCCAGTTACGTCGTACTAACCAGTCTGATCGCACCAAGGAAAAGTCAGAAAACTTTCGATTAACCACTTCTGCGATAAAGCAATTTGTTTTTGAAGTGGAATTGCCTAAGCTGGAGTTTTCATTAAAGGCAGGCCGGACTTGCTTCCGTGCCTGCCTTTTCTTTTTCCACCGACATCGCCACGCATATCTACAGCTAAACTTTACAGTCTAACTGTAGATATGCGATATTGGTCCTGTGAGCAACCGAAAGCCCTCTCCTCAAACCGAACTGACTCGTACGCTTGCGACGGAACTCCGCGCCGTCTACCGCAAGCTCAAGCTGCGCCTGCGCGAGCATGGTGGCGCCAACGATCTGACGCCGTCGCAGGCCTCCGTCATTCTTCGGCTCGAAAAGGACGGCGCATCCACAGTCTCAAGTCTTGCGCGACTCGAAGGCATGCGTCCGCAGTCCATGAGCGCCATCGTCGCGCCGTTGCAGCAGTCCGGCCTTGTCCGTGGCGCGCCTGATCCCAGCGACGGACGGCAGACTCTAATGTCTCTCACGCCCAAATGCCTGAAGTGGCTTCAGGAGGGCCGCGCCGCGCGGCAGGACTGGCTCGCCACCACCATCTCTCAAAAGTTATCCGTGCACGAGCAGGAAAAACTCCAAACCGCACTCGAGCTGCTTACGCGCCTCGTTGAAGACTAAGCCCACAACGCCCGCTCATACAGCGCCAACTTTATCTCCAGGGAAAACAAACCATGCAGCTTTCTACTCTCGACCCCAACACCGCATTGATCGTCATCGACCTGCAAAAAGGCATCGTCAGCGGAGACTTCATTCATCCCATCGCCGACATCATCGACCGCACCCGCGCACTCATCAACACCTTCCGCGCAAAGAACCTTCCCGTCGTTCTCGTCAACGTTGCCGGACGCGCACCCGGACGAACAGAGCAGGCCCCGCGCAGCACCGCATCCTTCTCCGAAGGATGGACCGACCTTCTGCCGCAGCTCGATCAGCAACCCGGCGACATCACCGTCACCAAGCGAAGCTGGGGTGCATTCGCAACCACCGACCTCGAACACCAGCTCAAGACACGCGGCGTTACTCAGGTTGTCATCACCGGAGTAGCCACAGCCACCGGCGTCGAGGCAACCGCCCGCCAGGCCTACGAGCAGGGATTCAACGTAACTCTCGCTACCGACGCCATGACCGACCTCCGCGAAGAAGCGCACCACTACAGCATCAGCCACGTCTTTCCTCGCCTCGGCGAAACAGGATCGACAAACGAAATCATCTCGCTGCTCGAAAAACTCTAAAAAGAAAGAAGCAGGAATCATGCACTGGCCCTGGCTTATCGCCTACTTCTTCGGCGGCCTCTTCGCGGCAAACGCCGTTCCGCATCTCGCCGCCGGCACCATGGGACGTCCCTTCCAAAGCCCCTTCGCCAAACCGCCCGGCAAAGGGCTCTCCTCTTCCACCGTCAACGTCGTCTGGGGATTCTTCAACGCGCTCGTCGCCTATCTACTGCTCGCACGCGTCGGTGACTTTCATCCGCGCACAACAAGCCACATCCTTGCGCTCGGCCTCGGCGCGCTGCTCATCAGCCTCAACCACGCGCATCACTTCGGCCAGTTCCACGGGGGCAACACACCGTCGGGCGCATGACGAGGCCACTCTCCGGCACCTTCCGCTCCCTCCGCAGCTTCAACTTCCGCCTGTGGACCGCGGGCAGCCTCGTCTCCAACATCGGCACGTGGATGCAGCGCGTCGCGCAGGACTGGCTCGTCCTCACGCAGCTCACTCACCACGATGCCTCAGCGCTGGGCATCGTGATGGCCCTCCAGTTCGCTCCGCAACTTCTCTTCCTTCCCTGGACGGGATCAGCCGCCGACCGCCTCAACCAGCGCAAGCTCCTCATGCTCACCCAGGCAACGATGGGCGCACTCGCGCTCGTGCTCGGAGCCCTCACCATCGCAGGCGTCGTTCGCCTCTGGCACGTGTACCTCTTCGCCTTCCTCTCCGGCTCCGCCGCTGCGCTCGATGCACCCGTCCGGCAAACCTTCGTTGCAGAGATGGTCGGCGATGCCGATCTCCCCAACGCCGTCGCCTTAAACTCAACCTCGTTCAACGCCGCCCAGATGATCGGCCCTGCCGTCGCCGGTCTGCTCATCGCAAAGGTCGGCATCGGCTGGGCCTTCCTTCTCAACGGATTCTCCTTCGCAGCCGTTCTCCTCTCGCTCTCCCTCTTCCGCCTCTCCGAACTACGCACCAGCGCCCGTGCGCACCGCAGCGCATCCGGATTCATGGATGGCCTTCGTTACGTCTGGAGTAAACCCGACCTCAGAGCAATCCTCATCATGCTCTTTCTCATCGGCACCTTCGGCCTCAACTTCCCCATCTTCATCTCCACCATGGCCGTCAACGTCTTCCACTCCGACGCCCGCGGCTTCGGCCTGCTCTCCTCCATCATGGCCGTAGGCACGCTCTCAGGAGCCCTCTTCGCCGCAGGCCGCCAACGGCCGGGCCTCGCATCGCTTCTCGCAGGAGCCGCCGTCTTCGGCATCGGCTGCACCCTCGCCGCCATCGCCCCCGGATACTGGTGGTTCGGTGCCGCGCTCGTCGTCATCGGCGCCGCCGCGCTCACCTTCACCAACGGCACCAACAGCATCATGCAGCTCTCCACCGAACCCGCAATGCGCGGCAGAGTCATGGCCCTGCGCGTCGGCATCGCACTCGGCGGAACCCCCATCGGCGCACCGATCCTCGGCTGGATCGCCAACCACTTCGGCCCCCGCTGGGCACTCGGCGTCGGAGCCGCAGCAGGCTTCGCCGCCGCCCTCGCCGCAGCCTGCGTTCTCACCCGCCGCCAAAAAGAAGCACTCTTAACTCAGTGACACTACGAGCCATGAAGTTGTATCGAAACCATCGCCAGTTGCCGCTGTAAAAAGCGCTTCTCCGGCAACGTACAATCGCACTCCAGCGCTGCCGAAAACGCTGCCTTCGCCTCATCCAGACGACCCAATGCCGCCAGCACATGGCCGCGCACTGCGGGCAGCAGATGATACTTCCGCAAAGCGCTCTTTCCCTGCAGAGGTATCAGCGCAGCCAGAGACGCCTCTGCGCCGTGTACCTTCATCACCACCACTGCGCGATTCAGCGCGACCACCGGCGAGTCCGTCATCTCCATCAACTGGTCATAGTGCTCGAGGATCGCGGCCCAATCGATCTCTGCCGAGCTTGCCGCGCTCGCATACGTAGCTGCAATCGCCGCCTGAACGTGCCACTCCGAGATCTCGTCTCCTGCAATCGACCGGTCGAAGTAAGTAAATCCAAGCGCGATCAGGCTCTCATCCCACAGCCTGCGGTCCTGCTCTTCCAGCAAAACAAGATCTCCGGCAACGTCCGTCCGTGCCGGCAAACGTGCTGCCTGCAATGCCATCAAGGCGACCAGCGCATCTACACGCGGTGCGCCCATCGAAGAAGACGCCACCAGCCGTCCCAGCCTCAAAGCCTCCAGGCAGACATCGCCGCGAATAAGATCTTCGCCCGAGTGTGCAGCGTAGCCTCCGCTAAACATCAGGTAAATCACCTTCAGCACCGAGCTGAGTCTCTCCTCCAAATGGGCCTTCGCAGGCATCGCCAGCGTCAGATTTTGTTCGCGAATCAATCGCTTCGCTCTCACCAGACGCTGCGCAATCGTACTCGGCTCAGAGAAAAAGATGCGCGCAATCTCCTCCGTGCTGAACCCTCCAACCAGCTTCAAGCTCAGCGCCACCTGCGCATCCGGAGCGAGTTTTGGATGACAGCACATAAACACCATGCACAACTCATCGTCACGCAGGCTCTGCTCCGCATCGAGATCCAACACAGGCTGGCTCACCGTCTCAAGCGCGGCAACCAGCGCATCGGCCTTGCTGCTGAAGACAACGCCCCGCCGCACCGACGAGATCGCATAGTTGTGCGCCGTGCGAAACAGCCACGCCTCAGGCTTTGGCGGAATCCCCTCGAACGCCCACGTCTGCGCCGCCCGCAGCATCGCCTCCTGTGCCGCATCCTCCGCCAGTTGCAGATGTGCCGAACCAAGCAGCCCTGCCAGCCAGGCAACAATCCGTCCGGACTCGCGACGGAAAAGATGCTCCAGCAACGCGGGACTGCCTGACTCTTGCATCGCAAATACTCCTACGTGTTGTAGACCATCACCTGGCGAATCTCGATCGTGCCGAGACCGATATGAGGAATATCGAGCGACAGCTTGACCGCCTCGTCATAGTCTGCCGCTTCGATGGTGTAAAACCCGCCCATCACCTCTGCCGACTCGCTGAACGGGCCTTCGGTCACGCTTACGCCGTCACCCTTCGCCCGAATCACCCGACCCGTATCCCGAACCAGCCCCGCGCCGTCTACGACAAAGGGCTTGTTCCTCCACGCAAGATACTTCTCGACCTTCTTCTGCATCTCTTCCGGACTCAACTTCTTCCAGGCTTCGCCATCACTATGTAGCAGCAACACAAATTTCGCCATCAGAATCCTCCTCTTCTCGCTTGAGTAAGCGTACCTCTGCACCAATAACGAAGATGCCTGCCAAAAATCGACACGCTCGATGACAATTTGCCAAAAAAATTAGCCGCACTCCCAAAAAATTCGCCCGCCACTCCTTCAGCGTGCAGCAAGCGCCTGCTCGAACGTATGCTGCGCCTCCGCAACGAAACGCTCATAGCCAGCACGATCAATAAATACCCGAGGCCCCTCCTGCCGATAACGCTGAAGCTTGGCCAGCATGCCGAAGTAGCTCCCATGTGCCCCCAGAAACACATCGCACGGCAACCCACGCAACGTAGCAAACGTGTGCTGAAAGTCCTGAGCAATGCCGGGATAGCTCACGCGATGACCCGGCGTCGCGACGAAATGATACTCCGACCAAAAGCTGACTCCGCCCACAATAACAATGTTGCTCAACGTCCCTGCCGGTTCCCCCGGCACATGCAAACGCATCGTCCACGTAGTGCAGCCCCGCGTGTGGCCCGCAGTCTTGTGCGCTGTCAGCGTCACACCACCCAGGCTAACCGTATCTCCATCATGAAGTACGCGGTCCACATGCACCGGCGTATAGCGCACGATATTAGGCGACGGAGCAAGAAAATCCGTCCGCGCACCGGTCTCCATCACGCTGACATCGCCATCCATCACCATGTTCTTCGCATGCGTCTCACGAACCACCTCAGCCGCCCCGCCCGCATGATCAAAGTGCGCCTGCCCATTCAGCAGAATCTTCGTATCTCTCCAGCGAAATCCCAGCTTCTCCACGCTCGCGCGTATCTGCGGAGGCGACGTGCTGAGATTCGCATTGATGAGGATGTTCCCCTTCGGCGTGACCACCAGATAACTGGCAAGGTCGCGGCTGCCCACGTAATAAAGATTGTCGGCAATCTGAAATGGAGCGATCGGCGTCGTCCACGCCGGGTCAGTCGCCGCACGGGAGAGCGTGGAAACAGAGAACAGAATGAGCAACAGCCACAAATGACGCACGCGCATACCCGTTTATACAACGGCGCTCCAACGACTTAGCTGCGGCAATCCCACCCCTGTTGGCGCTTAAGATTCCGTCAAAACACCGCGAAAGATCCCCTGCTCCGGCAACTGCCATCGCCAAATGCAAGCCCCCACCGTTCTGAGTATTTTTGTCTCCTCCCCGAATACGTAATAAATAAATTTAAATAATGTATTGAAATTATTAATAAAATTAATTATTGTGATTCTAGTACTTGAGAAACGAGATCAGTAACCATGAACTCATCCCCAAAACGCGCCTCAGACTGGCAAGACCTGCTCCGCATCGCCCAGGGCAGTCCGATCCTCATCGAACGCGTCTCCATCCCCGAAAAGGGAATCGCCGTCGAAGGCCAGTTCACCCTCCCCGAGCTTGCCCGCCTCACCCTCGAAGACCAGGTCTTCGTCGTCGCCTTCCTCCGCTCCCACGGCTCCATCAAAGAGATGGAGCAGACCTTCGGCGTCAGCTACCCCACCATCAAAGCCCGCCTCAACCGCATCTCCGGACAGCTCCAATTCATTGAAACCAACCCGTCTCCATCCCGCGCGGAGGTGCTGGAGCGGCTCAACGCCGGCGAAATCACCGCCGACGAAGCCATCCGCGCACTGGAGGCCCTCAAGTGACTCCGAACTTCGCCGTCCTCGGCATCGACACCCCCGGCTTCCACTGGCCCAAACTCTGGCTGCCCATTTTTCTCCTCTGGATTCCGGTCATCCTGCTCGCGCCCATCATCTTCCTGGCATTCGCGGCTCTCGCTATCGTCTCCCGAACCAATCTTTGGCGCGTCATCGCCATCTTCTGGAGCATCCTATGCAGCCTGCCCGGAACCCACGTCCACGTCAGCACCCAGGATGCCCGCGTCCTGGTCCGCATCCTGTAGAGGCCGTCATGCGATCAGATCGCCGTGTCATCGTCTCGCTCGTCGCTCTCGGCCGTATCACTCCGTCCGAGGCAGAACGTCTCCTTATCGCCTGCAACATCGGCCACTCCGCTCACGACGGCTTCTGGATCTTCGCCGCCTGTCTCGCGGCCGCGCTCTTCACCCTCGTCCCGCACCAGGGCCTCTTTGCCCTCCTGCATCTCTCGCGCGTCTTGCTCGCGGAAGCTCCGCTGCACCACGCCCTGTCCTTCATCCACCATCTTTCAGGAGAAATCCAATGAACGAAAACCGCCGCCAGATTCTCGAAATGCTCGCCGCCGGCAAGATCACCGCCGACGAAGCCGAACGCCTCATCGCCGTCCTCGAAACCGAACGCGCCACTCCCGTCGGCGAGTTCTCCGGCACCGTCTCCGGCTCCAACGGAGCCACCGTGAAGACCCGCGTCAAATACCTGCGCGTTCTGGTCGAAGCCGACGAGTCCATGACCGGCATGAAGGGCCAAACCACAGTCAACGTCCGCGTCCCCATGCAACTGCTCCGTGCCGGCGTCCGCCTTGCCAGCCTCATCCCCGCCCAGGCCCACCAGCAGTTGGACGACGCGCTCAACAAGCACGGCGTTCCTCTCACCCTCTCGCAGATCAGGCCCGAAAATCTGGAGGAGCTCATCGACCACCTCGAAGACCTCACCGTCGATGTCAACGGCTCCGAAGGCAACGCCACCAAAGTCCGCGTCTTCTGCGAATAAGCCAACACCAACCAGGTCGCGAACCTGCAAACGCCGCATTCGGAACTCACATGACTATTCGTGCGCCTTCGCAAGAGGAATTGTTGAAAGAAGAGATGGGCTTGCTTCAGGCGAAGATTGCATGTCTCGAACAGCTCGTCGCCGAATTACTTCTGAAGAACCAACAGCTCCGGGGAGCATCCGAAGCAGCTTCTCCAGATTGATGTCAACTCAGAGCTGGCCAGGACTTACGGGCCGGTTCTGACGATCGCAATGATTCAATCGCCAGCTTCCCCCATGTCAGCTTGACGCCGCGCGTTACAATTTGCGCATCGATCTCGGTCAACACTCACCGGCGCGAAATCTGCGAATTGGGAGGATCGGATGCGGAAGAATCACGTCAAGATCATCGTTTTGGCATTTGCTCTGCAAATTGTCTTTCCCAACGCAGGCGGGCAGGCAGTCGCGCAGGCCGGAAACACTGCCTATCCGGCAATGGCTCCCCTCGATCAGTACCTGATATCAGACGAGAGCGCCGAGATCGCGCTAGCTCGCAGCGCTGCCCCCAGTTCCATCTCCGACGCCGCCGAAGTGATGGTGCTGGGCCGCGAGGGATACAAAACTGCCGCAAAAGGCACGAACGGTTTTCTCTGCCTCGTAGAGCGGTCGTGGGCGCAGGCCACCGATCAGGCAGAGTTCTGGAATCCGAAGATGAGAGCGCCCCATTGCTTCAACGCGCAGGCCGCAAGAAGCTTTGCGCCCATCTATCTGATGAAGACCAGGCTTGTGCTGGCAGGAAAATCGAAGGATGCAATCGCGAGTGCAGTCGCGACGGCACTCGATAAAAAAGAGCTGCCGCCGCTGGAGCCCGGCGCGATGGCCTACATGATGTCGAAACAGCAGTACCTAAACGATCACGATCAAGCCTGGCATCCGCACGCCATGTTTTTTTACTCCGGCGACATGGCGAAGAGCTGGGCAGCCGACGATCCCAATTCACCCGTCATGATTGCGAACGACCCCGAAGAACGTGTGACGATTCTGTTCGTTATTGCAAACAAATGGTCCGACGGCTCGCCAGCTCCATCGACTACACCCTGATCCACCCCCCGCAGTTTCAGACGAGACATCTCTTCAGCAAAAGCCACAATACCTGTGTCAGGCAAGCTCGTTGACACTATACTTAGATATCTATATAAAGACATCTAAGTATGGCCAAGACTGATGCTCTCCAAGGTTCGCTCGATCTGCTCGTGCTCAAGATACTGTCACGACGTCCTCGCCTTCACGGCTACGCCATCATGGCCGCCATCGCCGATATCTCCGGCGAGGTCCTGCGCGCTGAAGAAGGCTCGCTCTACCCCGCGCTCTACCGCATGGAAGAAGCAGGCTGGATTCGCGCCGAGTGGATCAAGAAAGACACCGGTCGCCGCGCCCGCATCTACGAGCTAACCGCCGCAGGCAAAAAGCAGCTCGGCGCGGAAGAGTCGCGCTGGCAGTCCGTCAGCCTTGCAATCAATCGCGTTCTCAGGGAGGCCTGACATGTCTTTGTGGTCGCGCATTTCGAATGCCCTGCACGGCGAGCGCTTGAATCGCGAGATCGACGAAGAGCTTCAGTCGCACATCGAAGAGGCCGTCGCCTCAGGACGCGATCGCAACGAAGCGCGCCACGCACTCGGTTCCACCTTGCGCTCCCGCGAAGTAAGTCACTCCATTCGCGTCGTCGGCTGGCTCGAATCCCTTCGTGCCGACCTCTCCTTCGGCTGGCGACAGCTCTGCCGCAACAAAGTCATGACCGCGGCCGCTGTCCTCTCCCTCGCACTCGGCATCGGCTCCTCCGTCGCAGCCTTTCGTCTCATCGACGCTCTGCTCTGGCGTCCGCTGCCCATCGCCCACTCCAGCAGCCTGTATATCCTCTCCCGCAAGATGACCGGCTTCGACGGCAAGCCAATCGAGGACAACCACTGGGCCACGCCTGACTTCAATCTCATGCGCGATGCCGTCAAAGACCAGGCCGACCTCATCGCCATCAGCGACGCCGACCGCACCGACATCACTTGGTCCACCGACGACGACATGGAGAAAGCCCACGTCGTCTCCATCTCCGGCAACATGTTCCCGCTCTTCGGCCTCCAGCCCGCACTCGGCCGCCTGCTCGCCCCTACAGATGACCGCGCTCTCGGCGCCAGCCCCTACGCCGTCCTCTCATGGGACTACTGGAATCGCCGCTTCGGCCGCGATCCCCACGTCCTCGGCCGCTCGCTTCACATCGGCGACCAGACCTTCGAGATCGTCGGCGTCGGCCCTCGCGATTTCACCGGCACCGAAAAGGGAACTGTCACCGACATCTTTCTGCCCCTCACCATGAGCAGCTTAGCCACTCAGGATAACGTCTCCTGGCACCGCGCCTTCCTGATGTTGAAACCGGGCATCGACCCAGCCACCGCCCTCGAGCCGCTCCGCCAGCATCTCTCCGCCGTCAACCACGTCTTCAATATTGCGTTTACCAAAAGCTTCCACGGCGCGCCGCAGGCACAGATCGACCGCTATCTTAATCAGACGCTCGCCATCTCTCCCGCCGGTGCTGGCATCTCCGATCTGCAAAAGGAATATCGCCGACTGCTCGGCGTCCTCGGTCTCCTCGTCGCTCTCGTCCTGCTCATCGCCTGCGTCAACGTCGCCAACATGATGACCGCCCAGGCAGCCGCACGCACACAGGAGATGGCCCTCCGAGTCTCCATCGGCGCTGGCCGTCGCCGCCTCGTCCAGCTCATTCTGTCCCAAAGCACGCTGCTCGCCCTCTTCGCCTCCATCCTCGGAGCGTTCTTTGCAGCATGGTCCGCGCCCTTTGTGCTCAGCCTCGTCAATCCGCCCGATAATCCTGCACGCCTCGCCCTCCCCGCCGACTGGCGCGTGCTCCTCTTCGGCTTCGCGCTCATCCTCCTCATCGTTCTACTGCTCGGCTTGTTTCCAGCTCTCCGCGCCTCTGCCGTCCAGCCCGTCACCGCCCTCAAAGGCGGTAACGATCCGCACTCGCCACGCCGTCTCATGCGCGGAGCCATCGCGCTGCAAGTCGCCTTCTGCTGCCTCGTCCTCTTTCTCTCTTCGCTCTTCGTCGCGTCCTTCCAGCGCCTCCAGAACCGACCTCTCGGCTTCTCCACCGACCGCATCCTCCTGCTCGAAACCGTCGCCGGCAAAGGCCAGCTCCCCGTCGTCTGGAATCAAACTGCCGATGCGCTCCGTGCCGTCACCGGCGTCGACTCCGTAGCCATCGCGCGATGGCCCCTTCTCGGACGCATCGCCATCAACAGCGACATCTCCATCAACAACGCAACTCCCAGCCCAACTCCCGCCTTCTTCCTCAGCGTCTCCCCCGGCTGGCTCTCCACGATGAAGATCCCTCTCGTCTCCGGCCGCGACTTCAACCGCGACGACACCTCGCCCGGAGCCGCCATCATCAATCAAAGCTTCGCCAAAACCTTCTTCCCCAATCAGGACCCCATCGGCCACACCTTCGCACGCGGCGCCAATGAACATCCCTATGCCATCGTCGGCATCACCCCCGACGCCCCATACCGCGACCTGCGCGAGCCCAACCGCCCCGTCTTCTATGTCCCCTTCGGCGAAATCGATAGAGTAGACAACCAATCCGTTCCTAAGACCGTGGACTTCGCCACCTTCACCATTCACACCGATACCCAAAACCCGCTTGCCCTCGCCGACACCCTCCGCCAGCTCATCGCCGAGCGCCACAACGGCCTCCGCATCTCCAACATCACCACCCAACTCGATCTCTTCCGCGACCAGACCGTCCGCGAACGCCTCCTCGCCATGCTCGCCGCCTTCTTCGCCGCCGTCGCTCTGCTCCTCGCCGGCATCGGACTCTACGCCGTCCTCAACTACAGCGTGCAGCAGCGCCGCCGCGAGATCGGCATCCGCATGGCAATCGGCGCACCTCGCACCCGCATCGTGCGTCTCGTCACCTCCGACATCTTCCTGATGATCGTCCTCGGCGGCTGCGCAGGCATCACCCTCGGACTCGGCACAGCGCGCTACGCCGAATCGCTCTTCTATCAAGTCAAAGCCACCGACGCAGATATGATCGCGCTGCCGACATGCGCCATCCTGCTCACCGCCCTCATCGCCATCCTCCCAGCTGTCCTCCGCGCGCTACGCACCAACCCCACCGAAATCCTCCGCGCCGAATAAGCAACAAATCACTTCTCTTCCGGATTGCCCGTAATCGGAGGATTATGGGTAATCCGAAAGCAATCAGGCAACCTCCGCGCGGATTCTGCTTCGGCCTTGCAAAACACCCGTTGTTGCATCCATGCGACATCTTGTACAGTCGACGCATGGCGCTCAAACGGATGGATAACATAGGGATTGTCGTCGATGACCTCGAAGCGACGATTGATTTCTTCCGCGAGCTCGGCCTGGAACTGGAAGGGCGAGCCACGATCGAAGGAGAATGGGCAGGTCGTATCACCGGACTCGGCGACCAGCGCGTCGAGATTGCCATGATGCGTACACCGGACGGCCACAGCCGTCTCGAGCTCTCCCGCTTCCTCGCGCCGCCAGTCGTCGCGGACCACCGCAACGCCCCGGTAAACGCTTTAGGCTACCTCCGCGTCATGTTCGCCGTGGACGACATCGACGAAACGCTTGGCAGGCTGCGCAAGCGCGGCGCACAGCTCGTAGGCGAAGTCGTCCAGTATCAGGACTCTTATCGGCTTTGCTACATCCGCGGGCCTGAAGGCCTTCTCATCGGACTCGCCCAGGAACTCCTCTGAGCGCAATGGGACTGGGCTATTCAAAAACTTGAACGAATCGGTCCTCAAAAGTCGGCTTCTCTTTCCTGGTTCCAACGGCATTGAAAGCTCGCTTTGAGAAAAACATGCACCGCCATCGCAACCTTGAATGGGCGACCATCCAGTCAAGCCACAACACCGCTCCCTGCTTTTATAGCGGCAGAGCTTCTCGTGGCTTATTGCAAATAGAAGCCAACTGCGAGCACTTTTGTTCGAGGATTGGGATCGAAGATTTCGCAAACTGAGTACACCTTTACAGGTGCGCTTCCGAGCATCGCACTATACGTTTCGCATATCTGTTCCGAACAATCTTACCCTCGACTTTCGGAAGTATCAGTAGGATAATCCGAGAGTTTCCTGCTGCACATTTTAGGTTCTGGAGGATTCTGCCATGGTTGTTGTGCGTAAGCTATTGCTGTTCCAGTCCACCCTACTTCTGCTTCTGCCTGCCTTCCACAGTGCAGGAGCGCAACTGCATCCAGGTATTAATGCAACTGCAGTTTCTGCTCAGGTTCAACAAACCCCCGATACCACCAAACTGAACGTACTTGCTCAGCAAGCCGCGTCACAGAGTTCTGTACAGGATCAACAGATCGCCGACCTTCAAAAACAACTCGAAGCTGTTCAGTCCCAGTTAGCGCAGAACAACAATGCTGCGTCTACTATCCAGACGCTCACCGCGCGAATAACCGCACTTGAAACAGCTCAAAAGACCCAACAAGATCTAGCTGCGACACAAGCAAAAAAAGCGACTGATGACCTCACCAGACAATATCAAGCCGGATATGCAGGCTTAAGTCTTATGGACGATCAGGCTCACAGACTTGAATTTGCATTCAACCTGGGATCAGCGATTAGTGACTTTCAAGATGCTGTAAATCCTATGAATAACCAACTCTTCACAACTGACGTTCAGGCACTCTTGCAGAAGCAAAACACAAACGTTATTTCATCGTTAACTAGCAACCCTTTGGTGAAATCAGTTGCCACCGCTAATCCCTATGTTTCGCTTGGTCTCTCACTCGCATCGTATTTCACGTCGAAGGTCAGCGATAAGGATCAAAAGTTAACAGACATCGCTTGTGTCGTTAATCTAGGAACTCAGAGTCTCACCGCTACCCAGCAGATTCAGGCGCAACTGACTAGTGTCCAAGCGAACATTAAGCAATTCGAGGCAACCAGCGATTCAACCTTTCAGGGATATGCTGGAGTAATAGGGTATAACAAGAACCTCGATCAGTACCGCGCCGATCAATTGCAAGCGGCCACAGACATTCTCGCGCCATCCGTTGCAAATGCATTCAAAGACGGTGGAAATGCTATTTCTACCGCTGGGATTGTGAATACCCGATATCAGCTTGGTCAACTGAGAACGCAACTGGCGCAGTATGACAGCCTTGTGCAGAACGTCAGTGACTTCTTAACTAAATTCGGAGCAATCCTTAGCGATCAACAGAAGGCTTTCGCAGGCGCGACCTGTGCCTCTACTGCAAACGACAAATTGAAGCAATTGCAACAAACCGTGGCTGATCTCAAGCCCGCATTCGATCAGGGACATTGGGCGATATCGGCATCTCAACGTGCGTTGATGGAGGGAACCCCCGTTCAATAATCGGGCTACTTGACCCACCCAAGTCTTCATGGAACTGATGCATGCATCTTTACAGAGCCGTTTGCGAACTCGCATAACGGCTCTGCCGCACACTCACCTACAATGCAATGAGTCCCTTCATCGAGGATCTACCACCTGCTCGCCGCCATTCGAAGCCGTCTCGTCCGCGCCGCTCCCACCGTTACCGCTGTCAGCTTAATGGCAGGGAACACCGGTCTGCTCCTGAGGCGGGGCCTCCACCCAAACCTTGAAACCGCGGTCGGCTTCCTCTGGATCGCCTCCGACTACGCGCTCCGGCAGAAAAATCGTCATCCCATCGCCGCGCCAAGAATCAACGCCGCGGGTGTCATCCTCGGCAGTCTGCTGCTCGCTGCAAGCGGCCTCCACGCCGGATACATCGACTGGAACCGGGTGAGGACGCCGCTCGGCTACATCCCCGCCGCAGCCATCGTAGGCTTCCAAAATGAGCTGCGCCGTCTTGGCCAGCGCATCACAGCGTCGCCTTCCACCATCGCAAAACTTGCGGGCACCGCCTTGAGGCATCCCTACGCGCTCTCCGCACTCGCATGTTCTTACGGCGTCGTCGAGCTGATGAAGAGCGCCCTGCACATCCACGATGCAGGCCTCGTTGCCATCAGCGCTGCCTACGCCTTAGGAACTCTCTTCCTGTCCCTGTTGGACTACGGACGCGCAGGCGGCAAGCTCGACTTAGCCTCCGATACTTCAGCCACCGGCCAAAGCATCGAAGCCGGCACGCCCTAAGCAAACGACGCTCAACCGGTATCGGAAACCGCGCATCTCAGAAATCCCCTCCGCAAACAAGCGCACCAACTCACCGAGTACCAAAGCATCACCCGACAGAGCAAGCCCCATGGCCTCTGATAAATCTCCTCGCGCATAGACATTTCATACTTGTTGGTATATACCTACCAGTACGATTTTGGAGGTCGTCTCATGCCCCGATCCCTCGCCCAACAGCTCGTCAGCCTGCTGACCGCGCTTGCCCTCGTCCCGCTCCTGTCCATCGCATCCGCCCAGCAAATCCGCACAGGTCCTGCGACACCACCCTCTTCCGCAGTTCTTTGGCGCTCGGCCCACGCCGAACACGCATACGGCCTGCCCGACGCCAGGCCCCACCAGAAAGGCGTTCTCACTCTCGATCAGAAGAGCTTCACCTTCACCGGCAAATCCTTCCATACATCGATCCCTCGCGACCGCATCACAGCCGTCAGCGCCGGCAATGACCGCGTTGAGATGTGGGGAACCGGTGGCCGCGTCATGCGAATGGTCATTCCCGACGGAGGTGGCTTAGCCGCCGCAGCCGTGATGCATCATCGCGTCGACATGCTCACGCTGGACTTCCGCGACGCTCGCGGCGGCAGCCATTCCGCCGTCTTCTATCTCCCCGCAACCGAAGCCGACCTCGCGCTCAAGAGCTTCGGCGACGCTCCCCCTGCACCGCGCCTCTCGCAGACGGCAAGCTGCAGCGGCAAACCTCTCGATCCCCGCGGCGTCCTCGTCGATCTGCCCGACTGGGACCGCGCTCAGGTCCCCGCCGCCTATCGTGCGCTCGTCTATGAACATGTCATCGCCCGTCTCAAAGCAGCGAAGGGCGTCGGCAACGTCTATCGCGCCGGTGAGCTCGGCGAGGGAACAGCCTGCCCGCAATTCACCATCAAGATCGCCATCGATGCATACAAGAAAGGGAACCAGGTCGTGCGTGCGGCAACCGGACCCATCGGCATGTTCACCAGCGCAACCCAGATGACGTTCGATGTGGCCTACACCGATGCTGCATCCGGCGTCACAAAGCAGGAGAAGATCAAGGCTGCGGTGCGTACCGAGTCTGAGAGCACCGGCGTTGCAGACGCCGTAGCAAAGAAGCTCGCAAAGAAATACGTGACGATCCTGAAGGCGTCAGCATCCTCCGTGGTGTCCGCTCCCAACAGCCAGGCGTAGAACTGAGAGGCCAGTACGCAATGAACATACAAGAACAATCAAGCAAGCCTATCTCGCCATCCCAGATGATCTTGGGACATCCTTCAGCTACGATGGTGGACGAGATGCCACCGACAAAGCTGAACAAGCACGAGCAACGCACCAAAGAGACCAGAGAGCTGCTCCTTCAAGCCGCAGAAAAAGTCTTTGTGCGCGATGGATACGAGAAGGCCGACCTCGCCGAGATCGCCGAGATCGCCGGACGAACCAAGGGAGCGATCTACGGCCAGTTCAAGAGCAAGGAAGACGTCTTCCTCGCTCTCATCGAAGCAACTGCTCTCCGCCGCAGAGTCACGATGAGAGACCTGCTCGAGGACTCGCGATCGACCGAAGAAAACATCCGCATCCTCCGAAAGTTCCTCCTCTCGCTCGCAAAGGACGAGGTCTGGAGCTTGCTGATCCTCGAGTTCAAGCTCTATGCAATCCGCCACCCTGAAGCGCGAGAACGCCTCCTCGATATCTACAAGCGCATGCGGCCGCAGGACGAAGAGACCGAATACATCGCCCATCTTGGAAAGCCTCCACGCGGCAAACAATCCTTCACGCGGACCAAGGCAGTCCATGCATCGTTCGCCGTCCTCTACGCCCTGCAGTTCGAAAAGACCTTCGACCCTCACCTCTTCCAGCTCGCCGACGTGGAACGAATCTCCGCCACCGTCTTCGACACCCTCTTCGGAATAAAGTGACTCGCTTGAGTGAAATGCCATGTCCTGTCATGTCCCATGAAACGAATGACACCGCCCCAAGCGCGTCCGAAGAAAGAGACCGGCTCCAGTTGCTCGTCGCCGAGCTGCTGATAAAAAACGAGCGCTTACGAAATCAGTTGCACGACTGCACAGCAAACCTGGCCAATTGCCTTGAGACCGAAGGCAAGAGATAACGCCCGAGAACAAGCGCTGTGCGAACGCGCCATTACGATCTCTTCTCCAAAGCAATGGCCTTCTTCCCGAAATAACTGATCAGGTAGAACGACGCTCCCAGCGAGATCACGTCCTTGAAGAGAAACAGGCCCAGAAAGCTCATGTACCTCATCCCATGAATCCCGGGTACAGAGATGATCGCGCCCGGCGTAGTCATCAGCATGGTGCTGGTCGTAAAAAACATCACCACACCGATCAGCCCGCCCGCGATACCGGCCTTCGGTTTAAAGTAACCCACGATAATCAGCAGAGCGTAAAGCCACTCGGTCAAGCCGATAAGGTCCGATCCGACATAAGGGCCGAACACCTTAAAGTGCCACCAGATCAGCGGGCTGTTCGAAACCAGAGGAATAATGCCTTCGGCGCCGGGACGCGTCATCTTAAAAGACCCGGCCCACAGCAGCATCACAATCATGCCGATGCTCGTGACCAGAAACGCAATCTTGCGCTCATCGATCCATGCCGCCAACTGCACCAGGCCGCTCTCTGCTTTCACTCGAACCTTGCTCAATCCATTCATCGTCTCTGTCCTTTCCGCTCCATCTCAGGTCGTGCCCGAAGCGTCTTTAACCATAAGACGATACTCTATGTTCTTTTTAGTGCCTTTGGTCTACCTTATAGTCTCGTTATGGACCGCCTCGCCCCTTTCTTCGAACGATTCTCTCTCTCCGCCCGCATGTTTTACTCGGGGCGGCAATGCGGCCTCTCTCCTAACCTCGACGAGCCGACAGGCTATCTTCATGTGCTCCGCAGAGGAACGTTGACGGTCATTCGCCCCAACGCTCGTCCTCTGGTGCTCGATACGCCAAGCATCCTCTTCTTTCCTCGTCCTCAACAACATCGCATTCACGGCCCCAAGACCGGTGGTGCTGATCTCGTCTGCGCCACCGTGCAATTCGGCGTCGGCATGTTGAACCCTCTCACCGTCTCACTCCCGGAGCCGTTCGTCGTCCCTCTGAACACTCTTCCCCAGCTCGCTCCCGCCCTCGAGCTTCTGTTCTCCGAAGCAAGCTCTCGCTCCGCCGGCAGGCAGGCCGCGCTCGATCGTCTCTTCGAATACATTCTCGTGCTCCTCATACGGTCCGCCCTCACCGATCGCCTGCTCGACAGCGGTGTCCTGTTGGGCCTTGCCGATGAACGTCTGGGCAAGGCAATCGAGCTTATGCACAAACACCCTGAGTTTCCCTGGTCGCTCGAAGAGCTGGCCAGACGCGCAGGCATGTCCCGCGCCCGCTTCGCCGCACGCTTTCGCCACATCGTCGGCATAACGCCATTCGATTACCTGACAGACTGGCGTCTCGGTGTTGCCCAGACGATGTTGCGCAAGGGCAGCTCTCTGAAGCTCATCGCAGCCGCCGTGGGATACGCCAACGCCACGGCCCTCACGCGGGTCTTCACCCAGCGTCTCGGCATGCCACCCTCCGAGTGGCTCGCACACCAGGAAGACTGAACCTCAGGCAGCACTCACTCTCACGGCGCTGTGGCACTGGAATCGGAGCTATGCTTCGTCAGCCGCTTGCCGATAAATTCCTGAATCACGCCTTGCGCGGCGCGGCCTGCGATGCCAAGCCCCGCGTTCGTGAAGACCAGCCCCGCTCCGCGATCCGACTTAGGATAATACGCATTCGAAATAGCGGCAGAGGTGATATCGCCAAAAAGATACGCATAGTTGGGCATGGTCTTGCCGCTATCGCTGCGTGCAACAAATCCATTGCTCAAGGCATGGAAGAGCCGCGATTTCTTTGTCCCCGTGCCCTGGTAAAAGTAGCGCGGGTCCTGGTGAAGCAGCGATGCGAAGACATAGTGGCTCAGCAGGTCGCTCGTCCGTCCGTCGGCATAGAGCGCGCCCCATCGCTTGCCATATCCCTCCGCACCCTGCCCATAGCCGCTGAAAGAATTGTTGGCCTGCTGAATGCCCGCTCCGATGCTCACGCCGACAAAGCTCGTCCAATCGAACGTGTCGTGAACAGCCATCGAGAGCTTTTGCTTCGACGTCAGAGGAGCGGCATCCGGAATGTAGCTCACATAAAAGTTGGGGACGATGCCCAGCGCGCGCTGCTTCTCTTCCGCCTTGATCTGTTCCGCGGCCACCTCTTCCGTAGGCCGAACCACCACACTCGTGTTTACCCCTGCAATGGCAAGCGAAATCTCCGGGACCGAATAAGCCTGCCCCGCCGCGACAGTAAACGGCGGCGTCTTGAAAGAGGTGAACCTCGAAGCATCCACCATCACGGAATAAGATCCCGCCGGAACCTGTGTGAACGTGAACTCTCCATTCACGCCCGATTTCAGCGTCGCAAATTGCCTTCCATCGCTCAGCAGAACTCTGACCAGCGCACCCGAAACCGCCGCGCCATCCGAATCGACCACTACGCCTGCAATGCTCGCCGTACCTGCCGTCTGGTCATTGGCCGAACCATCCTGCGCGGGCAGCGGAGCATCAGGCAGCGGATCGGCCACTCTGGTCAACCGCGCCGCGCTTTGTTGTGCACTACCGGGAACGGAAAGAACTGAAAAAAATGGAAGCAGTACAAAAATGAAGCGCGCACGCATTCTTGCGTAGTTGCAGATGCGAAGAAGATTACCCGGTGATGTCACTTTTTTTGTTCCTTGTGAGCCGCAAGCCCGTCAACCCATCGTAATTCGTCACGCACAAGATCTTGGCCGCGATTAAGGGCGATGCGTCGAAACGATTTGGACTCAACATGCTCGGAAAGTTCTTCCAGTGGAATGAGTGGAGTAAGTGGAGTAAGTGGAGTGGCGCATTCGCTGAGAGATCACTTGTAAACATTCAGTATTTGCTGGCGCTTCGGTCTTGCCAGTCAATTCTCCCTTTCACAAGCGCTATGCATTAGACGTAGTCATAGATAGACGTCATCACAAAAAAGACGTTAGTTAGTGTCGATGCGAAAACGCAGCAGACGGCCCCGCAGCCGCATCGGCCTCATCCCCAAGCTCCATGGCTGCGATAAGGCCGCTCTTCACCGTAAATACATGGAGAACTTCGCCGTCCGCCAGCACATCACCTTCAAGGCTCCTGACAAGCTGGTGCACCCTCACGCGGACCTTGCCGCCGTCTCCCTCGGTGATGACCAGCGGGTCGACATACGGATCAAACTCGCCCCATTGCCGCATCCAATAAGCGCGAATCTCTTCCTTCCCCACAACCCTGCCGCCCTCCGAAGCCTTCGGCCAGCTCACATCTTCGGTCATCAGCGCTAATGCGCCATCGATGTCCCGCTTGTTGAACGCCGAGTACGCCCGCTCGATCAGAATCTCAGTGTCTGCCATACCACCTCGCGCAACCGCTCATGAGGAATAGATTCATCTGCTCGCGATATGACTCGGAAACATACACTCCACGCGAAGTTCCTGCGCCGTAATGCACTGTGGCGTACCGACCGTCGTAATCAGAGAAAAATAAGAGAAGCGCTCCTCTCCCCGCCTGAACACAATCGGCAATACAGCGCTCTGAGCAGCAGGCGGAGGCTTCAATCCTTCAACCTCTGGATACTCCTGCAACCGCTTCAGCAATCGTTGCAGCTCCACATCCAGCACCTGTCCCACCGCCTCCCGCCGAACCCTTTGCAGCAGACCGGCGGCAACCTTCTCCCACTCCTCAACAAAAGGCCGCACTCCCGCTGGATCGAACATCAGCTCAAGAAGGTTCCGCGGCTTTGGCCACGCCTCCAGGTCAACGAATGAGCCAAAGAATCGTGTCGCTGCCTCATTCCTCCTCAACACGTTCCAGTGCCGGTCCAGCACCAGCGCCGGATGCGGTTCATGCTGCTGCAACATTCGGTCGACGGCACTGGTTACGATCGCCATCTGCTCGTCATCCATGCTCTGCTCGCTATACTGCGGCGCATAGCCCGACGCCAGCAGCAAAACATTTCGCTCGCGCAGTGGAATGTTCAAAGCATCGGAAACAGTGGAAAGAAAATCCCGGCTGGGTGTGCTTCGTCCGCTCTCCACAAAGCTCACATGGCGTTGCGAGATGCCTGTGTCCAGCGAAAGATCGAGCTGGCTCTTGCCGCGCTCCTGTCTCCAGTAGCGCAACAACTCACCCAGTTGAGGAGCCGCGGCAATCGAATGTGTTCCCATCACGATCTTCTCCTGCAACACAAGATCCGGCGAAGCTACGGCGGATTCAGATGCATCCTCCGCTCTATCCTCGCCACGCATACTGCCGGAACGGATCGTCCAGCGGCGTATTGGCGATGGTTCCAGCATAGTTTGTGATCGTCGAGGCTGCCACAATCGCGATCACTTCCAGCACCTGCTCTTTCGTGAACCCGGCAGCAAGAAACGCATCAAGCTCCTCTTCGCTCACATGTCCGCGCCTCTCGATAAGGTTCGTTGCCAGGTTGAAGAGCGCAGCATATCGTCCATCCGCAGGCGCCTGCCGCGCACGAATCGCATCGACCGCCTCGGCCCCGACTCCCTGCTGCAACGCCAATGCCGTATGGAACGCGACAGCATAGGCACACGAGTTCGTCACAGCATCTGTCAAAAGGACGATTTGAATCTCCGCTTCGGCAAGGCTGCTGCTGTGGACCTGCTGAAATACGCCAACCAGAGCGTTGATAAGTTTCGGTGAATTTGCAATCGCTCCGGCAATATTCGGCACGACGCCAAAAGCCTGCTGCAACTGTTCAAGCGCCGTCTTCGAGTTCTCAGGCGCTGAAGCGATGGTATGAACGGAATAATTCGGCATGACGATCTCTCCTCTGTAGCCTCCAGGTCATCCTGAACAGCTACAGCTTCAATATCGAACGGATCGCAGAGCACAGCAATTACCTCGCAGGTAATCGTGAGCGAATCGCCGAACGCAGCCCTGCGCGCCTCACACTGGAAATCTCTCCGCGTTGCGCGCTCTGGCTTTGGCCGCCTCTTCTTCTCGATTCTTTGGCGGCGCATTCGTTTCAAGCGAAAGAAGAAGCTCGGTCGATATGCCTGCAATCGCATCGATCGCAGCCATGAACGCCTCTTCGTTCGCCTTCGATGGCTTGTTGAAGCCAGTGATCTTTCTAACGAACTGCAGCGAAGCCGCTCGAACCTCGTCTGCGGTAACAGGCGGATCGAAGTTGAAAAGCATTTTGATATTTCTGCACATCTTCTAAGAACCCTCCAATTTTCTACCGAGAACGGATAAGTAACGATAAACGCTCCTCCGCGAAATTGGCTGGTTGCCGACCATAAGCCGGCCTATCGGTACAGATCGGATCTCGATGAGCACATTGGCGATCACGCACTCACCGAGATCCTCTGGTATCAGATGGCCGAGAAGCCGCCGTCGACGTTCAACTCCACTCCATTCACGAAGCTCGAATCGTCCGAAGCAAGAAACAGCGCGACCGCCGCAATCTCCTCAGGCTTACCCATCGTTCCCCGCGGAATCAGCGATTCGAACATCTGCTTCGCCTCCTTGGTCAGAACCTGGTCCTGCATCGGTGTGGCGATCGGCCCCGGACCTAGCACATTCACACGGATATTCCTGCCCTTCAGTTCGTTGAGCCACGTGCGTGCGAAGGAACGCAACGCCGCCTTGCTCGCCGCATACACGCCGTAACCGGGAAAGCCCTTCACCGAAGCAACCGACCCGGTCATGAAGATCGATCCGCCATCGTTGAACAGCGGCAGCGCCTTCTGAACCGTAAACAGCGTTCCGCGCGTATTCAGGTCGAAGACCGCATCGAAGTGCTGCTCGGTGATCTCGCCCAGTGGGACAGCTTCGCCCCAGCCCGCGCTCGCGTACAAAATGTCGATCTTGCCCTTCTCCCTCTTGACCGTATCGAACAGGCGATCGAGATCGTCGAGATTGGCCGCATCGCCGCGCACAGCGGTCACGTTCCGGCCAATCACCTTGACGGCCTCGTCGAGCGTCTCCTGCTTCCGGCCCGTGATAAAAACATAGGCACCCTCTTCAACGAACCGCTTGGCGCTCGCCAGCGCCATACCGCTCGATCCCCCCGTAACTACTGCAACCTTACCCTCTAGCTTTCCCATAATGACTCCCTTCGCTGAATGTGTAGTTCTGCTGTGTAGCATTCCTACAGAAGAGTAGATTTCTTTGGCGGTGGACGAGAACTGCTCAGCAGTCCTAAACTTTTGTCTATTCGTCCAAAAGAGGGAGACTAAATTGGACTCGATAACAGACATCTTCAGAACAATGCATGTAACCGCTTTCGGTCAGCACAGGCTCGAAGCCACCGCTCCGTGGGGCTTGATGCAGGACAAACAGACTGAAGAAAGAGTCACGCCCTCCGGCAAAAAAATTTCATCCACAGATTCGGCGCACTTCGCCATGCTGTCGCGCGGCAACTGCTGGCTCAGTGTCGAAGGCATTCCGAAGCCGATCCCCCTCACCGGTGGCGACTGCATTTTGCTGGCCCCGGGAACTTCGATTATCTTGCGCGACAGTCCGCGAACACGTCCAAGGTCAACCTTCCGCGAGATCGCAGCCAAAGCCAACAGCAACGTCGCTCACTATGGAGGCGGTGGCGCACCGACGACAATCGTCTGCGGGTCCTTCAGCTTCGATCGCTCCAGCCCGAAGCCGATCACTCAGTTATTGCCGAGCTTCATTCTGATTAAGGCCGATCAGGCACGCACGCTTGCTCTTCACAACACCATGCAGGCGCTGGCGTCAGAGATGGCAGAACAAGTGCCCGGATCTGAAGTCGTCGCGACTCGCCTGGCCGAGGTCCTGTTTATCCAGGTACTCCGCGCGCATATCGCGTCGGAACCGGAACGCAACAAAGGATGGCTTCGTGCCATCTTCGATCCTCAAATGGGCACTGCCCTCAGCGCCATTCACGACAGAGTGAATACCCCCTGGACGGTCGAATCCCTCGCCGAAGCAGCAGGCATGTCCCGCTCCGCATTCGCCGCCCGCTTCAAAGAGCTGCTCGGACAAACACCACTCGAATACGTAACCGAGTGGCGGATGCAGAAGGCGATGCAATTACTACCGCAGCGTGACAAAAAGCTCATCGACATCGCTCGCTCGGTCGGTTACGAGTCCGACGCTGCGTTCAGCAAAGCATTCAAGCGAGTCGTCGGAGCCAACCCCGGCGAATACCTCAAACGCGGTAAAGAAAAGTAAAGCAAAAAAATTGTCCCCCCAACCGCACGCATCCCTAGTTTGTCATTCCCGAAGGGAATCTGCGTCTAGCATTTCCATTCCGCAGCGAAGCGCAGGAATCCGCCTCTCCACCACCGCACCTCGCACCCAAAACCGGGACATAGGAGTCCACAAATCACCCCAAAATCCAACCCCAAAACTCGCTTTTTGCCCCAAAATGAACCAAAAACCGCACAAAACCGGCAAAAACCCGAAAAAACCTGTGGAAACCGAAGAAATCCGGTTGACAAAGCGCGCGGAAAAGCCGAAGGTGAATTGCGGTACGGTTCTCCGCACCCGCATGAACATTGAGGAACACGCATCCATCCAAGGATGTTTTTCTCCTCCGATCTTCACGCGGGCCAGGCGAGCGGGCCCAGAGATTTTCTATTTTGAACGCTAGAAGGAGCAATACATGGCAAAGGGAATGACAAAGACAGCACTGGTTCGCCACATGGCGGAGAAGCTCGAGATCACCAACAAGCAGGCCGCAGCCGGCCTCGAGCTGCTGGCTGAGACCGCAGTCAAAGAGACCAAGAAGAACGGCGAGTTCACCATTCCCGGCATCGGCAAGCTGGTGAAGGCAGAGCGCAAGGCGCGCCTCGGCCGCAACCCCCAGACCGGCGAGACCATCAAGATCAAGGCCAAGACCGTGGTCAAGTTCCGCGTCGCCAAGGTCGCCAAGGACACCATCGCTCCGCCCAAGAAGTAACGAAGGGGCAGTAGCCACAAGCAACCGCTACAAACAAACGACAAGCCCGTTGTGCCCGCCGCAAGGCAGCACACAACGGGCCATCGTTTTGTTTGTCATTCCCGAAGGGAATCTGCGTTTTGCACGACCCCCAAACCACCTCCGGAAGAGCCCTCAAACCGCACGTCATCTCGACCGAAGCCCGAAGAGCGAAGTGGAGAGACCCCTGTATTTGCCGTAGCTGTTGCTGTTGCCTGTTCTTAAAAACCCACATACCAACCGGGGACGTGAGTTTACGAAGCGCCACAACCAACCCTTAGAGGTCACCTACTCCACCGCAGTCACACCATCCTGCGTCACCGACGTCTTCGGAATCAGCGCCCGAGCCACCAGCGAAACCCCCACCGAAACCACCACGCCCTGCGTAATCAAAAACGCGTTATACCGATACCCCACAGCGATAAACGCAATCGCCACGCCCCACATATAAATCTCGCCCAGCAGAGCCGAGCCCCACGCAGCCGAGGCCTGCGACGCAGCCACCCTTGGCATAAGCGCAGGCAGCAGCCGAGGAACCCGCGCACAGTAAGCCAGATAAGGCTCACCCAGCTTAGCCGTAAGAAACGCCTCTTCGCCCAAAATCAATCGCACCTGAAACAACACAATCGCCACAATCGTGAACACCGCACCGCTAGGCGGCATCAGCAGCGCCAGCGCCAGCACATGAATCATCGTGCCCAGGTACAGCGGATTGCGCACAAAGCGATAAGGCCCCGCAGCCACCACGCCGTTGCCCTGAAACGTATGCGCCTTCACCACATTCGCGCCAAGATACGCCGACCCCCACGTCCGCAGCGCCGCCGCCGCCAGCGCACACACAATGCCCACTCCCAGCAGCACATTGAACGCAGCCGCAATGCCGATCGTCCCCGGCTTCAACATCGCTACATAGGCCGCCAGCGTGCCCCAAACATGCGCGTTAGGCCCAGACGAGTCCACATGCAGCCAGCGGTCCCACGGAGCCGTAAAGCCCAGCACGATGATCACAAAGTGAATCAAAAACCGAAACCGAAACTCAAACGCCGTGGCTTTCATATCTCCGCTCAGCGGACCTCTTTCTCAACCACACATCATCTCAACAAATAACCGGGTGCCGGGTGCCCCATGTCCCGCTTCTGGGACTTGGGTTGAACCACCACAACGTCACCCATAAACCCACGTCATCTCGACCGGAGCGAAGGCGGGGTCCCCGACGAGCTTGCTCGTTGGGGTGCAAGCGAAGTGGAGAGACCCCTGTATTTCGCTCAAATCGCCAAAACTATATCCAGAGAAGAACCACTCTACCCAACCCCAAATCCAACCCAAAACAAGCAACCAAAAAAGTTACAAATAAAAGAAACTCATTCAGTTACATAAAACCCAGCTACTCCTCGCCGCCCAGCGCACTCAAAATCGCATCAAAATCCTCCAACCCCGAGTACTCGATAATCACGCGCCCCTTACCCTTCTTGTCCTCGATCTGCACCTTCAGCCCCAGCGTCCGCCGCAGCTTGTCCTCGGCCTCGCGCACATTCGGGTCCACCTCGCGTTCCGGCTTGTCGGCCTTCTTCTGCTTCGCCTCCGGATTGATCAAGCCCTGCACATACGTCTCCGTCTGCCGCACCGACAGCGACAACGCCAGCACCTTCTGCGCCGCGCTCGCCATCACCTCCGCCGAATCCAGCGACAGCAGCGCCCGCGCATGGCCAAAACTCAGCTCGCCCGTCTCCACCTTCGCCTGGACCGTCTCCGGCAACTTCAACAAACGAAGGAAGTTAGCCACGCTGGCCCGTTCCTTGCCCGTCCGCGTCGCCATCTGCTCCTGCGTCAGGTGAAACTGCTGGCTCAGCCGCTGATACGCCCGCGCCTGCTCCATCGGGTTCAGATCGGCGCGCTGCAAATTCTCGACAATCGTGATCTCCAGCGTCTGCTCGTCCGACACCTGCCTTACAATCGCCGGAATCGTCGACTTGCCCACCCGCCGGCTCGCCAGCCAGCGCCGCTCGCCGGCGATCAACTGATAGCGCCCCGGCATATCCAGCGGCCTCACCAGAATCGGCTGCACCACACCCGTCGCCGCAATCGAGGACGCCAGCTCCGCCAGCTTCGAATCATCAAAGCGCGTCCGCGTCTGAAAAGGATTGCGCTCAATCTGGTCGAGCGGAATCTCCAGCGGCTTTCCATTCGACTCCACCGCCGCCGTAGCGGCAATCTGAGGAACAACTGCCGGACGTGCCGGCAGCAACGATTCAAGCCCCTTGCCGAGGGCGCGGCGCTTAGCATCTGCAGTAGCGGTAGCCATAGTCTTTACGCTTTCTATAAAAATCTCTGAACATCACTCACTGAAATTCAATACATCCAAACTCACGTCATCTCGGTCAAAGCGCCCTAACCGAACGTCATCTCGACCGAAGGCGAAGCCGAAGTGGAGAGATCCCTGTATTTCCGCCGCTCGAATCACCCCAAACCCTGAGTTGAACCACCACAAACCCAAACCTACTTATTCGACCGCCAGAACCGCCCCTTCTTCTCCGGCTGCTGAAACGACTTCAGCGAGCTGGCCGCAGCCCTGGCCGCTGCCTTCCGCCGCTCTTCCTCCGGACTCTTCATCCCATTCCGCTCAAGCAGCTCCATCGCCAGTTCGCGGTAAGCCTCAGCCCCGCGCGACTTGCCGTCATACAGCGACACCGGTTTGCCATGGCTCGGCGCCTCCGCCAGCCGAATATTCCGCGGAATCGTCGTCTTCAATAACTTGTCGGTAAAGAAGCCCTTCAAATTCTCAGTAACCTGTTGCGACAAGTTCGTGCGGTCGTCATACATCGTCAGCAACACGCCCTCAAGCGCCAGCTTCGGATTGAACGACTGCGTCACCCGGTCCAGCGTCGACATCAGCTCCGAGATGCCCTCCAGCGCAAAGTACTCCGCCTGCATCGGCACCAGCAGCCCATCCGCGGCAACCAGTGAATTCAGGGTCAACAAGTCCAGCGCCGGCGGGCAGTCCAGAATAATAAACGGAAACTGCGCCCGCACCGGCTCCAGCGCGTCCCTCAGCCGATACTCACGGCGGTCCTGCGCCACCAGCTCGATGTTCGCGCCAATCAGGTTTTTGCTGCCTGGAACCAGCGACAGGTTCTCCACCTCAGTCGGCACAATAATCTTTTCCGCAGGAGCATGCCCCATCAGCAGGTCATAGATGCTCGACCGCTCATCGTCCCGCGCAAACCCCAGTCCGCCCGTCGTATTGGCCTGCGGATCGCAGTCAATCAAGAGCGTCTTCAACCCCTCCAACGCCAGCGCCGCGGCAAGGTTGATGGCGGTCGTCGTCTTGCCGACCCCACCCTTCTGGTTCACGACGGCCAGTACCTTCGAACCCTTGCCTCCGCCTGCTTCAGCAGCAGGCTTGGCCGCGGACGAAGCGCCGGACTTGGCCCCTGAATTGGATACCGCCGGGCCGCTTGATTCGAGCTGTTTGGAAGAAGGATTTTCGGGCATAACCTGGTAGAAGAAAGGGTATCGGGCATAGCCCCCCGGCGCAACGGCGATCTCGTTGTGGAGAAGCGCTCTCTCCTGTGGAGAACTTGTGGAAGCCGCGTTTTTCAGCCCATTCAGGGGAGTTAGCCCTGCCTCCATGTGGAAAACTTTTGTTCCACGTGGAACAAAATGCGGCCAAAAAAGGACGGTGCAAGGCCAGTGCAGAGTCGCAAGAGACCATAGCTCACCAAGCAAATGTTCCACGTGGAACACTCGCCCCAAAGCCGGGTGCCCCATGTCCCGCCTCTGGGACATGGGTTGAACCAACCATCATGCCACCCCAAATCCACGTCATCTCGACCGAAGGTGTGCAGTTTTATCGCACGCCGTAGTGGAGAGACCCCTGTATTTCGCTATGTAACGAGCCGGGCATCGAAGCAAAATGCGGATACAAAATACAGGGATCTCTCCACTACGCTACGCTTGCACCCCAACGAGCAAGCTCGTCGGGGACCCCGCAATTCCGGTCGAGATGACGTATGGAAGAGTTGAGAATCTAGGACCAGCCAGGCAGAAATGTTCCACGTGGAACATTAAGCCCGCGAAGCCACCAACAGAACACCACTCTGCGAGCCGGGCAAAGGAATTACCTGCTGCTCGGAAAACCCCGCCAGCTCAGGAGCCTGCGCCGCGCTGGTCAGCACTACTATCTGCCGTGCAGCCCGGTCCTCGGCAACCGCAACCGCCGCAGCCATATTATCCACCGCGCGCAGCGCCACCGTATGAAATCGCCGCTCAGGAGGCATGGCCTCCGCCCGTCCGGCCCAGACCTCCGTGGAAAGCCCCAGCGTCCGCACCGCCTCACGCAGAAAGCTCGCCTTCTTATGTTGCGACTCGGCCAGCGTCACCCGGATCTCGGGACGGAGCAAGGCAATTGGTATCCCCGGAAAGCCCGCCCCTGAACCCAGATCGAGCAACGTATCTACCTCCGGCCGCAGATGCCGTGCGGCAAACAGGCTCTCCCCGAAGTGGCGGCGCACCATCTCCTCCGGCTCGCGGATCGCGGTCAGGTTCGTACGGGCATTCCATTTCAGCAGAAGGTCGAGATACGCCGACAGCCGCGGCAAAAGCTCAGGCGGCGGAGCAAGATAAGGCTCAAGCAAACCTGCAATTGCGGATTCCGAGAGAGTGGCCATAGGAAGCTCCAGTATCTCAAACCCGGCAGCGATTTAACCCCAGGCGCGCATCGATAAAGCAGGAATGTTCCACGTGGAACATTCCTGCCGCTTCACAACCTAACCTCTTATTTATCAATCGCCTTCAAAGCATTGGCCCCGTAGCGCTCCCCGGCAATCTCGTCCTGCGGAATCGCGGCCTCCAGCTCCTCAATCTCCGTGGGGGTCAGTTTGATCGCAGTCGCAGCAGCGTTCTCCTCGAGATACTTGCGCCGCTTGGTGCCGGGGATCGGCACAACGTCCTCTCCCTGAGCCAGAACCCATGCCAGCGCCAGTTGGCCAGCCTTGACTCCTTTACGCTCCGCGATGGCACGAACGCGCTCGACCAGAACCTGGTTCTTTTCAAGCGCTTCTTCGCTGAAGCGGGGATAGCGGGCGTTACGGGTGTCCTTTTCGCCCAGATCGCTTACATTGGCGATGGTTCCGGTCAAAAAGCCGCGGCCGAGCGGGCTATACGGGACAAATCCGATGCCAAGCTCGCGCACCGTGGGCAGAATCTCCGCCTCGACATGCCGTTCCCACAGGGAGTACTCCGTCTGGAGCGCGGTGATGGGGTGAACCTTGTGGGCGCGGCGGATGGTGGCAGCAGATGCCTCGGACAACCCTAAGTACCTTACTTTTCCTTGCTTTACGAGATCTGCCATGGCCCCCACCGTATCTTCAATCGGGGTATTCGGATCGACGCGATGCTGGTAATAGAGGTCGATGTGGTCGACGCCCAGCCGCTTGAGCGAGGCGTCGCAGGCAGCGCGGACGTACTCGGGCTTGCCGCTGATCGACCACTTGTTCGGGTCGGCCTTGGTGCGGACGTTGGCGAACTTGGTGGCGAGAAAGACCTCGTCGCGGCGCCTGGCGATGGTCTTGCCGACCAGCTCCTCGTTGTCGCCGATACCGTAGACATCGGCGGTATCGAAGAAGTTGATGCCGAGATCGAGCGCCCGCAGCAGAGTCGCTGCCGACTCCTCGTCGTTGCGCTCGCCGTAGAACTCGCTCATCCCCATGCAACCGAGCCCCATACGGGAGACGACTGCGCCTTGTGAACCCAGCTTTACCTTTTCCATGCTCATAAAGGGGTTAGATGGAGCGCGGGGCGGTTGCGATGCGGCTGTGGTTTGACCTGATACGGCTCTGTTTTTACCGTTTCTACATGCCGTTCCAACGTACGTCATCTCGACCGGAGGCGGCGCTTTTGCCGCCGTAGTGGAGAGATCCCTATATTTTGCCGATGCTGACCTACAGCTTCGGAGGCTGTCGCTCTATGTCTGCTGCCTGCCCGATGCCACAAGTGGCTTATTCCATTGCATTTACTCCGCACATAGACGAAATACAGGGATCTCTCCACTCCGCTACGCTTGCACCCCAACGAGCAAGCTCGTCGGGGACCCCGCAATTCCGGTCGAGATGACGTGAGTTTTGGGGCGGAAGCGAGTGTTCCACGTGGAACATTTTGGGATGGGCGTGAAACAGGATGGCGATTCAGGAGTGAGTTTCGTTGCAGCCAGAGGATTGTTCCACGTGGAACACTTAATGAGGAGAGGAAAGAATGAGGGCAATGTTCCACGTGGAACATTCGCGGAACATCGCCGTGCGAGCTTTCTTGCTACTTTGAGACCGAAGTGTGGATGGAGCGGGGCGTCCAGGCCGTGGCTTCGGCGATGAAGCGGTGGAAGAGAGCGCGGGAGGCGGCGCTGATCTCGAAGCTGCGCTCGGGATGCCACTGGACGCCGAGGACAAAGTGGCTGCTCTCGGTGTCGCCACCGGACTGGCCGCCCTCGACTGCCTCGATGACGCCGTCCTGCGGGCAGCGGGCCGAGACGCGGAGGCCGTCGCCGGGGATGGCGATGGCCTGGTGGTGGCTGGAGTTGACGGGCAGGCGCAGATAGCCTTCCTGCTCGGGCGCCTCTTCGCCGGGGAT